>CAJKFC010000020.1 GCA_905199135.1 uncultured Eubacteriales bacterium
CTTCCCGCTTGCGCAAAGCGCCCCGGGATCGCTGGATCCCCCGGTCCGCCGCCCGCTGGTCCAGCCCCGGTATGGCCCGGATGGCCGCCACCAGCTTTTCCATCTCCTCCCGGGTCTCGTTCACCAGCCGGCGGGAATCCTCCCGGGCCTTGGCCCGTAGCCCTTCCCGCTCCCCTTCCAGCCTGGCCCGCTGCTTTTCCATCTCCTCCCGCAGCTTGGCGGTGGCGTCCCGCTCCGCCGCAGCCAGCCGGCGTTCCTCCTCCGCCCGGCGGCGCTGGGCCTCCGCCCCGGAGATCACGTCCTCAAATTTTACGTCCTCGCCCTTGAGATATTCCCGGGCCTTTTCGATCAGCCGCTCCTCCATGCCCAAGCGCTTTGAGATCTCAAAGGCGTTGGACTTGCCCGGGATGCCGATGAACAGCCGGTAGGTGGGGCACAGCCGGTCCACGTCAAACTCCATGGAGGCGTTTTCCATGCCCGCCCGGGTCAGGGCAAAGGCCTTGATTTCGCTATAGTGGGTGGTGGCCACGGTGCGGCAGCCCCGGCTGTGGAGCTCCTCCAGGATGCTCATGGCCAGCGCCGCGCCCTCCACCGGGTCCGTGCCCGCCCCCAGCTCATCCAGCAGCACCAACGACCCCGCGTCCGCCTGCTTGAGGATCTCCACGATGTTGGTCATGTGGCTGGAAAAGGTGGACAGGCTCTGCTCGATGCTCTGCTCGTCGCCGATGTCGGCGTATATGCTCTCCATTATCCTGACGCTGCTCGTCTCGGCGGCAGGTATGAAAAGGCCGCACTGGGTCATAGCGGTCAAAAGGCCCAGGGTCTTTATGCTGACCGTCTTGCCGCCGGTGTTGGGGCCTGTGACGATGACTGTATCATGGCTTCCGCCTATGCTTATGGGCACGGCGGTCTTTCTGTCGAGAAGGGGGTGACGGGCGTTTATGAGATTGGTCTCGCCCTTGTCGGTGACGGTCGGTCTGTTGCCCTCCATCTTATAGGCCAGCTTGCCCCTTGCGAATATCAGGTCGAGCTGACACATTATCTCATAATCGTCGCATATTCCCGTGCCGAACTGAGCCACATCTGCCGAAAGCTCATAGAGAATCCTCTCCATCTCCTTCTGCTCGGCGCTCATAAGGGTCTTTATCTCGTTGTTTATCTCGACAACAGACAAAGGCTCTATGAAAAGAGTCGCTCCCGAGGAGCTCATGTCGTGGACAAGTCCGGGAAAAGCCCCCTTGTGCTCGCTCTTTACAGGCACAACATAGCGGCCCGAACGGAGAGTTACTATATTTTCCTGGAGCATTTTGGAGTAGGTTGGGGAGGTAATTATTTTATTGAGAACCTCCTTGACCTTGCCCGAGCAGCGGCGTATCGACTTGCGTATGTCGTAAAGCTCGGTGCTGGCGGTGTCTGCCATCTCCTCCTCGCTGATTATGGCGGAGTTTATCTTGTCCTCCAAAAATCTGTTGCCCGAAAGCCTTTGGAACATGCCGTCGAGGCATGTGGGACCGTTTTTGTTGTTTTCAATATAGTTTTTGCAGCCCCTGACGGCGGCAAGCAGGGAAGCCACATTCATAAGCTCCCTGTGGTTCAAAAGTCCGCCCATGTCTGCCCTCTTTACGCTTTCGGTGACATCGGTGACACCTGCAAAATAGGGGCTGCCGTAAAATCCCATGAGCTTTACTGCGTCGGCGCACTGATTCAAAAGCCTTTCGCACTCAAAGAGAGTGACGGCAGGAGTGAGCTCTCTCGCCCTCTCCTTGGCTTTCTGACTGGCAGCCTCGGATGCCAGCATGTCGAGCACCTTGTAAAGCTCTATGGTATTAAGTGATTTTTTCTGTAAATCTGTCATTTGATAACACCTTTCGGCATATCGCCGAGGCTCTCGTAAAAGCTCAAAGCCCTCGGCTTGTATTCTGTTTTATTTAGTATATATCCTCTCGCAAAGTCGGAAAGCATCTTTCCCCTCACATCATCCACATTAAAGGACAGCATCTTTTTCATGTCTGCCTTTATAATGTAGCTTAAAGCGGCAAGGGCGCTTTTGTCAAACTCCGTGCCGCCTTCTTTGGGCATAAAGGACGACAGAGAGCCGTCGCCGCAGCTTATGTAAAAACTGTCTTTTAAAGGCGACAGCGCCGTCAGAGATGGGGAATATCCCCAAATTACGGCGCATTTTATCTCGAACACCGCCTTCACCTTCCAAACAGGGGCGATGTCACGGTCAAGAGCGTAAAAGCTGTTGAGCATAAGGCGCAGAAACTCGCCGCTGTCCTCGTCGTTTTCCTCAAAAAACGATGCCAGGGAGCAAAAGTATGCGGCGAGGGCGTTTTTTTCCAAATCCACCGCCATGCCTGCAAACTGCTCTATTATGTCGGCCTCGTTCACCGAGAAATTCTTGCCGTTTTTGTAGAGGACGAAAGAACTGTATGTAAAGGGCTGGACGGCGGCGGCAAGGCCGCTGTTTTTACGCCCTATCGACCTGGCTCTCGCCGATACTTTGCCCATATTGTCGGTCAGTATGGTGATTATCCTGTCGTTATCTTTATATAGAGACGACTGAATCACTACGCCCTTTGCGTTTTCCGTCAACTTTCCTCCTCCTTGAAGCTTCTGTACTCGAGATAATCCTTTATCTTTCCGCTTTTCTTAAATTTCTGCCATGCTTTTTCACGGTCGTTCATATCTTCACCGCCTGTAATTATTTGTATCTATTTTTTGCGGCGGCGGCAAAATAAACCGTTAAAATTTTTGGCAATTCTACCTTTCGTAGCCAAAGCCTTTTACCGAATTGGGATTGTCTCTCCAGTTCTCCTTGACCTTGACCCATATTTCAAGATGCACGGGCACGCCCAGCATCTTCTCTATGTCCTCTCGTGCCTTTGTTCCTATCTCCTTTATTTTTGAGCCCTGCTTGCCCAAAATCATGCCCTTGTGAGACTTTTTCTCGCAGTTTATGGCGGCGTTTATCACTCTCGCTCCGCTCTTTCTCGTCTCCTGTCTCTCTATCTCGACGGCGACGCCGTGGGGTATCTCCTCGCCCAGACACAAAAGCACTTTTTCCCTTATTATCTCGGCTATCATCTGGCTTTCGCTCTGGTCGGTCACCATGTCCTCGGGGTAGAGACGGGGGGAATCTATGCACAGCTTTTTCATCTCATCGAGGAGAATGTCTATGTTCTTTCCCCTTCTTGCCGAAATTGGCACTATTGCCGAAAAATCGTGGGCCTTTGAATACTCTGCGATAACAGCCAGCACATCGTCCTGCTTTATGGTGTCGCACTTGTTTATTGCCAGTATGGAGCCTATGCCGAGGGCCTTTATGCGGTCTATGAGCATCTGCTCGGGCACTCCTATCTTTGCCACAGGCTCGACGACGAGAAGGGCGGCGTCGCCCTCCGACACGGTCTCGTTTATTATCTCCACCATGTAGTCTCCCAGGCGGTTTCTCGCCTTGTGAAGGCCAGGTGTGTCAAGTAGCACCATCTGATAATCATCGCTGTTTATAATACCCGTGACCCTGTTTCTCGTGGTCTGGGGCTTGTTTGTAACTATGGCTATCTTTTCGCCCACAAGGGCATTGGTAAGGGTGGATTTTCCCGCGTTGGGGCGTCCCACCACCGAAAACATGCCTGTCTTTATCATTTCCATATCTTCACCCTTTTAGAGGATATGACTTAAAATATCCTCTTCGGCCTTTCTCATATTTTTCTTCATCTCGCCCTCGTCCTCATGGTCAAAGCCGAGAAGGTGCAGCACGCTGTGAACCGCAAGGTAGGCGCACTCCCTGTCCTCACCGTGTCCGTATTCCTCTGCCTGCTCCTTCACCCTGTCGTAGCACATGAGTATATCTCCCAAAAGTACCGAACCGTCAGGCTCTCTCTGTATTCCGTGAATGGGCACGCCCTCTCTCATATCAAGGAGGGGGAAAGACAGCACATCGGTCACCTTGTCCACACCTCTTTTGCCGCTGTTTATCTCTCTAATCTGATCTTTATCGGTCATGGTTATGTCGACTTCGACATTTTCCCCCGGCAGATATGTGCCTATGGCCCTGAGTATGCACTTTTTGGCAAGCTCCTCGCCGTGCCTGTTGCGGGTGCTCTCTTTTCCGATGACGCCTATGGATATTTTGGCGACTTTAACTCTTTTTGACATCTTTTCTCACAAACTTTCTCTTTTCGCGCTTTGCGGCTGTTTCCTTTTCATATTTGTCATATGCCACTATTATCTTCTGCACCAGCTCGTGTCTCACAACATCGGCGGCTGTCAGCTGGCATATGGCTATGTCGTTTATGTCTTTGAGCACTCGCATGGCGACTCTGAGACCCGATGTCTTGCCGTCGGGCAGGTCGGTCTGGGTTATGTCGCCGGTGATGACCACCTTTGAATTGAAGCCCATACGGGTGAGGAACATCTTCATCTGCTCGGGAGTGGTGTTCTGAGCCTCGTCCAGTATTATAAAGCTGTCGTCAAGGGTTCTGCCCCTCATGTAAGCCAGAGGAGCCACCTCGATGTTTCCCTTTTCAAAGTAATTCTGATAGCTTTCGGCGCCCATCATGTCGAAAAGGGCGTCGTAGAGAGGTCTCAGATAGGGATCGACCTTGTTCTGAAGGTCGCCGGGCAAAAATCCCAGCTTTTCGCCTGCCTCGACGGCAGGTCTTGTGAGGATTATCTTGTTTACCTTTTTCTCCCTGAAAGCGGCGACGGCCTGAGCCACCGCCAGATATGTCTTGCCGGTACCTGCGGGGCCTATGCCGAGAACTATGGTGTTTTTTGATATGGCGTCTAAGTATTTCTGCTGTCCCACCGTTTTGGCTTTTACCACCTTGCCCCTCGATGTGACGCACACCACGCCCTTGCCTATCTCTTTGAGGGATTCCTCCCTGCCCGCCTTTACAAGGGATATGACATAGCTGAGCATCTGATGGTTTATCGTCTCGCCCTTGTTTATAAGTCTCAAAAGCTCCTCTACCGCCTTTTGAGCGAGATAGACATTTTCCTCATCGCCCGTTATCTTTACCGTGGTGTCTCGGTTGATGACGGCGACATTGAAGCTCTTCTCTATCTCTTTTAT
Organism: uncultured Eubacteriales bacterium; assembly: GCA_905199135.1. Classification (GTDB taxonomy): domain Bacteria; phylum Bacillota; class Clostridia; order Oscillospirales; family Butyricicoccaceae; genus SIG471. Next base: position 5,081 of record CAJKFC010000020.1, read on the forward strand.
GTTTTCATCCAGCGCCCCGAAAAGCGCCGTATCGTCTCCCGCCCTCTCGAGATTCACGATGTATTCTGCCATAAAGTTCCTCCGTGTTATACCGATTGTATTTTTTCAAGGCACTCCGCCCTGTATGTGCATAGATAGAAATCCCCCATGTCGGTCTTTTCAAGGCTGCTCTGCAAAAGCTGACCGCCGCTCTCATTTTGCACTTCGCCGTCCAAAAGGTTAGTCAAAGCTCGGTCATCGGGAATTTTCTCGGCCTCATAAGGCTCGTATTCCTCAAAAATTTCCTCTGTTATTCCGATGGGCAGCTCCATTTTTCCGAATAAGTTCAGCCTATGGGATTTATATACTTTATCATAACACAAAAACGGCTCTTTTTCAAGAAAATAAAGCTTAAAACCCATGTTTCCCACTGTCAGTGTATATCTTTTCTCACTCTCGCCCGTATATGCTTTTGCCTTAACAGTCTTGGGCAGATAAAATTCCTTTTTATAGTAGGTTTTCAGCGTTATGTCGGCGATGGAGCGCACCCTTTTTCCGGTCTCCTCGTTTATTAGAGAGGTGACCAGAAGGTCGCCTGTCACCACCGTATCCCCCTTTTCTTTTAGGGCTCTGCCGCTTTTGACTATGATCTCCTCGATTATGCCGTCCTTCTGGGCGTATATCTCCGAGGGCACGGTGTCGTCTATCATAATGGGTTTTTCGGTGCGGCTTTTGGTGACTATCTCGGCATGACCGCCGCTGTAATTGACGGCGAAAAAGATTATGTCGTCGTATTTTTCCACAACATCGAGCTGAACAGTTTTAAGGTCTATTTCGCTCTTTACCGCCCCCGGCTTTATGCCGTACTCACGAGCTATCGCCAAAATCTCATTTTCTTTGGATAAATCGTCGGTGATGACGCTTATCGTCCATATCCTCGAGTTCAAAAGGCCGTACATGACCATGAGGAACACAATAGCCGAAAATATTCCTGCCCTTTTTCTCATCCTGAGCAGCGCAAAGGGAAGACCGTATTTTTTGGTGCTTCTCACCCTGTGGTGTCTTTCGGCGGCGTAGTCTCTGACCTTTTTATAATCCTTTACCGAAAGCTCAAGCTCTAATGTGTCGGCCTCTCTCTTTGCGGCGTAGGCGCACTCCATGCCGTTTTGCACCACATAGTCCAGTATGCCGTCGGGGTTTACACCCCTGACGCAAAATCTTATTCCGCCCTTCCAAAAGCTCATGGTCTCTCCTCCGAGTTTTCCACAGCGAAAATATCGCCCCTAATCTCCATATCCCCCGAAGACAGCCCTGTTATCCTGAGCTTTTCGCCTATTATCCTTACAGCACCTTTTTTGCCCTCTATCTCGATTATATCCTCATCAAAACGCCTTATTTTTTTGCAGTTTTCAAGGCTGACATAGGTTTTGCCCCACATCTCGGCCCTTATCTCCCCATTAAGCATTCCGTCGGGAAGCCCTAATTTTTCGGCACTGATTTTTGCCATATGAAAATCACCTCGGCTATATCTATGCCGCAAAAGGTAATTTTATTTTCACGCCTTCATATAAATTGCCGAGGTGATTTTATGAAAGCTTTCAAAAGCGTTTTTTCAAGGGGATTTTTCGTTCCCCTCTTTATAACTTTTTTCGCCCTTTTGATGATAATTTTCCCGAAAGAGACATCAAAAGCCGCGTCGGACAGCCTAAACACCTGCATAAACTCGGTATTTCCCTCGCTGTTTCCCTTTTTCGTCCTGTCCTCACTTCTGAACGGCACGGGGGCGGTAAGAAGCATATCGAAGTTTTTCGCCCCTTTGGGAAAAAGGCTTTTCGGAGTCTCGGGAGCGGGCTTTTCCTGCTTTGTGATGGGAGCTTTGGGCGGCTATCCCGTCGGCGCCAAATGCGCGTCGGAGCTCTTTGAAAAGGGCGTATGCGGTAAAAAAGAGACCCAGAGGCTGCTGTGCTTTTGCAACAACACAGGCCCTGCCTTTGTCCTCGGCATATGCGGGGCTGCCCTTTTCAAAAACATAAAGGCAGGTGTTTTGATCTATGTCTGCCACATACTGTCGGCCCTTATAATAGGTCTTATCCTCAATCTGTTCATGGGCAGAGCCGACGATTCAGGCGAAATCTCCCTTAAATACGGCTCTTACCCCTCCTTTTCAAAGGCCTTTGTGACGGCCGTCACCTCGTCGGTGGACGCCCTTTTAAAGGTGTGCGGATTTGTAATATTTTTCTCGGTGGTCACCTCTCTTTTGGATAAGACGAGGTTTTTCGCCCTTTTCAGCGGTCTTTTTGCCCCAATTCTGCCCTTTGACGCCGCCGCTGCGGGATTTTTGGAGATGACAGGCGGTCTTTTCGCCCTGGAGGACATCGACATATATATAGCCCTGCCTCTGGCGTCATTCATAATAAGCTGGGCGGGAGTGTCGGTGCATTTTCAGACTGTCAGCCTTTTTGAAAAAGAGGGCCTTGTGACGGCAAGGTATTTTATCTGCAAGCTGTTTCAGGGACTCATTGCCGCCTTTCTCACCGCCGCCGCTTTGAATGTCCTGCCCTTTTCCGAAAGTGTATTCTACCCCGACCCCTATCTCATGCCCTACCCCTTCATTCCCCCCGAGTCCTATTTCAGAGGATCTATTATACTTTCAGTCGGAGTTTTGATTTTCACGGCATTAGTTTATTTTTCTATTGTTTTTTTGGAAAAATGGCAGTATAATAGAAAGGAAAAGAGGTGACGCTATGCTTTACGGCAAAAAAATAGAGCCCAAATGCGCCTACTGTATCCACGCCGAAAAAATCGACGACACATATTTTTTGTGCCGCAGGCACGGCCCCGTCGAGTGGAATTACAAATGCCGCAGATTTAAATATGACCCTCTCATGAGGGATATTCCCCGAAGACACAGGAGAAAAAGGGTGTTTACAAAAGAGGATTTCGATCTCAATCTGTAATTAAAAAAGGTATCGCACAGCGATACCTTTTTTCTGTTTTTGCGCCTTATACTCGGCAATAGGTGCCGCACTCGGCGTTTTTACCGCAGGGGCAGAGCTTGATGCTGATTTCCTTTGCCTCGCATTTTCCTGTGCAGTTGTGCATACACTCATATGCGCCGCAGCTCATGATTTCTGTGGCTGGCGTTGCCATGCCGCTCTGAGCCATGTTATAAGGGCTGCCGCTCTTTTCCATGTAGGAGGCGCACTTTGTGTTCATCTCACCTGTCTCTTTGTCGACGGTTATCGAGTTAAGTCTGCAAAAGCCGCTGTCGTAATGGGCGCAGCAATCTGCGTTGCATGTCAGTTGTTTCATACTTTTTCTCCTTTTCTGAGTTTTCAAAGATATTTTGCCCTCAAAAATGATTAAAAATACCATTGACAAAATTTTATTTTTGTGATAGAGTGTATTTAGATATTTAGACAAATATCTAAATAAAGGAGGAATAAATATGGGTAAAGCCTGGTCTGCACTTTCCGACGGCACAAGAAGGCGAATACTTTCGCTTTTGCACTCAAAGGACATGACGGCAGGCGAAATAGCCGAACATTTCGACATCTCAAAGCCATCTATAAGCCACCATCTCAATGTATTAAAGGAGGCCGAGCTGGTATCCTGTGAGAAAAAGGGGCAGAATGTCATCTATTCCATAAACACTACCGTCCTTCAGGACATAATGGGCTTTTTCATGGGCCTTTTAAAGGAGGAAAACGACGATGAAAAAAAGTTATAGCATACTTATCGGAGTGATGGTCATAAATCTCATTGTCATGACAGTCCTGTTTTTGAGACTGCCCGACACAGTGCCCACCAACATGGGTTTTGACAACACTGTGCAGGCCATGGGCTCAAAATACACCTTTCTGATGCTTCCCGTCATAGCTCTTGCGGTGCCCCTCTTTATTCTGGGCTACCGCCGCATATCGAAAACCGGAGCCACCACGGCAAACCCCAAATATGACGCTGTGATACTCTACGCCACATCGGCTCTGCTTATCATCATGTGCTGTTTCACATACCTCATCGCCTCCAGCGGCGCACAGCTCGGAGACAAAATCAACATATCGGTAGACCTCATCTTCGGCGTGCCCTTCGGCATATTCTGCATGATATTCGGCAACTTTTCCGCCAGAATCAAGCACAATTTCTATCTGGGCATACGCACTCCCTGGACTCTTATGGACCCCGTCATATGGTCAAAGACCCACAGATTGGGCGGCTATCTGGCCTTCGCAGGCGGCGCGGTCATGGTGATCTTCTCGATAGTGGGCTACCTTACAAGCAATTCGGTCTATACCTTCTCGGGACTTATGGCCTGCGTACTTCTCATGGCGCTGGTGCCTTCGATATACTCTTTCATTCTGTATGTCAAAATGCAGAGGTCGAAAAACAGCTGAGAAAAAGCGGAGCGAATGCTCCGCTTTTATTTTTACATATCTTCGTAGACCGTCTTGGGTACAAAAAGACTTATGAAGAATATTACCGCCCCCACAAAAGACAGGGCTGCGCAGAAGAGTATCGAGGGGTATATTCCCACATTTGCTATCATAAACCCTCCCAAAAGGTTGCCTGCCACCGCCGACACCGCGCCGACGCAGGAGTTTGATATGGTGAGGGCCGTCGTCGTTATCTTTCTCGGGGTTATGGTAGACATATAGTAGAGCACCGTCGGTATATACACTCCGTAGGATATGCCCTGGGTCAGCTGCGCCGCCTGAAGCCAGAATACATTGGGGGCGAAATACATGGACAGGTTTCTCACGGTGAACATGGACAGGGCGAAGAGCATTATGAGATCCACCCTTATCTTTTTTGAATACTTTACAAATCCCAGCACAAACGGTATCTCACTCAGAGCCATGAGGAATATTCCCGTGCCCATCTGCCCCACCGTGCCGTTATTGACTTCGATAAGTATGGGGTAAAAACTGCTTATAAATCTCATACCTGTGTTTATAAACATATATCCTATTATAAACATCATATATTTCCTGTTTTTGGAAAGCAGGGCAAAGGCTCTCGGCATGGAAATTCTCTTTTCGCCCTCTTTTGCCTTTTTGTTTTCACATGCCACCGCCGAGGTGGGGAAAATCACAAGCACCGTCACAACGAGCAGCACGGCGTGGACGATAAACATATTCTCTATGCCTATTCTGTCAAAAACCTTTCCGAAAATCAAAGCGGCGGCGGCATAGCCGAAGCTGCCGCAGGAACGGACGACACCGTAGCTTATGCCGCCCGTCTTTTCCTGAAGTCTCACTCCCCACATGTCGATGAGGGGAAATCCGGGATATTCCAGCACCGACAGCAGCACCACCGATGAAAGCGCCATAAAGGGCACAGACACCGTCCAGGGCAGCACAAATCCCAAAGGCACCGACAGCGCCGAAATGCCGAGCATTATGTATTTGACAGGCACATAGGTCTCGCTTACATAGCCGAAAATCGGCTGAGTAACCATGTTTATAAGGGCGCACAGGGTCATCACCACCCCGATAAAATCCGACTGATATCCCATGTGGCTGAGATAGGACACTATAAAGCCGAAATAGAGACAGTAGGCGGCATTGTAGAACAGAAATACAAGCGGCAAAAATATTCGGTTTTTATCTTTTTTCATGGTGAAACCCCACATATTTTACATTTTTGTAACAGTTTATCACATTTTATGTCACCTGTCAATGAGCAGCGCCGTGTTAATTTCGTGTTAAATAAAAATTTATATCAAAAAACTCTTTATTCTTTTAAAGTTAAATGATATAATATATGTGTAAACGAAGGTAAAAAAATTAACTCAACCCGCAGGAGGTAAGAGAAATGCAAATGAGAAAAACAAAGATTATCTGCACCTTAGGCCCCGCCACAGACGACAAGAATGTCCTCAAGGCCCTTATGGAAAACGGCATGAATGTGGCAAGGCTCAATTTCAGCCACGGCACACAGGAGGAGCAGCTTAAAAGAATAGACGCCGTAAAGGAGTGCCGCGAGGTTCTCTCCCTTCCCGTCGCCATACTTCTGGACACGAGAGGCCCCGAGATAAGGCTCAAGACCTTTAAGGACAACAAGATTTCCCTCAAAGAGGGCGATACATTTACACTGACTACCCGCGATGTGGAAGGCACAGAAAAAGAGTGCGCCGTGTCCTATGACAAGCTTCCCCAGAATGTGGCCGTCGGCACAAGAATTCTCATAGACGACGGTCTCGTCGAGCTGAGAGCCGACGAAGTCACCGATACCGATATAATCTGCACCGTCATGAACGGCGGCGAGCTTTCCAACAGAAAGTCCATCAACATTCCTGGCGTCCGCATCAACATGGAATACATCAACGAAAAGGACAAGGCAGACATTATCTTCGGCATCAAGAACGGCATAGATTTTGTTGCCGCATCCTTTGTCAGAACAAAAGAGGACGCTCTGGAGATAAGAAAGCTCCTCGATGAAAACGGCGGCAAGGACATAGAGATAATCGCCAAGATAGAAAATCACGAGGGCGTTCAGAACGCCGAGGCAATTCTCAAGGTCTGCGACGGCATCATGGTTGCAAGAGGAGACTTGGGCGTCGAGGTTCCCTTTGAGGAGCTTCCGAGAATCCAGAAAGACCTCACAACTCTTTGCCTTAAGATGGGCAAAAAGTGCATAACGGCAACGCAGATGCTTGACTCCATGATCAAAAATCCCCGTCCCACAAGGGCAGAGGTCTCCGATGTGGCAAACGCCGTATATGACGGCACATCGGCTGTAATGCTTTCGGGGGAGACGAGCGTCGGTCTCTACCCTGTTCAGACCATCAAGACCATGGTCAGAATAGTGAGAAATGTCGAGAAGAACCTCAACTACCGCGACCAGAGCTTCGGCAAGAACTATGACGCCAAGGACATCACATCGGCTATATCCCACGGCACTGTAAGCTCGGCTCACGATTTGGGCGCCAGCGCCATAATCGCCATAACAACCTCGGGCTACACAGCCAAGATGGTTTCGGCATACCGCCCCGCACCCATGATCATTGGCGGCACCAGCAACAGAAGAGTATATCACAAGCTGGCTCTCTCCTGGGGCGTTGTTCCCATGATGATGGCCATGAAAACCGAGAGTGAGGCTCTTTGGGGCGCAGTTCTTCTCAAGGCCGAGCAGATGGGCTACATCAGAAAGGACGACATTGTCGTTCTGACAGCAGGTCTCCCCATCGGCATCCCCGGCACGACAAACACCCTGAGAATAGTCAAGGTTGGCGCAGACGAATAAGTCTTTTCAAAAGGACGGCAAAAGCCGTCCTTTTCCTTTTGCTCTCCGCAGGCTGCGGAGAGTTATTTTTTGCAAAAATACTTGACAATGTCGATATTCGAGAATATAATATAAGCAAGAATTGTCGATATTCGAGAATAGGAGGCATGACGATGCCGAGACCTAAATTTCAAACGCTGACCGAGCAGATGTATTATGTTTTGCTGTGCCTCACCGAAGAGTGCTGCGGCATGGACATAATGGACAAAATACCCGCCGTGACAGAGGGCCGCGTCAAGGTGGGCTCGGGTACGCTTTACAATCTTTTGGAGCAGTTTTCCGAAAGCGGCATGATAAAAATGACCAGAGCCGAGGGACGAAAACGCAGCTACATCATCACAGACAAGGGCAGAGAGATACTGAAAGCCGAGTACACCCGTCTCAACACCCTTGCCGAGGACTACCGCCGCATAACAAAAGAGGAGGTCTGACATGAAAAACAAGAAATTTGAGCTTAGCCTTTTTTCCTTTTACGACATCACAGGCATGACACGGCATCTTGAGCAGATGGCTCAAAAGGGCTGGATGATAGATAAAATTTCCAATTTCGGCTGGCATTACCGCAAAACCGAGCCGCAAAAACTCCGTTTTACCGTGTCATATTTCCCCCACGGCTCTCCTTTTGACCCCGAACCTTCTCAGGAGCAGCTATCCTTTCAGGATTTCTGCGTGCACTCGGGCTGGAAACTGGCCGCATCTTTGGGTCAGCTCCAGATATTTTACAACGAGGATATGGACGCTGTGCCCATAGAGACCGACCCCAACATGGAAATCGAGATGATAAAAAAGCAGGCCAAAAGGGTCTTATGGGCCGAATATATGTATCTCGCCTTTGGTATTTTCATGGGCGTCTCCTTTGTCGCTTCCGTTTTCAATAATCCCCTCGATGTGCTGTCAAACCCCGCGTCGATTTTCTCGGGGCTATGCTGGCTGATGATTTTCATCTACATGTCGGCCGACCTGATAAAGTACTATTCATGGCTTAAAAAAGCAAAAAAAGCCGCCGAAAACGGCGAATTTGCCGAGACAAAGAGCGGCAGCCGCAAGGTTATAATCGGCGTGCTGATCGTATTTATACTTGGCTTTGCCTATTTCCTGACAGCGGCAAGACAGCCCTATCTGAGGCTTATTACCCTGCTGATGCTTGCGGCAATGGTATTTTCCCTGTTTGTCTCCATGACGGTGACAAAACTGCTCAAAAAGAAAAAGGTGGCCGCAAAGACCAACCTGAAAGCCACGGTGTTCACAAGTTTTATCGTCAGCTTTATTCTTCTCAACACAATCACATGGATAGCCGTCGGACAGTCGATGGCAGGCAGCGACAACGCACCCTACTCCGAGCCCCCCGTGAGAATCGAAACTCTTTTGGGCACAGAGCAGAACAGCGGCTATATATGCGGCTACTATTCCTCTGCCTCGATCTTCGTCACCGAGGAGAATTACAGCCAGAGGAGAGATTTTTCGGTAAAGACCGACCTGCCTTCCCTCTACACCACCGTGTGGGACATTCACATGCCGTTTCTGTATGATTTCTGCCTGAAATCGGCCTTTGACAATAGGGATATCGGCGAAGACGGCGAGTATATAAAAGCCGACTTTGAACATAACGGCGTAGACTTATACTGCCTGACCGACGGCTTTGAGATTCAGAATGTATATCTCCTTTGCAGAAAAGGCCGTATAGTCAAGCTTTCGGGCGACTTTGAAATGACAAACGACATGCTGATAACGGCGGCCGACGCCCTTTTTGAATGACAAATACCTTTAAAACTGCCGAAAGGCGGCGGAATTGCTCCGCCGCCTTTTTCTGCGTCTTTTAACTTCTTATTTTTGTATTGGCATAGCGGTCAAACCAGTATGTGGATTTTTCCTTGTCTTTTTCCACGCCATTTCCGAACATATAAATGATTGCACACTGATGCATGGCGTCCGTATGTCCCTGATCGGCAGATTTTTCATACCGGTAGAGAGCTCTTGCGGGATCTTCCGATGTGCCAAGACCTTTGTAATATATTTCGCCGCACATGAACTGAGCCTCTCTGTCTCCTTCCGCTGCAAAGTCGAGCCATATGTCGAGGGCGCTTTCATAATCCTTTTTATCAAAGGCATTTTGCGCATCGTCCGCCCAAGCAGACCTTTCCTTCTCCATATTGTCCGCCATGCCGTCGATAAGCTCAAACTCATCGGAAGTCTCTTCGGCTTTCTTATACCACATCATGGCTTTATCAAAGTCGGCATCTATTCCCCTGCCTGAATAATACATGTTGCCCAGCATTCTCATAGCTTTGGAATATCCCTGCTGCGCCGCCTGTTTCGCGTAACTGAAAGCGGCAGCTGTATCTTTCTCCGACCATCTGCCGTGAAGGTACATATATCCCATCTCATACTGAGCCAGCGGATTGCCGAAATCGGCGCTTTTTATTATCTGCATAATACCTTTGAGCTCGTCTTTTTCCGTGCCTTCCCCTCTGCACATCATTCTGCCCATGTACAGCTGTGCCATGCTGTTGTCCTGAGCGGCGGCTCTCGAAAACCATCTGAAAGCCTTCTCCTTATTTTTTTCGGTGCCTGTGCCCTGAATATACATCTCTCCGCACCTCGTCTGCGCCGAAGCCTCTCCCAGCTCGGCGGCTTTCAGGTAGAGTTCAAGGGCGGTCTCATACATACCCTGCTCATAGGCTTCGTCGGCATCTGAAAGTATCCTTTTGAGTTTGTCCATAGCATCCGCCAGATACGCCAGAACTCCGCAGATGTATTCGGGGTCGTAATGACAGCGCACCTCCATGGTTTTTCCGTCCTCATAGGTCAGCCTGACATTGTCTTTTCCGCATAATTCCGCCTTTTTCAATCCCTCGAGGGCAACAGGCTGTTTCCATTGGTGGCTGTACAGGGCGTCCGCACTGAAAAGGTAGCCCTTCTTTCCCGAATTGGTCAGAGTGGTGTCCATTATGATTCTTCCGTCACCTTCGTCCATGCCGGGAGCGATGTATTTCGCCGCATTTGAACGGAATACGGTCATGTATTTCGCAGGGGCAAATCCGCTTTTATTTCTGTTCTTTTTTACGGCGCCCGAGGCAAAACCAAATACCTCGACGCTGTATTTGACCTTTCCCAAAGGCTTTCCGACCTTTCTCTTCAGTTTTTGAGGGTTTTTCTCCCTCTCCGCAGCGGCAATTTCCGCTATGGCGTTAAGCACGGCGCAGATGTACTGTCCCTGATAGCATTTCTCCTCAATGGTCCCTCCGCCTTTATATGTAAGGCGGATATATCCGCCCTTGCTTTCATGTATCTCGGCTTTTTCAAGCTCCGCAAGCGGTATAGGGTCGTGATTGAGCTGATCATATAAAGTCATATAAAGCATCTACGCCCAACAGACAGCCGCTCATGCCCGAATGATTGGCGCTTGTGTCCATCAGGCGACTGCGTCCTTTTCACTGCACAGGTACGCATAGCTTTTTATGGCGTTTCTGATTATTTTCGTCTCTACCGTTTCGGCAGGCACAAAATAATAGCTGCTGTCTCCGCGGAAAACCTTCTCGATTGCCTGCAAAATTATATCTCTCATATTTTCATACCCCGTCGTACAATTTTTACTGCGGATAAATTTCCGCAGACGAATACGGCACGGCTTGCGCCGCACCGTTTCGCAAAACATTTTTTATTTAGAGTATTATCATCTCTTTGGGAGCCTTGTTTATGACCTCGGTCTCGCCCTTTTCGTTTATTATGACGATATCCTCGATTCTGACTCCTATCTCGTCCTTGATGTATATGCCCGGCTCAATTGAGAAAGCCATGCCCGGCTCGAGATTTATCTCGTTTACTCCTGTGATATAGGGTGCCTCATGTCCCGCATAGCCTATGCCGTGGCCGAGACGGTGGGTGAAATACTGTCCGAATCCCGCGTCCTCTATGACGCTTCTTGCCGCCTTTTCCACATCGGGGATAAATGCTCCGTTGACAGCGGCCTTTTCGCCCTCGAGGTTTGCCTTGAGAACCGTGTTATATACCTTTTTCTCCCTCTCTGTCGGCTGACCCACAAAGACGGTACGGGTGATGTCGCTGTACATTCCCTTGTATGTGCAGCCGTAGTCCATCTCCACGATGTCCTTTTCCTGTATCACCCTGTCACTGCCCGTGTAGTGAGGCAGAGCGGCGTTTGCTCCGCTGGCGATTATGCCGCCGTGACCCGTGACGGTGCCGCCGAGAGACTTCATTATCTCAACCAGCTTGTTTCTGATATCCGCCTCGGTCATGCCCGGCTTTATGTACTTGATTATCTCCAAAAACGCCTTGTCGGCTATATCCGCCGCGATGCGGAGATTCTCCAGCTCCTCGGGTGTCTTGATAATACGGCTGTTTTCCATATAATCCTTGCCGTTGACAAACCGGACATTGACATTCTCCAGTATTTTGCAGATGTTAAAGGCTCTTACGGCGCCGTTTACGGCGATTTTCTTGCCTATGAGATCGTGCTCCTCAAAGGCTTTTTTAACAGTCAAAGTAAAATCTTCGCAGTCAAACCAGCCGTATACCTTTTTGCCGGGAATCATCTCCTTTGCCTCGTCAACGGTCAGAAGATTGCATATGTAAAAATAGTCTCCGTCGTCCTTTATGACAAGGCCCTGAAAACGCTCGCAGAGGTGGGGCGATGTGCCCAAAAGAAAGGTCATGTCTCCCGAAGGGGCCACCAGAAGGGCAGAAACGCCGTCTTTTTTCATAATGCCGCACAGATTAGCGATGATTTTTTCGTCCATAAAATGCCTTCCTTTCATATTTCAAAATATTTATAATCAGTATAGAGTTATTATAACATATATACTATATTTTTTCCAGCCCTTTTTGATATTTATATAATTTGCACACAGAGTATGTTTTTTTAACTGTTGCCATATCGGAGATATTGTGTTAAACTTTATCTGTAATAAAAAGATACGGAGTTTTAAATATGAGACGGACAAAAAAACCTGCCCTTATAGTTCCCATACTTGCCCTGCTGTTCTTTGTAATGCTGTGGACAGCCAGCATATTCATACTCAACGACGCCCTTGTTTTAAACGCCCGAACTATGGGCGACGAAATAGCAAGACGATTCTCCGCCGAGGAAAATATCCAGCTTGAAAAATACAAAATGACCCTCAATAACGCCGAATCGGGGCTTTTGCCCAGTTCACTGCACGGCAAGGAACCTTCCCTGTGGCTGTCTGAATATCTCGACTATGTACACAATGTCATCGGCATATCGGATGTGGAGATATATGCCTCGATAGACGGCAAAATAGCCGCTGCCACCTGTTGGGAGGATGACGAGGCCTTTGACCCCACCGCCGCCGAATGGTATAAGGCGGCAATAGAGGCAGACGGCGAAATAGTTTACAGCGACGCCTACATCGACGCACGCCTCGGCGAGGTAGTGGTCACGCTTTCAAAGCGCATACAGGACACCGACGATGTTGTGGCAGTTAACATCTACCCATCTCAGCTTTCCGTATGGCCTCCGTCGGACAATCTCCCCGAGGGCTGCCGCTACTATCTGTCCGACTCAAAGGGAGTGCTCCTCTACCACAATACCTATGAGGGCTTTGAGCTCAAAGACCCTCAAAACACCTATAAATATATATATGAGCGCATTTTAAACAGCAAAAACGCCGTCAAAAACGGTTCTCTTTTGGAGACGACCGATCATACGCGAGGCATATTTTACCACGAAATGCCCATGGGGTGGTATTCTGTCATCACCATACCTTACAGCTCCCTTTTCCACAACACCGAAATTATAACCCCTGTATACATCATAATAATAAGCCTTTCATTCGTGGTAGCTGTCGCCTTTGCCGTCAGAAACTATATTGCCGACACCAAGGCGGCGACGGAAAGCGGAATACTGACCGCTTTGGGCAACACCTATTATGCCATGTATATGGTAAACCTGGAAAAATCCACCTACTCCATTCTCAAAGGCTCGGATTATATCAGATCAAAGCTTCCCAAAACCGGAGACTATAAGGACTTCACCTCTGTTTCGCAGAATGTCATCGAGCCCGACGCCCGATCGGAGTTTTTAAGCACCTTTTCCATTGAGAATATGCAGCACCTTTTGAACGACAGGGTGTCCGATTTCGGCGGCGATTTCAAGAGGCTTTTCGGCGACGAATACAGGTGGGTGCATGTTCAGATGCTCTACGACCCCTCCTTTGAGGACGACAATGTGGTGCTGTGCTTTAAAGATGTAAACTCTTCCAAAGAGTCCTCTCTCAAAAAGAACGAGCTTTTGAGCAATTCTCTCAAAAATCTCGAGCGTATGTCTCAGGCAAGGAATATGTTTTTCTCCAATATGTCCCACGACATGCGCACACCGCTCAACGCCATAATCGGTCTGTCATCTCTTGCCGACACCAACGCGTCAGACACCGAAAAGGTGAAGAGCTATCTAAAAAAGATAAATGTCTCGAGCCGTCAGCTTTTGGAGCTGATAAACGACATTTTAGATGTGTCAAAGCTCGAGAGCGGCAAGATACAGATAGACAACAGCGACTTTATTATGAAAGATAAGGTAACTGACCTTCTGTCGGTATTTGATGTCCAGTCGGAAATGGGCAAGACTTTTATAAAGGAATTGAGCATATCACGAAAGACCGTTTCGGGAGACTGGAAAAAGGTTCAGCAGATACTCAACAACCTGCTTTCAAATGCCTTTAAGTTTACCGCAAAAGACGGAATGGTGGAATTTGCCATTTCGGAGATAGCCGACGACAACAGCAAATTTACAAAATACCGCTTTGTGATAAAGGACAACGGCGTCGGTATGAGCGATGAGTTCTTGAAAAAAATCTTTGTGCCCTATGAGCGCGAGACCCGCTTCGGCGCCGCCAATATCTCAGGCACAGGTCTCGGCACCGCCATCGCCCACGACCTTGTCATACAGATGGACGGCAGCATAGATGTCTCCAGCAAACTGGGCGAAGGCACAGTTTTCACCGTAATTCTGCCTTTCAGAGTGGTGTCTGACGACATATCCGAGCAGGAACCCTCCGCCGTTTCTCACGAAACTCAAACCCCGTCCTCTAAAAATATCCTTTTGGCAGAAGACAACGAGATAAACTTGGAGATAGCCACGGAGCTTTTGGAAATGGCAGGCTACACCGTCGAAAAGGCCGAAAACGGCCTCATAGCCCTCAATCTCTTCAAGGAAAGCGAAGTCGGTCATTTTGCCGCTGTTCTCATGGATATGCAGATGCCCGAAATGGACGGCTGCTCGGCGGCTAAAGCCATAAGAGCTTTGGACAGACCCGACGCCGCCACTGTTCCCATTATAGCGGTCACCGCCAACGCTTTTTCGGAGGACATCTCCAAAACCAAGGAGGCAGGCATGAACGCCCACCTTTCAAAGCCCATCGACATCGGTCTTTTCACAAAGATGATGGAGGACATAATAAACAATAGCGGAAAATAAATTTTCTGAGGAAAACCTATGAAAATAATCAAAACAGACGGAATATTTAATTTTGAAGAGATAGTCGGCAGCGGCGGCTGGTACTGGTGCTGCGACTACGCCTCGGGAGACCTCTATGAGGCGGAGGAAATTTTCAAAGACGGCCGCCCTTTAAAAAGCAACCGCATCATATTCGTTCATTACCCCGACGGAAAGTTCATTGAACCCATAAAGGCAAAAGAGGGCCAATATCTCGGAAGACCTGTTTTTGACGGCGGAAACCTCAAGCTTCCGCTTGTTGACTTTCCCAAATCCATGATTTATATTTTGAGCCTTAACCGCGATTCGGAGGAAGTGTCCAAAGAGGCGGAGCTTTCCCTTTTTGAAGTAAAGAACTGCTACAATCTCATGCTCATGCAGTCTCCACTCATGCTGACAAGACAGGGCTTTGACAATCTGTTCGAGGTGGTCTGGCCCGAAAAAATCAGCTTTTTCATTGGAAACACCGAGTCATTTTGCAGCAGAGACTGCGATAAACTGTATTTCAGCCGCTGGTTTGAAGACCCCGACTACCGCGATGAGACGGTTATAAGACAATACCCCGACGGTAAAGTTTTGGAGATAATTTCCGGCGCTCTCATGGAAATGCCCGACGGACAGAAATGGATAGTGCGTTAAATGAGAGGTGATCCTGTGACCGATTGGAAATACATCTCCTCCGAAAAGGATATCACCGATATTATGATGGCCTGCGGTGATTTTCACGACTGCTGTATCGTGTCGGCAAACTATCAGAGCAGAGCCTTTGTCGACGGTGACAGCTCTATGCACTTCGGCAAAGCCGACGACAGAATAATGACGGTAACTCTCCACAGCCAGTGCACGCCTAAAACCATAGAGCTGTGCTTTTCGGGTCTCCGCCTGTGCCGTCTCACAGGCCGGCAGGAAAACTGCACATGTGAAATTCTCGGCGCCTTTCTCTCATTTTTTGACGCCCACGACAGCAGACTTATTGTGTGGTCGGACAACTCTGACTTTGACATATCCGATGCAAACAATTCTGACGACACATACATTGTGGCAGAAAAACTTAAATGGCGCCGCTTCTGATACCTGACACCATAAAAAAAGACCGCCCGAAGGCGGTCTTTTTATTTTTTACTTGTTGACAAACTTGTCGAGTATCTCCTTGAGGTCTATGCCTGTCGACTGAGCAAGTCCGTCGGTTATCTGGCTTGCCGAGTTCATGACATCTTTTACAAGCTTTGTGGCGTTGCCGTCGCCGTACATGACGATCTTGTCGGTCTGAGCCAGAGGCTCGGCGGCGTTTTTGACCACATCGGGCAGTACCTTGAGGTACATCTCGAGGACAGATGCCTCGCCCATAGCCTTCATGGCTTCGGCCTTTGCCAGAATGGCTCCTGCCTCGGCTTTACCTTTGGCCTCTATACCTCTTGCCTCCTCTTCGGCGGCAAATCTCTTGGCGCTGGCCATAAACTTGTCGGCCTCTGCCTGCTGCTCCTGCTCAATTCTCTTGGCCTCAGCTTCTTGCTGACGGCGATATTTGTCTGCCTCAGCCTTTTGCTCTATGGCATATTTCTCTGCGTCGGCCTGCTTTTTGATCTGGGCGTCGAGGGTTCTCTCGGCAAGGGCGATCTCCTTTTCCTTGAGCTCGATCTCCTTTTCACGCCTTGCGATATCGGCGTTTACCGATGCTGTCTCTATGCTTTTTCTCTGCTCCTGCTCCTGAATTGCATAGGCGGCGTCGGCCTCGGCCTGCTTGGTGTCCTGCTCCTTCTTGTACTCGGATTTCTTGATGGCGACTTCCTTGTTCTGAAGGGCTATGCTGGTCTCGGCCTCTGCTCTCGCCTTGTTGCTCTGCTCCTCGGCCTCTGCCTGAGCGACGGCTATATCCTTTTCGGCGTTGGCCTTGGATATGGCGGCGTCCTTTCTGATCCTTACCACATTGTCGACACCGAGGTCCTGTATAACGCCGTTTTTGTCCTCAAAGTTCTGAATAGTCAGGTTGACTATCTCGAGACCCATGCGTCTCATGTCCTCTGCGGCGTTTTCAAGCACCTTCATGGCAAAGAGATCACGGTTCTGAACCAGCTCGTTGAGCTTCATCTGACCGACTATCTCACGCATGTTGCCTTCGAGAACCTGCTGCGCTACGAGGGCTATCTCCTCCTGCTTTCTGCCGAGGAAGTTTTCGGCGGCACGGAGTATCGAATTGAGGTCGGACGCCACCTTGATGTTGGCGACGCCGTCTATAAAGATGTTTATGTACTCTGCTGTGGGGACGGCCGAATCTGTCTTAATATCGACCTGCATAAGATTGAGCCTTAACTTATCGACCCTCTCAAAGAAGGGAATTCTTATTGTGGCTTTACCTACCACAACTCTCGATGCGTGCTCGCCTTTCTTGCCTCTCCTGAAACCCGAAATGATGTATGCCGTATCGGGCGGAGCCTTGATGTAGGATATCGCGAGGAATATTCCCACAAGGATTACTGCCACTGCAATAATAATCCATCTGATGATTTCGTCCATAACTATACCTCCTGTTTTATTTATATGGGTTTTGAATTTTACATAGAATATATTCTATGGCTGATATTATAGGATATCGTCAAATAAATGTCAATATCCCTCGTTTAGAATTTAACATTCAGTAACAATCGGATATACCGAATATACAAAAAATGAAATTGAATTTGTATAACTCACATAGTTTACCTTTTATTTCATTTTTTCGACAATATTCTACCATATTTTCTCTCAATAATCAATATTTTTCACACATATTCTGTTTTACTATATTGTTATTTAATGGTAAACATATCAAGGTACAAAAAAAGGCCGTCCCGAAGGACGACCTGAAAACAAAATAAAAACACCGCTTTCGCGGTGTGGTGACCCGTACGAGAATCGAACTCGTGTTACCGCCGTGAAAGGGCGGTGTCTTAACCTCTTGAC
>CAJKFC010000021.1 GCA_905199135.1 uncultured Eubacteriales bacterium
GCCAGCCGTACTCTGGAGTATATTGGAGATGTTGGCTATCTGCTGCACAGGCTGTGTAAAGTTTCTGACATACTGTGTAAATGCCTGAATGTCGCCGAGGCCGATTCTGCCCTTCATGGTCAGCACGCTGCCGACGATACATATGGCCACATAGCTGAGGTTGCCCAAAAGTTTCATCATTGGCATCATTATACCGCTTATGAACTGGCTCTTCCAGTTGGCCTCATAGAGCTTGTCGTTTATCTCCTCAAACTGTTTCTTGCTGTCTGCCTCTCTGTTAAAGGCCTGGACTATGAGATGTCCGCTGAACATCTCCTCTACATGTCCGTTGGCGTCGCCCAGATATTCCTGTCTTGCCACAAAGAATGGCTGGCTCTTGCTGACCACCTTTCTCATTATAAAGAGAGATATGGGGAGGGTCAGAAGGGCCATCAAAGTCATGAGGGGGCTTATGGAAAGCATCATGACTATGACGCCTATAAGGGTTGTAACGCTGGTGATTATCTGAATTATGCTCTGGCTGAGGTTTGCGCTGACGGTATCGACATCATTGGTGACGCGGCTAAGCACCTCACCGCTCTGCACCTTGTCAAAGTATTTCAGCGGCATACGGTTTATCTTTTCCGATATGTCCTTTCTCAGGGTATATGTCACCCTGTTGGCCACACCCGTCATGATAAAGCTCTGAAGATAGCGCATGACAAAGGACAGGACATAGAGGAACAACAGCCAGAGAAGTATCCGGGCCACCTTGCCGAAGTCAATGCTGCCCGTGCCTCTCACCGAGGCTATAAAGCCGTTGAATATCTCTGTGGTGGCCTGGCCCTGTATTTTTGGGCCCACGGTGCTGAATATTGTGCTTCCCACCGCGAAAAGCACCACCAAAACGATGGCCAGCTTTTGTTTGGATATGAGATTCATGAGCTTTTTCAAAGAGCCCTTGAGATCTTTTGCCTTTTCACCCGGCATCATGCCCGCAACAGGGCCGCCCGGTCTGCCGCCTCCCGGTCTCATAGGGCCCATGGGGCCGCGCTGGGGAGGATTATTTCTTCTGTTTTCACTCATGCTTCAAGTTCCTCCTTACTGAGCTGCGACTGGGCTATTTCAAGGTATGTGGGGCAGGTTCTGAGCAGATCCTTATGGCTGCCCTCGCCCACTATTTGTCCGTCGTTGAGCACTATTATTTTATCGGCGTTCATTATCGTGCTTATTCTCTGGGCAACCAGCAGCACGGTAGCTCCGCCCGTATAGCCCGCAAGTGCTTTTCTCAAGGCCGCGTCGGTCTTGAAATCGAGGGCCGAGAAGGTGTCGTCAAAGATGTATACCGGAGGCTTTTTGACCAAAGCTCTGGCGATTGACAGTCTCTGACGCTGTCCACCCGACACATTGGTGCCGCCCTGACTTATTGCGGCGTGGATTCCGCCGTCTTTTTCCTCTATTATTCCTCTGCCCTGGGCGGTATCAATGGCTGCCATGACATCTTCCTCTGTGGCGTCTTCCTTGCCGAAGGTCATGTTGGACATTATGTCGCCCGAGAACAGCATGCTCTTCTGGGGCACAAAGCCTATGTTGTCCCTGAGCTGTTTTCTCGAAAGCTCCTTTATATTTATTCCGTCAAAGAGTATTTCGCCGCTTGTGACATCGAAGAATCTCGGCACAAGACTTACAAGGCTGGTCTTGCCCGAGCCTGTCGAGCCGATAAAAGCCGTTGTCTTTCCGCTTTCGGCAGTAAAGCTGATGTTTTCCAGCGTCTCTGTCTCGGCTCCCGGATATTTGAAGGAGACATTTCTGAACTCAATCTCGCCCTTGGGTTTTTCAGGGAGCTTTTTGGGGTTTTCAATATCTGTTATCGAGTTTTCCGTCGTCAGGACATCGTTTATACGGACGGCCGACACCGAAGCTCTCGGTATGTTCATAAATATCATGCTGACAAACAGGAAGCTCATGATTATCTCCATGGAGTACTGCATAAAGGCCATCATGTCGCCCACCTGCATTGTGCTCCGGGAGATCTCTTTTGCTCCGAACCAGATTATCATTATCATCGAAAGCTGCATGATGAGCTGCATTGCCGGCATCATGACGCTGATAAGACGGTTGACAAAGAGGTTGTTGTCGGTGTGATCCCTGTTGGCTCTGTCAAAGCGCTTCTCCTCAAATTTCTGAGTGCCGAAGGCTCTTATTACCAGCATACCGCTGAGATTCTCGCGCATGACGAGGTTGAGCCTGTCAACTAAGGACTGCATTCTTTTAAATTTCGGTATTGCCAGGCCGAAGACCACGAATACAAGGCCCAAAAGCACTATGACCGAAAGGGCCACTATCCAACTCAGCGACACCGATTTCTGAAGGGCCATTATTATACCGCCTATGCCCATGACGGGCGCGAAACACAGCATTCTCAGACCCATTGTGACCATCATCTGAATCTGGCTTATATCGTTTGTCGAACGGGTGATGAGCGAGGCCACCGAAAACTTGTTGATGTCGGCCGGAGAGAAGTCTATGACCTTTGCGAAGATGTCCTTTCTCAAATCTCTCGCCACGCCCGCGCCGACGCGTCCTGCCATAAAGCCCACGCTTATGGCGAGAGCTACGCTTACGATGGTGAGCAGCACCATCTGTCCGCCTACTTTAAGTATATACAGATTCTGTATACTGTCGGTATCGGCTCCCAAAGCGGCGTAACCGCTCTTTATAAACAGGGAGGCGACGCTCTCCTTGGTTGTGCTCTCTGCTATCTCTGCTTCCTGCACAGCCTCTGATATGTCGGATTCGGTGATTCCCGCAAGTTTCTGACCTATGAGGGTCATGTCAAACTGGTTGCTGCCCCGGGCCGCGTTTTCAAGGGCCATATCCTTGGTGACTATATAATATATGCCGTAAAAATCCTTACAAAGAAACTCATCGAGCTTTTCCCTGTCGGAATGGCTTATATCGCCCAAAATCCATGTGTTTTCTCTGTCCACATTGGGATATTTATCGGAAATTCTCTGCTGGTCGGCATAGTCCAGATCGGAATATCTGACATAGCTGTTTTCAAAAAGAGCCTTTTGCTCTTCTGTCATAAATATCTCCAGAAGAGAAGCCATATGGCTGTCTATAACCTCGGGTACGCTGTCCTTTATACCGCCCTTCTGAAGTCCGGTATTTACTATATCGCTCATATAGTTGGGCAGCGCCAGCTCTACCATGGCTTCGCCAAAAAGGAAAATTATACACAGAAGCGCAAGCAGCGCATGTGGCTTCATGTATCTTTTGAGTTTGAGCACCTTTTATCTCCCCTTTTCGTTTTTTATATCTTTAACTGTTCTGCACAGATTTTTTATATGCTCGGTGGTTTTTTTAATTTCCTCTTCGCCGAGCCTTTCAATGAGAGTATCCACAAAATTCTCAAACTCTCGTGTTATCTTTTCGTAGATTTCGAGCCCCCGCCCTGTCACCACGAAATAGACCACCCTCCTGTCGTTTTTGTCGGATATTCTTTCAACAAGACCCATATCCTCCAAAGCCGTCACTCTCTGACTTATGCTGGCGGGCGTCCTCTCGCTCTGCTTTGCGAGGTCTTTTACGGTGGCCCCTATTTTATCGGGGTTGTCTTCCTTAAATTCCACTATCTTTTTCAAAGCAAAAAAACAGGACTTGTTTATGATGTTTTTAGGAGCTAAATCCATCCATGTCCTGTGAAGATCGCGCATAGAGCCCAAAAGCTCTACCGCAAGAATATTTTCTTTCAAAGCGATCAGTCCTTTCTCACAATCGTTAATGTGGTTAATAGTTTACCATACAAACTTTTTAATGTCAATAGGAATTTTGAAGTTTTTCAAATCATTAAAAAAGCCGCCCAAAGCCCGACAAAAACTCTGAACTTTCGGGCTCTGCGCAGACTTATGGCATAAAAAAACAGCGCGGAAAACCGCGCTGTTTTAAAAATTATTCTACTGTGTAAGGCAGAAGAGCTATGTGACGAGCTCTCTTAATGGCCTCTGTCAGCTGACGCTGATGCATTGCGCATGTGCCTGTCATACGACGGGGAAGAATCTTTGCACGCTCGGACATATACTTGCGGAGCTTTGCAACATCTTTATAGTCGATCTGCTCGACCTTGTCGACGCAGAACTGGCAAACCTTGCGGCGGCGTCTGTCACGCATATTGCCCTGGCGCTCGGGACGCTCGGGACGCTCTGTGCGCTCTACGCGCTCTGTTCTTGTCTCTTTTTCCATTTTCGTTGTCCTCCTTGATCAGTTTTTTTAAAAGGGGAGATTTCCGCTGTCTTCGTCGTCAATTTCGCTGAACGCGCCTGCGTCACCGAAATCAAAGGGCAGGGCCTCTTCACGGGCGGGAGCCGCCTGGCCTCTTTCTCTCTTGCTGTCTGCAAAAAAGACTTCGTCTGCCACGACCTCAACGGTCTTTCTCTTGCTGCCGTTTCTGTCCTCCCATGTTCTCGTCTGAAGTCTGCCCGAAAGAGCCATCTGCTGGCCTTTTGTAAAGTATTTCGAAACAAACTCGGCGGTGTTTCTCCATGCGACTATGTCGAAGAAATCTGTCTCGTCCTTATTAAAGGAACGGTTTACCGCCAGGGAAAAGGAACATACCGCGACATTTGAAGGGGTATGTTTGAGCTCGGGGTCGGCTGTAAGCCTGCCCATAAGAATCACTTTGTTGAGCATAGACACACCTTATTTTGCGATCACGATGGAACGCATTACGCCTTCTGTGATGTTGTAAACACGGGTGAGCTCTTTGATGAAATCGGGAGCGCACTCGAACTCAATGAGAGTGTAGTAGCCTTCTGTCATGTCGTTGATGGCGTATGCAAGACGGCGCTTGCCCCAGTCAGCAACATTCTCGACTGTGCCGTGCTGAGCGATGAGAGCCTTGAACTTCTCAACGACAGCGGCGATCTTCTCCTCACCGAGTGTAACATCGACAACGAAAATTGTCTCGTATTTGCTTGTGAGTTTTGGCATTTCTTTTACCTCCTTGTGGACTTTTGCCCTGCCCCACCCGGGCAGGAAAGGATTTGGGCGCTTTTCGCCCATAACAAAAACATTATACACGGGGTTTTCTCTTTTGTCAAGCTTTTTTGATAAAAAACCGGGCCGAAGCCCGGCTTTCATTTTTTCTAAATTACTCTTCTACATATCCGTAGACATAGATATGATTTTCCACCGGAGAAACCCTTATGCCCTTGAGATTTTTATTCATGGCCACCACCGTCTCCTTTACATAGAGGGGGATTATGACGGCGTCCTCCATTGCGATTCTCTGTATCTCTTTATAAAGGGGTTCACGGTCCTCCCAGTCAAGAAGCTGTGAAGCCTCGTCGATGAGATCGTCCAGCTCGGGGTTGGAGTACCAGGCGCGGTTGCCTGTGGGACCTCCCGAATCAGTGTGGAACAGTGAACGGCTCGTCACCTCAGGGTCATAGGACGAGGACCAGCCCAGCATGAACATGTCATGGTCTTTTCTGGCTATATGGTCAAGGTAAGCGCCCCATTCCATGAGATTGATGTCCAATGTCACTCCTATCTCGCCCCACTGAGCCTGGAGAGACTGGGCGATACGGCTGCTGGCGTCCGAGCTTATATCGAGTATTCCCTCAAAACCGTCGGGATATCCCGCTTCCGTCATAAGCTGCTTTGCCTTTTCCACATCATAGGGATAGAGATTGAGATCGGCATCATATCCGTCAACAAGAGGTGAATAGATGGTGTTTATGGCAACTCCCTTGCCTTCCGCCACTACATCTATAATGTCCTGCTTGTTGGTGGCATAGGACAAAGCCTGGCGTATCTTTACATTATTATAGGGTTCTTTTGTCATATTCCACGACACATAGGTGATGGAAGGAGAAGGCTGAACTATCGTCGTGAACTTATCGTCCTCAAGTATTCTGTCCACATCGATGGATGGGACAAGGTCGAGCATGTCCACATCGCCTGCCTGAAGGGCTATCGTTCTGGCGGCCTCCTCAAGAATTACCTTAAAGGTGACGGTAGTCGCCACGGCTTTCTCTCCCCAGTAATCGTCAAATCTCTCGACTACAAAATCGTTATTGGGAGTCCATGATTTATACTTCATGGGACCTGTGCCCATAGGCGCGTCCTGATACTCCTTTCCCTCGGCCTCCAGCTTTTCACAGTGGGCTTTGGAAAGTATCGAGGGCTGAACACCCGACAGATTACCCAGCATGGGGGCGTATGGGTATGCAGTCTTAACTATGACCGAGTGATCTTCTTCCGAGATTTCCACTTCGCTTATGGCCTCGACAAACTGCTTGACCTTTGCGGAGTTTCTGGCGCGGTCTAATGACCACTTTACATCTTCGAGAGTCAGCTCGCTGCCGTCATGGAATTTTACGCCTTCGCGTATCTTGAATTTATATGTAGTATCGTCCAAAATTTCCCACGACTCGGCCAGCGACGGCTTGATCTCGCCTGTCTCTACATCTCTGACCACCAGCGTATCGTACATCATTCTGATGACTGCCGCCGACAGTGTATCATTCTGATTGTGTGGGTCCGGGCTTACCACATCGGCCACCTTTGCTATCACAATGTCGGTGCGGCGGTTGCCCGTGCTCTGCTCGGTCTCGTTTGACCCTGAGCTGTTCCCTTCTTTTTCCGTCTCGGTTTTGGCGCAGCCCGAAAGCAAAGCAAACATCATGGCAGCCGTCAGAACAAGAGCCAAAATCTTCTTGATTTTCATTTTCCATACCTCTCTCTGATATTTTACGCAAGAATAATTCATTTTTCATCATATGTTCAAAATTTATTAAAATCGTCTTGCGTTATCCACATTATATATTAAGATTTTATGTATGTCAACAGATTATTTTGTATTTTATTGTCAATACTTTTTATTATATAAACAAAAACGGAGCCGAAGCTCCGTTTTTTATTCAATATCCGAATTACTCTTCTACATAACCGTAGACATAGATGTGGCTGTCTGTGGGAGATACCTTAATACCCTTGAGGTTCTTGTTCATGGCAACTACCGTATCCTTTGCGAAGATTGGGATAAATACGGCATCTTCCATACCCATTCTCTGAATCTCCTTGTACATCGGCTCACGCTCTTCCCAATCAAGAATCGAAGCCGCTTCATCTATGAGAGCATCAAGCTCGGGGTTGGAGTACCATGCGCGGTTACCTGTCGGTCCGCCGGAATCTGTGTGGAACAGCGAGCGGCATGTGACTTCGGGGTCATAGGATGCCGACCAGCCGAGTATGAACATCTCGTGTTCTTTTGCGGAGATGTGGTCGAGATATGCGCCCCACTCCATGAGGTCGATCTCAAGAGTTACGCCGAGGTCTGCCCACTGGGACTGGAGAGTCTGGGCGATACGGCTTCTCTCATCGGAGTTGAGGGATACTCTTGCCGTAAATCCGTCGGGATAGCCTGCCTCTATCAGCATCTGCTTTGCCTTCTCAAGGTCATAGGGATAGAGGTCGAGAGTCTCGTCATATGCGTTGACAAGAGGAGAATAAAGGGTGTTGATCGGTATAGCTTTTCCTTCACATACTATATCGATGATATCCTGCTTGTTTGTGGCATAGGACAGAGCCTGACGGACCTTGACATTGTCATAGGGAGCCTTTGTCATGTTCCATGATACATATGTAATTGAGGGGGAGGGCTGAACTACCGTTGTGAAGTTCTCATCTTCGAGAACACGGTCTATATCAACTGCGGGAACAGCGTCGATCATGTCGACATCGCCCGCCTGAAGAGCTATTGTTCTGGAGGCTTCCTCAAGGATTACCTTGAATGTAACTGTCGTTGCGACGGCTTTCTCTCCCCAGTAATCGTCAAATCTTTCGACTATAAACTCGTTGTTGGGAACCCAGGATTTATACTTCATGGGGCCTGTGCCGAGAGGAGCATCCTGATACTTCTTGCCTTCGGCTTCGAGCTTCTCGCAATGCGCCTTGGAGAGAATGGAGATCTGTGTGCCTGCAAGGTTGCCCAGCATAGGAGCGTAAGGATTGTGAGTCGTGACTATAACCGAATGGTCTTCCTCTGAGATCTGAACATCGCTTATGGCCTCGACGAACTGTTTGACCTTCGCGGAGTTTCTTGCGCGGTCCAAAGACCACTTTACATCTTCGAGAGTGAGCTCGCTGCCGTCATGGAACTTGACGCCTTCGCGAATCTTAAACTTATATGTTGTGTCGTCCAAAACCTCCCATGACTCGGCGAGAGCAGGTCCTATCTCACCTGTGTAAACATCTCTGACGAGAAGGGAGTTATACATCATACGGATAACTGCATTGGAGGAGGTGTCGTTCTGCTCGTGGGGATCGGGGTTTACGACATCGGAAGCCTTAGCTATGACGATGTCTGTGCGGCGATTGCCTGTGCCGCCCGAAGTCGTATCTGTACCCGAGCCTGTCGCCGTTGTCGTCGTATCGGTCTCGGTCTTCGTGCAGCCTGCAAACAGGGCAAACACCATAACGGTTACAAGTGCCAAAGCTATGAGTTTTCTCATTTTCATTTTCAGTCCGCCTTTCTTTTTTTAATTTCGAAACCTCAATCACTAAATTTTAAAAAATATGTGTAAATATTAAATAAATTCTCTTAATTTCAGTTCCGATATTATGGATATTATTATATATTACGGACTTGCATTTGTCAAGTATTTTTTTACATTTTATTCAAATAATTTTATTTATTTATTCGATATTATTTTGTTTTTATGCAAAATATACACTGTATATCCGCTTATAATATGTAATATTTCACGAATATCTTCCAATATGTGTTAATTATATTTAATTGTCTCATTATATTAAAATAACCGCTGTGTCTTTTTATTTATAGTTTTTACATTGAAAAAGAACGGACATTTTGTCCGTTCTCTTCTTTGTTAAAATATATTAGTCCTCTACGACATAGGCGTTTGCATAGTATCCGCCGCCGCGGTTGTACCACTCAACACCTTCGAGACCTGCGGCAAGGCCGTAGACATTGATCTGCTGCCAGAGGGGAATCCATACGCATTCATCCATAATGATGTACTGAAGCTCTTTGTAGATCTCCTCGCGCTTTTCTGTATCCATTTCGCGTGCGCCTGCGTCGATGAGCTCATCGATTTCGGGATTGTTGCACCACGAACGGTTACCTGTCGGGCCTATGGAGTCAGAGTGGAAGTTGTTTCTCATCGTTCTGTCCTGGTTGGTGGCGTGGCCCCAGCCGAGGATGAAGAGGTCGTGAGTGCCTACATTACAGTGCTCCATAAGGGTACCGAACTCCATGACCGCGATGTCGAGCTCGATGCCTATCTGAGCGTAGTCGGACTGGAGAATCTGAGCTGCGCGGTTTCTCTCATCGGAGGATACGCAGATCTCAATAGGTCTGCCCAAACCGTCGGGATAGCCTGCCTCTGTCATGAGAGCCTTAGCCTTCTCTATGTCATATGTGTACATGTCTTCCATCTCGTCGTTGAAGAAAGGCATGATTGTCGGGAAGGGAGATACGCCGGGGAGAGCATAACCTTCGTATATGACATCTATCATCGACTGTTTATTTGTGGCATAGTGCATAGCCTGACGGACAAGTTTGTTGTCAAAAGGCTCCTTGTTCTGGTTGGGAGAGACATAAACGACCGTCGAGCTGGGAACTTCCATAGTCTTGAGCTTGGGATTTTCCTCAACTCTTGCTATATCAACGGCAGAAATGGGGAGAACCATGTCGACATCGCCTGTTTCCAAAGCGATTGTACGGCTGTTGGACTCGGGGATAACGCGGAGTGTTATGGATGTTGTCTTTGGTGTGCCTGCCCAGTGCTCGTCAAAGCGGACAAGGATACACTCGTTGTTTACCTTCCATTCCTGGAGCTTCATGGGGCCTGTGCCGACGGGAGTCTGAGCTACCTTGTCGCCCGCCTCTTCAACAGCCTTCTGGTTGAGGATATGGCATGCGCCCTCTGTCAGGTTTACAAAGATGGAGGCCGAGGGGGCTTTCATCTTGAGTGTGACGGTCATCTCTTCGTCGTCTGCCAGAACTTCGGCTACATCGACCATCATGGTCTTGGACTGAGCTGTATTTGCAACTCTGTCGAGAGTGAACTTGACATCGGAGGGTGTGAGAGTCTCGCCGTTGTGGAACTTGACGCCTTCACGGATGTGGAAAACGATGGTCGTGTCGTCAACCTGATCCCAGCTTTCTGCGAGGCCGGGGATAAAGTTGGACTCGGCGTCCATATCAATAAGGGTGTCAAAAATAAGGTTGATGGCCTTGTTGGAGTATGTATCTGTCGATTCGGCCGGGTCGAGAGTTACGATATCAGCCGGCTCTGCCGAAACGATATCTGTGCGGATATTCTTGCCTTCTGTGCTCTGTGTTCCCTGGGAATCACCCGAAGAACCTGCGGTAGTCTCGGTCTCGGTCTTTGTACAGCCCGAGAATATGGCGAACATCATGGACGCCACGAGGATTAAAGCGAGGAGTCTGCTGCGTTTCATTCTTTTTTCCGCCTTTCATTTATTTCCGCAAAATCACGGTAAAAACCGTTTCAGCCAATTCTGCGGTTTCAGTATGATATGATTATAAAGGCATTTCCCCGTTTTGTCAATAGCTATTTACTGTTTAAATGAAACATTTTTAAAAAATACGATTATTTCGTGGACAACAAGCGGAACCATCGCCACAAGTGTCAGACAAAGCCATTCCTTAAGGCTGAGCTGAGCCGTTCCGAAAGCGTTTACCAGGAAGGGTATCTCCGTGACAGCTATCTGGAGCACAAAACCTATCACGAAGGCCAGCAGCATCATCTTGTTAGCTCTGTGGTTCATCTTGAATACAGACTTGTTGATATCTCTCATGCCGACAGCGTGGAAGAGCTGTGACAAGCCCAAAATTGTAAAGGCATATGTCTGTGCATAGACGAGAATCTCGGCGTTTGCAAGCTTTGCGGAAATGTTTGCCAAATTTACAGCTTCACCTGCTGTATTAAGGGCCGATATGGGGACAAAGAGGAAAGATGCCAAAGTTATGGCTGCAACTACGACGCCGTAGCCCACTGTAATCGCAAGGCCGCCTCCGGCAAAAATGCTCTCCTTGGGATCTCTCGGCTTCTGCTTCATTATGCGCTTGGTGTCGTTCTCGTCGACACCGAGGGCAAGACCGGGCAGCGAGTCTGTGATGAGGTTTACCCACAGTATATGGATAGCCTTAAGAGGAGCTGCAAGACCGCAGAGAATGGAGAGGAACATCGTTATGATCTCACCGAAATTGGACGAGAGCAGGAAAAGGACTGTTTTCTTTATGTTTGCATATATGCCTCTGCCCTCTTCTATCGCCTTTTCAATGGTGGCGAAGTTGTCATCGGTCAGAACCATATCAGCGGCTGCCTTGGCCACATCTGTTCCCGTAATACCCATTGCTATGCCTATATCGGCAGCCTTGAGAGAAGGAGCGTCGTTGACGCCGTCACCCGTCATGGATACTATATATCCCTTTGAACGGAAAGCATCCACTATCATAACCTTATGCTGAGGTGAAACTCGTGCGAATACGCACAGATCGTCGGCCTTCTTTGCAAGCTCCTCGGGAGTGAGCTGATCGAGCTCCATTCCCGTCATGCACTGATCAATTCTTTCGGCAATGCCCAGCTCTTTAGCTATTGCAAAGGCCGTATCCTTGTGGTCGCCTGTGATCATTACGGTTTTTACGCCCGCTTCCTTGAACACCTGAACAGCGGGAGCTACCTCGGCTCTCGGCGGATCTATCATACCCACAAGACCTACAAATGTAAGATTCTCCTCAAATTTCTCGTGTTCCTCATACTTTATGGCAAGCACGAGAACGCGGAGGGCGTCGGCCGACATATCGGCTATTACTTTTTCGATATTTCTCAGATCATCGACATTTATCGGTCTGATTTTACCGTTTTCAAGAACGGTTTCACATCTGCCTATTATGCTTTCAAAAGCACCCTTTGTATAGGAAATCTTATTCTTTCCGAGAGAATGAACTGTGGTCATCATCTTTCTGTCGGAGTCAAAAGGCAGTTCATCTACCCTGGGCTGAAGCTCTTCGGTTCTCTTTTTGGAAACGCCGAGATTTATGCCCATATCTACAAGAGCCAGCTCTGTGGGGTCTCCCACCCTTTCACCTTCATTTACGGCGGCGTCGTTGCACAGTACAAATCCGTCGATAAACATCTTGTGTTGATCGTAGTTGAGCTCATCCATGGAAACGACCTTGCCGTCGACATATCCCTTTACGACGGTCATCTTATTCTGCGTAAGAGTACCTGTCTTATCGGAACAGACGACGCTGACAGAGCCGAGAGTCTCAACAGAGGGCAGCCTTCTGACTATGGTATTGACCTTGACAAGTCGCTGAACACCGATGGCGAGAACTATCGTTACGACGGCGGGCAGACCCTCAGGCACGGCAGCAACCGCCAGAGATATGGCCGTTATAAGCATTTCGGCTATATTTCTATCCTGAAGAACGGCTATGCCGAAAAGAGCTACGCAAAGAATGATGGCTATGACGCCCAGCAGCTTACCCAGATCTGCAAGTCTTTTCTGCAAAGGAGTAAGCTCATCTCCGCTCTCGTTTATCATGTCGGCTATCTTACCTATCTCGGTATCCATACCTGTGGCGACGACTATGCCCTCGCCTCTGCCGTAAGAGACATTGGTGGACATATACGCCATGTTTATTCTGTCGCCCAAAGGAACCTCTTTATCGGCAATAAATCCCGCGTCCTTTTCTGCAGGCACCGATTCACCCGTAAGAGCCGATTCCTCTATTTTAAGGTTGCTTGAAAATGTAAGACGCAGGTCGGCAGGTATCTGTCTTCCCGCCTCAAGCACCACTACATCGCCCACAACAACATCTTTTGCGTCAATTTCTATCTGTTTTCCGTCTCGTTTAACTATTGTCTTGGGGCTTGAAAGCTTTTTGAGTGTTTCCAGAGCGTCCTGGGCCTTTCCCTCCTGCACCATACCTATGACACAGTTGAGAATGACAACGGCCATTACTATGATTGCATCGCTGACCTCTTTGAGCAGCACCGATATGACGGCAGCCACCATGAGGATATACATCATAGGCTCGTTGAGCTGACTCAGAAACATCTGAAGCTTGGTCTTTTTAGCCTTCTCAACAAGGGCGTTGGGGCCGTTTTGCTCCAATCGTTTCTTTGCTTCCTGAGAACTCAAGCCGCTTTGGGGCTCGACCGTCAGTTCCCGTGCGGTCTCTTCGCCGCTTTTTTGATAGAACATAGTTTTCTCCTTTTATTATAAATATTTTTTGGTACAAAAAAAGACTTTCAGCAGCGAATGCTAAAAGTCTTGTCAACCTTACATAAGGTAGCATAGTCCAGGCAAAGCCGGATGTTGAACTACGCTTTACAACTACTCCCTTTTGTTGCATTTATTATATCAACAAAGGAAGCAAAAGTCAAGTCTTTCGCAGATATATTTTTTCTCGATATACATATAATATTATCGACTTTATCTCTCTTTTTCATTCATAATTTGTTCACATGTGTGCCACTCGACTTCCATAAATCTCGACGATAATAAAGGCAGAAATTACGAAGGAGGCTTATATATGTTCAACGACAACAAAAACAACGAAAACAACAATGAGTATCAGTTCACCTTTGACGATCTTGATCCATTTTACGAAGAGGCTCTTAAAAAGCAGAGAAAAAACTCAACAGGCAAGTTTTTAAAATCTCTCGCCGTATTTGCTCTGTTTGTAGCCTTTACCGTAACGGTTTCATTCGGCTCGGTATACATTTACACAGAGCATTTTGCCCCCGCTTCCCAGTCAAACAACTCGACAACTCAGAATACATCGCAAAATACAGTCACATATCTTCCCACATCGACAAGCGATTCACTGACAACTCCTCAGATATATGAAAAAACTATCAATTCCGTGGTAGCTATTTCCACATACCTCAACCAGGGCGGATATCAGCAGGCCATAGGAACAGGTACCGGCATTATTATGAGTGAGGACGGCTACATTATAACCAACGCCCATGTAATTGAAGACGGCAACCAGATTACGGTTACACTCAATGACGGCACGGAATATCAGGCTCAGGTAGTCGGCAGCGACAGCAAGGTCGATATAGCGGTAATCAAAGTCGAGGCCACAGGTCTTACAGCAGGCAACTTCGGCGATTCCGATTCCCTTGTTCACGGTGAGCCCGCAATAGTTATCGGCAACCCCCTCGGTATGGATTTTGCCGGCACAATCACCGACGGTATCATTTCCTCCACAAGCCGTGAGGTCAAAATAGATAACTACATTATGAACCTTCTCCAGACAAACGCTGCTGTAAACCCCGGTAATTCGGGCGGCCCCCTTATCAACTGCCGCGGCGAAATAGTAGGTGTTGTATCGGCCAAAATTTCGGTAGATGATGTCGAAGGCATAGGCTTTGCAATTCCGATTAACACGGCTCTCAATGTAGCTAACGACTTTATCGAATACGGTTATGTCAAGAACCGTCCGATGCTCGGCATATCGGTAGAAGTAGTTCCCGAACTGTATGCTCAGTTCTACGGTTCTCAGCCCGGTCTCAAGGTTGTATCTGTTCAGGATGGCTCGGCTGCCGACCTTGCAGGCATCATGCCCGGCGACAGAATCATTTCCTTTAACGGCACGGAGATCTCCACTTCGGCAGAGCTTGACTACGAAAAGGATAAATACAATATCGGAGACACTGTTAAGATAACAGTACTGCGTGAGAATCAGGAAATTACCCTCGATCTCACATTGATGGAAAACACAAGCGCACAGTAAATTGTTCTCATCTTCCATAAATTGACACAAAGACGGCGTGGATTTTATTTGAGTCCACGCCGTTTTTTAAATTTTATGAGGCTGTTTTATCAGATTGTCGGTTTTACATCCTTGGGGATGGGACAGATGTATTTGCCGCCTCTCTTCTCCTCCAGTTCAGCTTTGGCTTTCGCCATCATTTCGGGATCTTCCATGGCGTATATGGCGGCAAGAGCCATTATTTTACCCGCCTGAAGCATACCCTTGTGGGCGTAGCTTGTAATTCCCTGAGCTGTCACCTGCCATGTATGACCGGGTGTACCCAGTATCTGTGTGGCAATATTTATTTGGGCTGTCGGTGTACAGTAGCTGGTGTCTCCCACATCGGTGGAGCCGCCCATGGCGCCCTCAAGGGGAACGAGGGGCGATATGTCCCTGTTAAAGACACCCATCTCTATGCGGTGACCCGATGTCTTGGCATAGTTGTTTATCGAATTTTTGCGCTCTTCGTCGCTGACCGTCTTCATGAAAGACTGAGCCATTTCCATATCCTTTTCGTCGAGGTCGTAAAGTCCCACCTCTTCGAGGGCCTTCTGAGTGACGACATTTAATGTATTGTTGGGCAGGAAGTCGGAAAGAGCCTCGTGAATTACAGTTTCCACCGTCGTTCCCGTCATGAGGGCAGCGCCCTTTGCTATGTCCTTTACCCTTTCGACCACAGCCATCATGTCGTTTACTCTCGGTGCTCTTACAAAATAGTGCAGGCATGTTCTGTCCTGAACTACATTGGGGGCGATTCCGCCGGCGTCAACATAGGCATAGTGCATACGGACATCTGTGGGCACATGCTCTCTCAGATAGTTTACGCCGACATTCATGAGTTCACAGGCGTCGAGGGCAGAGCGTCCGAGATGGGGCGCACCTGCGGCGTGAGCCGTCTTGCCGTGGAACTTGAAGAACACGCTGTAACACGCCAGGCTTCCGTAGGCTACCACGGTGTTCTTGTCGCCCGGATGCCATGTGAAGCAGACATCAAGGTCGTCAAAATATCCGTCTCTTGCCATAAATGTCTTGCCCGAGCCGTATTCCTCACCGGGGCAGCCGTAATAGCGGACTGTACCGGGAAGATTGTTCTTCTCGAGGTATTCCTTGAGGGCAAAGGCAGACGCCATGGCTCCTGCGCCCAAAAGGTGATGGCCGCAGCCGTGACCGTAGCTTCCGTTTTCCTCTGTGAGAGGGTCATGTACATTGCAGCAGCCCTTCTGAGAAAGGCCGGGAAGAGCGTCAAACTCGCCCAGGAAACCGACTATCGGCTTGCCTGAGCCATATTCTGCCACGAAGGCGGTGGGTATTCCCGCTACCCCCTCTGTCACTTTAAAGCCGCCGTCTCTGCATGCCTTCGCAAGGCATGCTGCCGATTTATACTCTTTCATTCCGGGCTCGGCATAGCCCCAGACCTCGTCGGCGGCCTTTATGAAGATATCTCTGTTATTTTCTATGTAGTCACATACAAACTGTTTTTTATCCATCTTATCCTCCTACTTGAGCGGCGGTACATCCATGGGCAACGGGCAGTTATACTTTCCGCCCGTAGTTTCGACAAACTCTGCTCTCGCTCTCTTGAGCAGATCCTCATCAGCGGCAGCATATGCACCTGCCAATGCCATGGCCTTTGCCACGGTGAGCATAGCCTTGTGGGCATAAGTTGTCTTGCCCTGTCCTGTGATGTGCCAGTGGTGACCGGGTGTGCCTATGATCTGTGTAGCCATGTTGCACTGAGCGGTGGGAGTTGTCTGGCTGGCGTCGCCCACATCGGTTGTACCCGAGCCGGGCATGGGATTGATGTTAAAGGGAGTGATAAAGTTGTGAAGAGGTCCTACCGGAACTTCGGACTGGGGATGTGAACGCTTATAATTGCGGATGGCGTTCTCTCTGTCCTCATCGGAAAGAACTTCGTCAAAATATTTTGCCGTCTCCATATCCTTTTCGTCGTAGTTGGGAGCGCCTATGTCCTCCATGGCTCTCTGCAAAACTTTGGAGAGCTCAATGTTGGGGACAAAATCAGATACAGCTTTGATTACCTGTGTGTCAAATGTAGTACCTGTCATGAGAGCGGCACCCTTGGCTATATCCTTTACCCTTTCAACTATCGGCATAAGGAGAGATACCTTGGGAGCTCTTACATAGTAGTGCACCGTAGCCCTGTCCTGGACGACATTGGGGGCGATTCCGCCTGCGTCGCGGTAGGCATAGTGAATTCTTGCCTCGGGTATTATGTGCTCTCTCAGATAGTTTACGCCGACGCTCATAAGCTCTACGGCGTCGAGAGCCGAACGGCCGAGATGAGGTGCGCCTGCGGCGTGAGCCGTCTTGCCGTGGAAGTTGAAGTATATGCTGTAATTGGCGAGGCTTCCGTTTGTCCATACGGCGTTGAATGTGCCGGGATGCCATGTAAAGCAGGCGTCTGTGTCGTCAAATCTGCCTGTACGGGCCAAAAAGACCTTGCCGGAGCCGTTTTCCTCACCGGGGCAGCCGAAATATTTTACTGTACCGGGAATATTGTTCTTCTCAAAGTAATTTTTAAGGGCAAAGGCCGCACCCAGAGCGCCGACACCCAAAAGGTGATGTCCGCAGCCGTGGCCGTAGCTTTCGGGGTTCTCCTGAGTCTTTACATTGCAGCCTGCCTTCTGGCTGACGCCGGGAAGAGCGTCGAACTCACCCAAAAAGCTGATGACAGGATGTCCCGAGCCGTATGTGCCGATAAAGGCTGTCGGCATGTCGGCAACGCCCTCTTCTACCTCGAAGCCCTCCTTTTTGAGCTCATCAATGAGAGCCTTGGAGGATTTGAACTCTCTCATGCCCACTTCGGCATAGCCCCAGATCTCATCGGAAACGCGGGCGAGTCTATCGCCGTTTTCTTCGATATAATCGCTTATGATCTTTTTTACATCCATTTTCTGCCTCCATATTATTTTGGTCTGTGCCAATTTATACATTCTATATATGATATTATACCATAGGTACATCTAAAAATGAATATAAAAAATGCTGCGATTTTTTTAGCTATTTCGAGAGATATATATTCACAATAGTGCTTTTCTCATGAGGGTTATCGCCTTTTTTTCTGTTCTTGAAACCTGCACCTGAGTAATACCAAGTATGTCGGCGGTTTTCTGTTGGGTCAAGTCTTTGAAAAATCTCAGTAGAATTACCTGTTTTTCCTTGTCGGGCAGCTGTTCTATGGCGTTTTTGACAGACAGCTTGTCTATTATCTCGTCCTCCCTGTCAACTCCCAGCGTGTCCTTGAGGGCAAGTCCGTCCTCGTTTGCCGAGGCGTCGATGGAATATGCGTAATCGGCGGCGGCCTGAACATAGGCTATTTCCTCCTCGTTCATTCCCGTTTCTGCGGCGATGTCGGACACTCTGACCGCCCTGTCCAAAGTCTTTTCCAGCTTTTCGGCGGCGGCTCTCACGGCGGCGGCCTTGGACTTTATATCCCTGCTGACCTTTATAAGGCCGTCGTCTCTGAAATGACGGCGTATTTCACCCATGATTTTGGGGACGGCATATGTGGAAAATTCCGTTCCGTAGCCCTCCTCATAGCCCTCCACTGCCTTTAAAAAGCCGATGCTGCCTATCTGGAAAAGATCCTGAAGATCGGCGCCTCTGCCGGTAAATCTGTGGACAATGCTCCATATCAGCTTTTCATTGCCCTTTATCAGCATTTCCATGGCTTCACGGTCGCCTTTTTTGGCCAGCGCCACCAGCTCCTTATTTTCCATATCTCGCCTTTAGCTTTTTCTCCATTTTTACCGTTGTGCCCTGCCCTTTTTTAGATGTGACCGACAGCCTGTCCGTAAAACTCTCCATAATGGTAAAACCCATGCCGCTTCTGTCGCTGTCACCCGTCGTGAAAAGCGGTGTCAGAGCCTGCTCGATATTTTCTATGCCGCAGCCCTTGTCCTTGACGGTGATGATAACAGTCCTGTCGTCTGTTATCTTTATGTTTATCGTTATGTAGCCCTCTTTCTCCTTGTAGCCGTGGACTATAGAATTGGTGACCGCTTCGGACACCGCCGTCTTTATATCGGCCAGTTCGTCTAAAGTGGGGTCGAGCTGCATTACAAAGGAAGCCGCTGCGCTTCGGGCAAAGCTCTCGTTGAAAGACCTGGACAGCAGCTTTATTGTCGTTTCGTTTACGATATTTTTCATTGTTCTACCTCATATAAACTCCATTATTTTTTCAAGACCTGCCGCCGACAGGATTCTT
This sequence comes from uncultured Eubacteriales bacterium, assembly GCA_905199135.1. Taxonomy (GTDB): domain Bacteria; phylum Bacillota; class Clostridia; order Oscillospirales; family Butyricicoccaceae; genus SIG471. Next base: position 19,038 of record CAJKFC010000021.1, read on the forward strand.
CTCTTGTGGCCCTGCTCAACTCTGACCGACATTTTGCCGCCCAGCTGCTGAACACATTTATAGGCCTTCATGACCACCGCTATGCCTGAAGAATCCATAAAGGTCAGTCCTTTCATGTCGAGGACAATCTCCTTTTGAAATTCCCTCTCGATTTCGTCTCGTATTTCAGCCATACCGTCTATCGCCTCATGATGCCCCAGCTCTCCGAACAGGCATATTTCGGTGACGCCCGGGCGTTTTTCGATTTTTATTTTCATTTTTCACCTCAAAATAAAAATATCCCTATACCTTTTCGGTATAGGGATATTTTACAATATTTTTCGCAAGAGATTTGTCGTTTTTATTCCTCAAACGCTCTTTTGGCCTCTCCTATCATGTAGAGAGATCCGCAGGCTATGACGACATCGTTCTCATTTGCCAGGCTCTTTGCCTTTTTTGCGGCTGTATAGGGGTCTTTTTCCACCGAGACATCGCCGCACACCTCTTTGGCGAGGGCGGCCACATCTTCTCCCGACGCAGCTCTGGGGGAATCGGGCACAGTGGCAATAAACACATCACTTCTGCCTGCAACCTCTTTGATGCAGTTCTTATAGTCCTTGTCGCCCAGCATTCCCATTACGGTTATTATCCTTCTCGGCTTATATATGACATCTATCGCCTTGCAGAGGACTTCTACGCCGTCGGGGTTGTGAGCGCCGTCGATGATACAGGTTGGCTTTTTGCAGACTTCTTCCAGTCTGCCGCCGAATCTCGTATTTTTAAGACCTTTTTTGACGCTTTCCTCGGATATTTTAATGCCCGACTTTCTCATCTCCTCGATGATGGAAAGAACGGTTATCGAGTTGTAAATCTGATGCTCTCCCACGAGAGAAATCTCATAATCCTCGCCCTTATAGGTATAGGAGGCGCCGTTTTCACCCCACTTGGCGTTTTCCAGCTTGGAGAGGTCTCCGAAGTTGCCGTCTATGTGGAGCATTTTACAGCTGTCCTCTATAATTCCCTTTGCCTCGGGGTCCTGAAGAGGATAGGACACAACACGGCAGCCTTTCTTTATAATGCCGCACTTTTCAAAGGCTATCTTCTTGAGAGTATCACCCAAAATCGCCACATGGTCAAAGGCTATCTTTCCGATAGATGCAACTACGGGAGCGTCTATGATATTTGTAGCGTCAAATCTGCCGCCGAGACCGACTTCAAACACCACGAAATCACACTTTTCGTCGGCAAACCACTGAATAGCCAGCAGGGTATCCAGCTCAAATTCGGTTATAGGGGTCTCCTCTTCCTCCATCTGCAAAAGATGGGGCATTATCTTTTCGAGGTTTGCGGCGAGGGCCTCTTTAGGAATCATCTCGCCGTTTATCTGCATTCTCTCTCGGAAGTCCACCACATAGGGGGAGACATACATTCCCACCTTATACCCTTCGGTTTTGAGTATTTCCGCCGTCATGGCAGTGGTGCTGCCCTTTCCGTTGGTACCAGCCACATGGATAAACTTGAGTGTTTTCTGGGGATTTCCCATGAGCTCCAGCGCTCTTTCCATTCTGAAAAGGCCGAGCCTCGAGCCGTATTTAGCCCTCGAATGAATGTAGTTTAAGGTTTCTTCGTATGTCATATCTGCCTCCCATTTGTTTTATGCAAGACTTTCCAGACTCTTTTCGATATTTTTAAGGGTTTCCTTATAAGAAGCCAGCTTCTCTCTCTCGGCGTTTACAATGTTTTCGGGAGCCTTTGCCAAAAAGCCCTCGTTGGACAGCTTGCCTTCGATACGCTTGATGTTGTCCTCGGCGTTCTTCTTCTCCTTTGTGAGACGGGCAAGCTCCTTATCCCTGTCGACCAGCTCGTTCATGGGCATGAATATCTGGGCGTTGCCTGTGGCGGCCATGGCCATCTTGGCGGTATCCTCGGGCATCTTGTCGGTAATCTCCACCTCGGAAGCCGAAGCCAGCTTTATAAAGTACTGTACGCCTTCATTATATACCTTTTTATCGTCGGTGACAATAATAACTTTTGCTTTTTTGGACGGAGGAACATTCATCTCGGCTCTTCTGTTTCTGATGCTTCTGATGGCCTCCATGACCTTTTCCATCTCGTTTGCCTCATCCTTAAAGGAGAGCTCCTCTTTATATCTGGGATATTCGGCCTTCATTATGCTGTCGCCCTCGTGAGGAAGAACCTGCCATATGCTCTCTGTGATAAAGGGCATAAAGGGATGGAGAAGCTCCATTGTTCTGGCAAGAACATAGGCAATGACGCGCTGTGCGTTCTCGTTGTCCTCTTTGTTGTCCTTGTCGGCAAGTCTTGTCTTGGACAGCTCGATGTACCAGTCGCAGAAATTGTCCCAAATGAAGGAATAGAGCTTTTCTGCGGCGATTCCCAGCTCGTATCTGTCGCCGTTTTCATTTATCTCTTTTGCGAGGTCATTGAGCTTGGAGAGTATCCACTTGTCGGCCACAGTGAGTTTTTCGGGTAGAGTGGTCTTGTCTGTTGTGAGGTTCATCTGAACGAATCTCGAGGCGTTCCATATCTTATTTGCGAAGTTTCTGTTGGCCTCGGCCTTCTCCATATAGAAGCGGCTGTCGTTTCCGGGGCTTATGCCTGTGAGCAGAGTAAATCTCAGTGCGTCTGCGCCGTATTTGTCAATGATCTCCAGAGGGTCTATGCCGTTGCCCAGGGATTTTGACATCTTTCTGCCCTGGGAATCGCGGACGAGACCGTGGATAAATACTTTGTCAAAGGGCTTTTTGCCTGTGTGCTCCAATGCGCTGAATATCATTCTGGCAACCCAGAAGAAAATTATATCGTAACCTGTGACAAGAACGCTTGTGGGATAGAAATAGTCGAGTTCCTCTGTCTTTTTGGGCCATCCCAATGTGGAGAAAGGCCACAGAGCCGAGCTGAACCATGTGTCGAGAACATCTTCGTCCTGTCTCACATTTTTGCTGCCGCACTTGGGACATACATGGACATCTGTCTTGGAAACCTCCATATGACCGCAGTCGTCGCAGTAGTATGCGGGGATTCTGTGTCCCCACCACAGCTGTCTCGAAATACACCAGTCGTGGACATTCTCCATCCAGTTCATGTATGTCTTGGAGAATCTGTCGGGTACGAACTCTGTGTCATGGTTCTTTACGCAGTCGATGGCGGGACCTGCGAGAGCGTCCATCTTGACAAACCACTGAGCAGAAGTTATGGGCTCAACGGTTGTATGGCAGCGGTAGCAGGGGCCGACATTGTGGCTGGGTTTTT
>CAJKFC010000022.1 GCA_905199135.1 uncultured Eubacteriales bacterium
AGCTTTACACATATTTAAATGTAAAGGAAGATGTGTTTGAGTTGTACGGCTTTTCGACCAATGAGGAGCTGACCTTATTTAAAAATCTCATCTCCATATCGGGCGTCGGAGTAAAGGCCGCCGTGTCGATACTGTCGGTGGCAAGCCCACAGCAGATTGCCCTCGCCATAATTTCAGGTGACGAAAAACTCATAACGAGAGCCAGCGGAATAGGAAAAAAGATAGCTCAGAGGGTGATTTTGGAGCTTCGCGACAAGATGGCAAAGAGCAAGACAGGTCTTGAAGGCATACAGAGCATGCCGTCGGGTGCAGTTTCTGTCCCGGGCGGCTCGGCTTTTGAGGACGCAATGGAGGCTCTCGAGGTGCTTGGCTATCAGAGAGTGTATATAATGGAGGCTCTCAAGGGAGAAAATATGGAGGGTCTCGGCACAGAGGACATAATAAGAGCGGCCCTCAAAAAACTTATGTAAAATCTAAAAGGAGGTGTTTCTTTGGCCATCGAATTTCAGTCGAGAGAAGACGACGACAGAGTCATAAGCAAGACCTTTATATCGGAAGATGAAAACGAAAACAGTTTAAGACCCAAGACTTTGGACGAATATATAGGGCAGCACAAGGCCAAGGAAAACCTTAAAGTCTTTATAAACGCCGCAAAGATAAGAAACGAGCCTTTGGACCATGTCCTGCTTTACGGCCCTCCCGGTCTGGGAAAGACCACTCTTTCGGCAATAATAGCGTCGGAGATGGGGGTAAATATCAGAATAACCTCGGGCCCTGCCATAGAAAAGGCGGGAGACCTGGCGGCGCTTTTGACAAATCTTGAGGAAAACGATGTACTGTTCATAGATGAAATACACCGCCTTAACAGAAATGTCGAAGAGGTTTTGTATCCTGCAATGGAGGACTATGCCCTCGACATCATAATAGGCAAAGGCCCTGCCGCAAGGTCGATAAGGTACACTTTGCCAAAGTTTACCCTGGTGGGAGCTACCACAAGGGCAGGACAGCTCTCGGGTCCGTTGCGTGACCGTTTCGGCGTGGTGGCAAGGCTCGAGATGTATTCCAATGAAGAGCTTACAAAGATAGTAAAACGCAGTGCGGGAATTCTCGGTATCGACATCGAGGACGAGGGCGCCTATAACATAGCCTCGAGAAGCAGAGGTACTCCCCGAATAGCCAACAGGGTTTTGAAAAGGGTGAGGGACTTCGCTCAGGTCAGAGGCAACGGCGTCATAACAAAGGAAATCGCAGATTTGGCTCTCGAGGCACTGGAGATAGACGAGCTTGGTCTCGACGGAGTCGACAGGCGAATGCTCGAGAGCATAATATACAACTTCGGCGGAGGCCCTGTGGGTCTCGACACGCTGGCGGCAACGATAGGCGAGGAGAGTGTCACACTGGAAGATGTCTACGAGCCATATCTCATGCAGATCGGATTTTTAAATAGGACACCGAGGGGCAGATGCGTCACGATAAAGGCATATGAGCATCTCAAAATCCCTTATCAGGGTCAGCTTACAATATAGATTTAGGAGAAAAATATGAAATATTTCGGAACAGACGGAATCAGAGGCGTGGCGAATAAGGAGCTCACGCCCGATTTGGCGTACAGAGCGGGCTTTGCTGCCGCATCTGTGCTGACAAAGAATCTTTCCCACAGATGTAAAATCTTCATAGGCAGAGACACGAGAATATCGGGCAATATGCTGGAATGCGCTTTGGCTGCCGGCATATGTGCCGCAGGAGCCGATGTCTATTTCCTCGGCGTGCTGCCCACTCCTGCCGTGGCATATCTTACGGTAAAGCACAAGGCAGACGCAGGCGTGGTGATTTCGGCGTCTCATAACCCCTTTGAGCACAACGGAATAAAGATCTTCGGCGGAAACGGCTATAAGCTTTCCGACGCCGTTGAGGAGGAGATCGAAAGCGTAATAGACAACATGCCCAATGAGCTCAAAACCGACGGCGATATAGGCATAACTGTCGACTTCAAGGAAGAGGGCGCAAGCGAATACGCAAAGCATATAGTTTCATGCGTAAAGGGCGACCTTTCGAGAATCAAGGCGGTTATAGACTGCTCCAACGGAGCGGCAAGCGGTACTGCGGAGCTTATATTCAAGGCTTTGGGTGTGGAGTATCATCTTGTTCACTGCAAGCCCGACGGTGTGAATATAAACGAAAACTGCGGCTCTACCCACATTGAAAATCTTTCTGCAAAGGTAGTCGAGGGAGGATACGACATAGGCGTAGCCTTTGACGGCGACGCCGACAGATGCCTTATGGTAGACGACAGAGGAAATATCATTGACGGAGATCTTATAATGGGTACTCTTGCCGGATACATGAAGAAAAAAGGCACTCTTAAGGGCGGAGTCGTGGCCACAATCATGTCCAATCTCGGTCTGCACACATATTTGAAAAACCACGGAATAGATATATTAACTACAAAGGTCGGCGACCGCTATGTTCTGGAAGAGATGGTCAAAAAATGCTATAACATAGGCGGAGAGCAGTCGGGACACATGATACTGTCCGATTACGCCACTACGGGAGACGGCGAGCTTACCGCCGTGAAATTCCTGGAGATGCTCAAAGACACAGGCAGAAAAGCTTCCGACATAACGGGGGAGATAGAGATATATCCCCAGATTATGATAAATGTCCCCGTACCCAATGACAGGAAAAAGACGATAGCCGACAGGGAAGAGGTCAAAAAGATCGCCGAAGAGATCAAAAGTGTGTTCGGCGACAAGGGCCGTGTGCTCATAAGACCTTCGGGAACCGAGGCAAAAGTCAGAGTCATGGTAGAGGGAGACGACATTGAAAAAGTGAAAATGTTCGCACAGAAAGCGGCGGACACAGTAAAAGCGATTGCCGAATAATCGGCAGTCGCAATCTCCCGTGAAAGGCGGTGACAGACGAAGATGCTTTAAAGCGCCCGATCTGCATCATGCAGATGACGAGGAGGAAGGTTGGCGAAAGCCTAAAATCGAAAGTTCGGCGGATGCCTTCTGCCGTCGCTGTCCCGGCAAAAGCACCGTACAAATCCCTCGGGTGACCGGGGGGACAAAGACGGAGCAGACAGCTTGACATACATTCAATTTTGAAATCAAAGGAGAAAATATATATGTGCGGAATAGTAGGTTATGTGGGAAAGAACAACGCCGTTCCGGTAATTCTTTCCGGTCTTTATAAATTGGAATACAGAGGATATGACTCTGCAGGTATCGCTGCAATAGAAAACGACAGCCTCAAGGTCATAAAGACAAAGGGCAGAATCAAGGATCTTGACGAGAAGATCAAGGCATACGGTGAAATAGACACCCACTGCGCCATCGGACATACAAGATGGGCCACCCACGGAGCGCCCTCCGATGTCAATTCCCATCCCCATGTCAGCATGAACGGCAGAGTTGCCATAGTGCACAACGGAATCATAGAGAACTTTTTGGAGCTCCGCGAGATGCTGGAGGCAAGAGGTTTTGAGTTTGTCAGCCAGACAGATACAGAGGTTGTCGCCCATCTCTTTGAGCTCAACTACAAGGGAGACGCTCTGGAAGCTCTTCTCAACACCACAAAACAGCTCAGAGGCTCCTATGCCATAGGCGTGGTCACGGCAGACGCTCCCCATGAGATAGTTTGCGCCAGAAAGGATAACCCCCTCATAATCGGTCTCGGCGAAGGCGAGAATATTTTGGGCTCGGATATCCCCGCAATAATCGGCACAACCAAGAACTACATCATACTCAACGACAACGAGACCGCCCGCCTCACCAAAGATAAGGTAGAGGTCTTCAACGCTTTGGGCGACAAGGTCGAAAAAGAGGTCATGGTGGTCAACTGGGATATTTCGGCTGCCGAAAAGGGCGGATATGAGCACTTTATGATGAAGGAGATTCACGAGCAGCCCAAGGCTGTAAGAGACACGATCTCTCCCAGAATAGAGCACTTCCTTCCCAAGATGAGCGAGACAAACCTCTCGCCGGACACCTTTAAAAATGTAAGAAATATCCATATAGTAGCCTGCGGTTCTGCTCTTTATGCAGGTCTCGTCGGCAAGCACATCATTGAGAAGCTGGCAAGAATACCCTGTATCGCCTCGGTGGCGTCGGAGTTCAGATACAACGATCCCATCATAGACGAAAACGATCTGTGCATAGTTGTCAGCCAGTCTGGTGAGACAGCCGACACACTGGCCGCCATGAGAGAGGCTAAAAAGCGCGGAGCAAAGACTCTTGCAATAGTCAATGTGGTAGGCTCTTCGGCTGCCAGAGAGGCCGACAGCGTGTTCTACACATGGGCGGGCCCTGAAATAGCAGTTGCCACCACAAAGGCATATTCGGCTCAGCTTTCCGCCATGTATCTCATCGCTGTATATGCAGCTCTCGCAAGAGGCAAGATCACCGAGGATATGGCCATGGGATACTGCAAGGAGATTATGGATATCCCCGATCTTATTGAAGAGGTCATAGGCACAAAGGAGAAGGTGCAGTATCTGGCTTCGATATATTCCAACCGCTCGAGCACATTCTTCATAGGCAGGGGCATAGACTTTGCCGCCGCTCAGGAGGCTTCCCTCAAGCTCAAGGAGATCTCATATGTCCACAGTGAGGCTTATGCGGCAGGTGAGCTCAAGCACGGCACTATATCTCTCATCGAGGATGGTACTCTTGTAGTAGCTCTCGCCAACGACGACGATGTTTATGAAAAGACACTTTCCAACATAAAATCCGTCAAGGCAAGAGGTGCAAATGTGATACTTGTCACAAATAAGAATGTCACACCTGACCCCGAGATATGTGACCACATCATTCAGATACCCAAGACGATTGCCGAGCTTTCGGCATCCCTTTCGATAGTTCCCATGCAGCTTTTGGCCTATTACATCGGTGTTTACAGAGGCTGTGACATAGATATGCCGAGAAATCTGGCAAAATCGGTCACTGTCGAATAGAGTTCACAATTTTTTAAAAAAATTCGCCGATTCTATTGACAAAACATAATGAATGTGCTTTAATACTATTGTACCGGTTGTAGGCTTTGAAATTGGTAATATGGATAAAGAGAACACTTTTATTAAAAACAACGAGGACGCCGCCCTGGAAAGATACGCAAAGCTTGTAACGGTCATCGCAAGAAAATACTATCTTGAGGGCGGTGAATACGAGGACTTGATTCAGGAGGGAATGATAGGGCTAATACATGCCATCAGAACCTTTGATGAGTCAAAGTCCGACAATTTTGAATCCTACGCAGCGGTCTGTATCAGAAACAAAATCTATGATACTATCCGAAAGGCCAACAAGGGCGGCGGAAAGATAGATTTTGTGCTGACAGACTTCGAAAGTCATACAGAATATAGCGCTTTGGATAGTCACAATCCCGAAACACAGATTTTGGCACAGGAATCAGCAGAGGAAATAGAAAAGGCTCTCGCAAACACACTCTCTCGGTTCGAATCCTCAGTAGCAGAATTATATCTTTGTGGACTTAGCTCGAGTGAAATAGCCGAAAGGCTTTCAAAGAGCAAGAAATCGGTTTCAAATGCGATAGTCCGCATTAGAAAAAAGGCAGAGAAATGCCTGATGAACGGACGAATTCAGGGTTAACCTGTTCGTAATATTATTTTATTATGCGCCGTAGAGGGCGAAAAAGAGAGAGGTAATTCAAATGTTCCAGGACAAGACAATCGTATGTAAAGAGTGCGGATCCGAGTTTGTATTCACAGCCGGTGAACAGGAGTTCTACGCAGAGCGCGGCTTCCAGAATGAGCCCCAGAGATGCAAGGCTTGCCGCGACGCCCGCAAGAACGCCGCACGCGGACCCCGTGAGTACTTCACAGCTACATGTGCAGCTTGCGGCAAAGAGGCCAGAGTTCCCTTTGAGCCCAAGTCCGACCGCCCCGTATATTGCAGCGAGTGCTTTGCAAAGATGAAGGAAGAGCAGTAATTTATTGTGCTTCACAGGCCCTGCCGAATATCGGCAGGGCTTTTTCAAACGGAGAAAATATGAAGAAACCTTTTAAAAAGATATATATAGAGATAACCAACGGATGCAATCTGAACTGTTCATTCTGTCAGAAAAGCCGCAGGCAGATAAGGGAGATGACCTCCGATGAATTTGAAAAAATCGCGAAGGACATAAAAAAATATACTGACTATGTCTGCCTGCATGTCAAGGGCGAGCCTCTTATGCACAGCGCTCTTGAAGATATCCTTAAAGTCTGTGAAAAATACGGTCTTATGGCCAATATAACCACAAACGGAACACTGCTTTCGGAGAAATATGAGATACTGGCTTCACATAAGGCGGTAAGGCAGATAAACATATCACTTCACGCCGAGGTGAAAGACCCCGTCAGCTATTTTGAAAATACACTGAGCACCGCCCAAAGACTGGCGGAAAACGGAATATACATAAGCTTCAGGCTGTGGAACGGCGGAGAGGGAAAAAATATGCTGAAAAAGCTTATGGAGAGATTCCCTCAAAGCTATGAAAAGGGCGGCAGAACTACCCTCGACAATAATATATTTCTCAGCCTCGACGAGTTTTGGGAGTGGCCCGATATAAACCGTGACATCGTGGCCGAAAGAGGAACATGTCATGGACTGAGAAGCCATATCGCCATACTTTCGGACGGTACGGTGATACCCTGCTGTCTCGACGGGGAAGGGGCGGAAAAACTGGGAAATATTTTTGAAGAAAGTTTTGACAGCATATTTGAAAAATCTATATTGCCCCTGAGAAAGGATATGGAAAACCGAAAACTCCCCCTTGAGCTGTGCAAAAGATGTACTTACAGAGAAAAATTTAGATAAAACTATTGCATTGTAGAGAGATTTAGGGTATAATATAAAAAGACTAAATAAAGGAGGAATTATCAATGGTTGTAACAAAAGACACTGTTATCATGGATGTGCTCAGAGCCGATATGAGAACTGCTGATATATTCACCGAGGCCGGGATGCATTGCTTGGGCTGAGGCGGCGCTGCTTTTGAAAGCATCGGTGATGCTTGCGCTGTACACGGTGTAAATGCAGACAATCTGGTCGACAGACTCAACGCATTTTTCGGTAACTAATTTAAATATGATCGAGTAGGGTGGATGTTTATCCACCCTATTTGTGAAATGTGAGGAAATTTTGAAGCTTACAGACAGACTTTTAAAGATAGCCGAGCTGTGTGAAAACAGTCGCTCGGTGATAGATGTGGGGTGCGACCACGCAAAACTCCCGATATATCTGATTGAAAACGGGATAATAGAAAGGGCAGTGGCCACCGATATCAAAGAGGGGCCTATTAAAAACGCCCGCAAAAACATAGAGGCAAACGGTCTTTCGGACAGGATAAGGACAAATCTTTCCAACGGTCTCGACGGACTTTCAAGAGACGACGGAGATACCGTCATAATTGCTGGAATGGGCGGCGAAGAGATATCCTTTATAATTTCAAAGGCCCAGTGGACAAGGGACAGAGATGTGACCCTTATTTTGCAGCCCATGACAATGGAACATAAACTGAGAGCCTTTTTGAGAGAAAACGGCTACAAAACCGAGAGAGAATGTGTCGCCGTAGAGGGCAAAAAGGTGTATATTATACTCAAAGCCCGATTTGAGGGCGGAGAGATACCCATCGAAAACTACGATCTGTTTTCAAATGCATTGGTAAAGGACGAAAACAGGGTTTACTATATAAAAAAGCTAATAAACAGATATCAGAAAATGCAGAACGGACACATAGCCTCAAAAGGGGAGAAGAGTGAGGAGCTCGCACAAAAGCTGTCGCTTTTAAGTGACATTCTGCAAAAGACAGAGGACAACGAGGTATGGCACAGGACAGTTTTATGATAAGAGGGTGCGCCGAAGAGCTGAACAAAAGGCTATTTGACGCCCGAATAGACAAGATATATATGCCCTCCAAGGACAAGATAGTAATGACGGTAAAAAACGGCAGAGAGAGTCTTAAAGTCCTTTTGGAGGCGGGCAACATCGGCAGGGTGCACATAACCGAGCAGAAATTTGAAAACCCAGATGTGCCGCCCATGTTTTGCATGCTTCTCAGAAAACACCTGACCTCGGGCAGGATAACGGCGGTAAAACAGCCCGGGTTTGAGAGAATGATGGACATATCGGTGCTGTCTGCCGACGAAATGGGCGATATAACCGAAAAGCACATATATATTGAGATGATGGGCCGAAGAAACAACATCATCTTTGCGGGAAGCGACGGCAGGATAATGGGCTGCATAAAAAAGATAGACCTTGAAATGTCGCCCGACAGACCTGTTTTGCCGGGGCTTTTGTATGAGCTGCCGCCAAAACAGGACAAGATGGATTTTATGGAAAGCAGCGCCGAGCAGATCAGAGATGTATTGCCCGAAGATCTGTCTCCCAAGATGATAACCGACCGCGTGGCAGGAATTTCCCCTGCTGTGGCAAAAGAGATATGCTTTTTAAAGGAAAAGTACAACAGAGATCCCGTTGAGCAGATAGAAGAGCTGAAAGACAGGGTGAAAAACGGAGATTTTACACCTTATCTCATAAAAAAGAGCGACGGCTCTATGGACTATTCGGCCATGTATTTTGAACATCTGGAGGGGGCGGAGTTTGTCAAAGCCGATAGTTTTTCCGCTCTTTTGGACGGTTTCTATGCCGAAAAAACCGCGGCGGAGCAGAGGAAAAACGCCTCGGCTGAGCTTTTAAGAATGATGAATACCGCCCGTGACAGGCAGATAAGAAAGCTGTCCAATCAGGAAAACGAACTGCTCACCGCCTGCAAGAGGGAGGATATAAAGAAGAAGGCAGACCTCATTATGTCCAATATTCACCTTTTGGAAAAAGGCATGAAAGAGGCCGTCATATGCGACTATTTCACCGAGGGCACACCGTGGATAACAATAGAGCTCGACGAACAGAAAAGTCCCCAGCAGAACGCTCAAAGACTTTATGACAGCTACGGAAGGCTTAAAAACGCCGAGACGATGCTAAAGGAGCAGATAGAAAACGGCAGAAAAGAGCTCGATTATATAGAGTCTGTGTGTGCCGCTTTGGAAAAGGCTGAAAACAGCAGGGACATAGATGCCATCAAAGAAGAGCTTATAGAGAGCGGATACATCAAAAAACGAGATAAAAACAACAAGAAACCCCGCAAAAACACGATAAATCCGAGAAAATTCCGCTCGGAAAACGGATTTGTCATTCTCTGCGGCAGAAACAACATAGAAAACGACGCTCTCACCATGAGGCAGGCTGACAAAAGAGACATATGGTTTCATTCCAAGAACATACCGGGCAGCCATGTAATATTGGAGACAGAGGGCAGAGAGCCTTCCGACAGAGACATAGAGCAGGCGGCGGCAGTTGCGGCTTATTACTCGAAAAATCCCGAGGGAACTCTGTGCGCCATAGACTATACTGCCGTGAAATATGTAAAAAAAATACCGGGCGGAAAACCCGGAGCGGTGACATATTCAAATTTCAAAACCGCCTATGTTTTGCCTGAACTTCCCAAAGAGGAGTAAAATATGAAAAAGGACATGTGCGTTCTCATAATCCACGGTTTCGGCGGGGGAGAGCATGAGGTGATAAATCTCTTTGATTACCTTACCGAGAAGGGATACGAGTGCCGTCTGGCGAGACTTCACGGCCACACGGGAAAATATGTGGACTTCATGATGTCGGACAGAAAAATGTGGGTGAAATCGGCAGATGACATGGCAAAAGAGCTTAAAGAACAGTATGAAAGAGTGGTCATAGTGGGCTTTTCCATGGGTGGGCTAATAGCCGCCGCGATTTCAAAAGAAATGCCTTTGGAGGCCATGATATTCGCCAATACTCCGATGATATTCTGCGATAAAATGCAGATGATGAGAAATCTCACCGAGGATTTCGGCAAGTATATGAAAAAATATCTGTCGTCAGCCGTCAAAACTCCGCCTAATGCCGTCATAGAGCTTTGGAGGCTTTTAAGAGAGACAAAGCAGCAGTTTAAAGCCATAGGCTGCCGCTGTCTGATTTTGCAGTGTGAGGACGATGACACCGCCAACAAAAAGAGCGCAAGAATTATAGGCGAGCTTTTGAAAGGTGAGAGCAGCGTAGTGTATTTTAAAAAAGGGGGCCACAAAATATTTTGCGGCCCCTCTTCGGATATAGCGTGTGACGAGATATTAAGGTTTATTGAATCGGGCAACGGTACGGTAAATGGGCATGCCCCGAAGTGAAAATTTCTCCTCGTATTCGGTCATAATATTTGGTGTGTCGGTGGAGTGAAGGTCGAAGGTTATCTCCGAAAGGGTCATGCCGAAGCCCGACATCTCGTTGAGGGAAAACTCAAACAGCTTGCTGTTGTCGGTTTTGAACTCAATGGAGCCGTTTTTCGACAGAATCTCTTTGTATATGGTGAGAAAGTTTCTGTGAGTCAGGCGGCGTTTGGCCTGCTTTTTGGGAGGCCACGGGTCGGAAAAGTTCAAAAATATTCTGTCGACCTCGCCCTTTTCGAATATGTCGGCGAGATTTGCGCCGTCAAAGGCTATGAATATCAGGTTCGGAAGCTCCAAAGGCGAGGAGTGCTCCAAAGCGGTCAGCAGAGCGTTGACATCGCGTTCTATGCCTATAAAAAGTACATCGGGGTGCTGTTTTGCGTTTTCTATTATAAATCGGCCCTTTCCGCAGCCTATCTCTATGGAAAGAGGGAGAGAAAGACCGAAACGCTCACGCCATTTGCCCTTGAATTCCTCGGGATTCTCCACAAGCATGTGCTTTACCCTCTCGAGCCTCACATCGAGATTTTTCTTTCTGCGCATTCTCATAAAAATTACCGTCCTTTTTTAAATCAATGTTTATTATACAATCAAAAAGGAAAATATTCAAGTGCGCATTGACCTTTTTTGAGAAAAGATATAAAATTATGATATGGGGACAGCAAAGACGGGAGGATTTTTATGGTATCCGACAGATATTCGGTCATTATAGACGGAATAAAGATATCTTTAGATGCAGCAGAGCTGCCTGCGGATGTTTTTCTGACAGAAGATCTTACTCCTTTAAAGCCTCTTAAAAATCTGGAAAAGCTGTTTCTCCCGTGGAGAAGAATTTCCGATTTGACTCCTTTGGCTGAACTGAAGAAGCTGACAATTTTGGAGCTGTCTCAAAATCATATTGCGGACATTACGCCGCTCAAAGGGCTGACAAACCTGCAAAAACTCATTTTGAATCAGAATCAAATTTCCGACCTGTCTCCCCTTGAGAATTTGACGCGGTTAAAGGAATTGATGCTCAGCGACAACGAAATTACAGATATAACGCCGCTGGCGGACTTAAAATCTATGACTTTTCTCGATTTGAAGAACAATCGGATTGTAGATTTGTATCCTTTGCAAGGCCTTACAAAGACAATGTGGCTGCGGCTTTCGAATGCGCAGATTGCCGATATATCTCCGATTGCGGGTATGAAACAGCTGCGAGATCTGTATCTGGATGGGTGCAAAATCCAAGACTTTACGCCGCTGAGAGATCTGACGCGGCTTAGATGGCTGGATTTGAGCAACACCGATATTTCAGATCTGACGCCGGTAAAAGGGCTATACAGCCTGAATACGCTGTATCTCAACGGAAATAGGATTACAGACCTGTCGCCTTTGGCGGATTTGACGAAATTAGGAGAACTGTTTTTGGCGCATAATACAATTACGGATTTGTCACCTTTTTCAGAGCTGAATTGGCTGCAAAGACTGAATTTGGAGGATAATCCATTAGAAGATCTGTCGCTGCTTAATGGAATGCCGATGCTGAGGGAAGTGTATATAAAGAATTGTCCGATAAAAAGGCAAAGTCTTGAAGCTTTTCGAAAGGCAAATCCGGATTGCCGTATCGAAATAAATTAATCATAGACAAGGCAAGGCGGCATGGCTCAGACCCTTGAAATGCCTCATTTTCTGTGATAGTATTTTTATATGAGGAAAATAAAGGTAACAGAGAGCGGAATATCAATATATTTTACAGCAGATAAACACCGATATAATTGATTTTTAGTGGAAATATTTTATGAAGCGGAGGTATCAAATGAAAATAGGCAAAATTGACAGAAAAAGAATATTGAAAAATATTCTACTGATGAGTGCGGGAAGTGTGCTCTATGCCGTAGGTATCGCCCTGTTTCTCGATCCCAATCAGCTGGCTCCCGGCGGAGTGGTCGGTATAGCTATTATTTTCAATTACCTGTTTTCAATACCGACAGGTACTATGATACTGCTTATAAACATACCTCTAATGCTTCTCGCCTGGTGGAAACTGGGATTTAAAATGATAGTAAGCACCGTATATGTCACATTTTTTTCGTCTTTTCTGATAGATATCATCACCAAGGTGCAGTCGCAGCCTCTTACAACAGACCTGCTTTTGGCTGCCTGTTTCGGAAATGCTTTGGTGGCGGCAGGAATGGTAATGATATTTAAGGCAGGCAGCACTTCGGGAGGCACCGACATAATAGTCAAGCTGGTCAAGCAGAAATATCGCCACGCCAGCACAGGCACTATATTTATGGTGACCGACGCCGTGATAGTAACAAGCGCCATGATAGTGTTTAAAAACTTCGAGGTGGGACTTTACGCCGTGCTCGCCATGGTGGTTTTCAGTACGGTTTTCGACAAGCTGCTCTACGGTATGGACAGCGCCCGAATGGTACACATAATATCCGACAAAGAAAAGGTTATAGGCGACAGGATAATGAAGGAGCTCGATATAGGAATAACCTATGTCAAAGGCTACGGAGGATACACAAAGGCGGAAAAAGATGTCATACTGTGCGCCATGAAAAAGCCTGTTCTGCCAAAAGTTCAGGATATAGTAAAAGAAGAAGATCCATTGGCATTTATAATAGTGTCCTCTGCCAATGAGGTATACGGCGAGGGACACAAGGATCAGTACGGTGAAAAACTTTAAAGGAGATGTGAATATGTACGAAAAGCTTCGGGAAAATCTCAAAAGAAAAAGAATAGGCTTTAAGTATTTTGAAAACCGCGAGCAGGCTGCCGCCTATCTGACCGAAACGCTCAAGGGAGAGAAGATAGCCTTCGGCGGCTCTGTAACTCTTCAGGAGATGGGCCTTTATGAAAAGCTCAGGGAAAACAACGAGGTGTATTGGCACTGGATTGAGAAAAAGGACGAACAGAGAGAGATTGAAGCGGCTCTCACTACATACATTCTTTCGGCAAACGCCGTGGCCGAGACCGGCGAAATAGTAAACATAGACGGCACCGGAAATCGTGTGGCAAACGCTATATACGGCCCTTCAAAGGTATTTTATGTAGTGGGCGAAAACAAGATATGTGAAAACCTTCACTCCGCAATAGACAGGGCGAGAAATATCGCAGCTCCCCTGAATGCCAAAAGGCTGGGCCTTTCCACTCCGTGTGCCGCAGACGGAAAATGTCATGACTGCGCCTCGGAGCAGAGAATATGCAATGCCATGACGGTGATAATGTCGAAGCCCGGAAAAATACAGCTTTGTGAAGTTATAGTGATAGGAGAAAAACTTGGCTATTAAAAGATTTTTTCTGCTGCTCATCTTTATTATGGCTCTCTCGGGATGTGCCATAAAGGGAGAGATATATGAAAAGACCCCCCATGCCTATGAGCCCAAAGATGAGATACCGTCGGAGCTTACGGTGGTAAAATCCTATGTAGAGATAAAAAATCATTTGGAAAACATTATAGGGCTGGGAATCGACAGCACAAAACTGGCAGTGGTCGATTACTGGGGAGATATAGAGAAAGATCTCAAGGAGATAATAGGCGAGCTTACAACAGAGGACCCGCTGGGAATATATGCTGTCTCATCGGTGGCCTATGAGCAGGCAAAGGCTTCGGGATATTATCAGGTGAACATCTCTGTGCAGTATAAAAAGACTTCTGAGGAGATACGCAGCATAATAACCGTCAAAAGCGATGAAGAGCTTGAAAACGAGCTCATAGATATGCTGTCTGATTTTCAGAGTAAAAAAGTATTCAGGGTGTGGAAGGCATACGATGTGGAAACACTCAATGAGATAGTAAAAAAAGCCTATTATAGCTCTCCGTCATCGGCTGTGGGACTTAAAAATGTCTCTTTCGGCCCGTTGAATGAGGGAAGCAACGGTCAGATATTTGAGGTCAGCGCAGAATATCTTTATACACACGACGAGCTGTTTATGAAAAAGCAGCAGATAGAACAGGCAGGGGCGGAAATGTGCGCTGAGGCCGAAAACTATACGACCGACGAGAAGATAGCCTTTATATATGACAAAATATCGGAAATCGAGCTTGACAGCGAAGCTATGATAGTCGTGACCGAAACGGGTGACACCCAGCATAAGACCGACACATATTCGGCATACGGAGCAATATTCAACAAGAAATCGGCTCAGTCAGGTATAGCCATGACCGAAAAGCTCATGTGCGATATTTTGGAAATACCAAACAGGATAATTGTCGGAAAAAAGGATGGAGTGCCACACATATGGCTGATGATTCAGAGAGGCGAATCCTGGCAGCACTTTGACGCCACAGGCAGCAGGGAAAACTATATAATTTCCTCGATAGACTTGGCTCAACACTATGAATACAATATGGAAATATACGATTTTCAGTAATTTTTGTGCTGTTTTAGGAAAAACTACCCAAGAGGTGGTTTTATGATAATAATGGAAAACATCAGCAAGGTATACGGCAGCGGCAGAAACCGTACCGAGGCTTTGAGCAATATCTCCCTGTATGTGGAAAAGGGGAGTTTCTGCTCGGTGGTAGGTGCTTCGGGCTCGGGAAAATCGACCCTTTTAAACATAGCGGGCTGCCTGGATGCCCCTACGGAGGGAATGTATTTTCTCGATGACGAGGAGATAAGATGGAATGACAAATCAAGGCTTGCCGATATAAGGGGGAGGAAGATTGGCTTTGTCTTTCAGAGTTTTAATCTGATAAAGAATCTACCAGCCATAGAAAATGTGGAAATGCCGATGGTTTTGGCGGGAGTATCTCCAAAAAAGAGAAGAGAAGCCGCCGAAAGGGCTCTTGAGATAGTGGGTCTTTCCGAGAGAATGTACCACAGGCCCTATGAGATGTCGGGAGGGCAGCAGCAGCGCACAGCGGTGGCGAGAGCGGTTGTCAGAAATCCCGAGCTCATTCTGGCCGACGAGCCGACGGGAAATCTCGATGAGCCGTCGGGGCTTGAGGTCATGAGGCTTCTCAAAAAACTCAATGAAATGGGAAGCACCGTGCTGATGATAACCCACGATATGAAAAAGGCAAAGATGACCGATAAAATAATTAAAATCAAAGACGGAAGGGTGGAGAAATAATGGAGAGAAGGGATAAGACAAACTACTATCTCGATATTGCGCAGGCCGTTTTGAAAAGGGGCACATGCCTCAGGAGAAACTACGGAGCGATCATAGTCAAAAATGATGTTATAATTTCCACGGGATATGTGGGCGCGCCGAGAGGCAGGGCAAACTGCTCTGATTTGGGCGTATGCCGCAGGGAAAAGCTCAATGTGCCGAGAGGGCAGAGGTATGAGATGTGCCGTTCGGTGCATGCCGAGGCCAACGCTATAATCGCCGCGAGCCGTGAGGAGATGCTGGGAAGCACTCTTTACCTGGTTGGCGAGGAGGCGGGCACGGGAAAGCTGGTGGAAAACGCAAGCCCATGTAACATGTGCCGAAGACTTATAATCAACGCCGGAATAAAGCAGGTTATAGTGAGAAACACTTCCGATACATTTACCGTCATAAATGTAGAGGATTGGATTACAGAGGACGATGTTCTGCCCGATGAGATGACAAGCGCCTATAAATAATTACATATAGTTTTAAAGGTTAATTTTCTGAAAATCGTCGGGAAATAACAGGTAATCACGGCGTTTTGCCGG
This sequence comes from uncultured Eubacteriales bacterium, assembly GCA_905199135.1. Taxonomy (GTDB): domain Bacteria; phylum Bacillota; class Clostridia; order Oscillospirales; family Butyricicoccaceae; genus SIG471. The sequence continues at coordinate 15,901 of CAJKFC010000022.1, forward strand.
GTAGCCTGTTGATAAGTCTGTGGAATCTGTGTATAACTATCTGTAATCAGTAAAATGAATTAAACGGTGATTATATATAAAACACGCCTTTTATATTACAAAAGGCGTGTTTTTCAATATATTTACAGAATGATAGTTAAAAAAAAATCAAAATTTGGGGGAAAGAACTTGAAAAAAACAGTCGTGTATGATATAATGGTGAAGTTAATTGGGAAGGAAGGATAGCTATGGCAGAAAAAAAGATCTCAACGGCTGTTATAAGAAGAATGCCGAAATATTACAAGTATGTGACTCAGCTTTTGGAGAGCGGCGTCACGAGAATATCCTCCAGTGAGCTGGCGAGAATCATGGGACTTACCGCCTCTCAGGTCAGACAGGATTTCAACTGTTTCGGCGGCTTCGGGCAGCAGGGATATGGGTATAATGTTGAATTCTTAAAAGACGAGATTGCCAATATCCTCAATATAAACAGAAAAAACAAGGGCATAATCATAGGCGTCGGCAATTTGGGACGCACCCTTATAAATAACTTTAACTTCGGAAAATGCGGAGTGGAGATAGTTTGCGGCTTTGATGTAAATGTGGAGGCTGTGGGACACAAGATAAACGGTGTGCCGATATTCAATATAGACGATCTCGAGACCGTTATGAAGGCTGAAAAGCCCGATGTGGCTGTCTTGACTCTGCCTAAAAAGCTTGCCAAGGAGATGACGGCAAGGCTCATAGACGCAGGTATAAACGGGATATGGAACTTTACAAACATAGATCTCCATTTGGAGTTTGAAAGTGTACCTATTGAGGATGTTCACTTTTCCGAAAGTCTCATGACATTGACATACAGGCTTAAGGAAAAACAAAACGAAAAAAATTAAAAAAACTCTTTACAAACGGCTGAATATGTAGTATAATATACAGGCAGTTGAAAATAGGGGTATAGCTCAGCAGGTAGAGCAACGGTCTCCAAAACCGTGTGTCGTGAGTTCGATCCTTACTGCCCCTGCCATCGGCAAACAGCTTATGTTGTTTGCCGTTTTATTAGAATGCTACTATAGCTCAGGCGGCAGAGCACGTCATTGGTAATGACGAGGTCAGCAGTTCGAATCTGCTTAGTAGCTCCAAATTGAGCCCTGTGGATTATTCCGCAGGGCTTTCTTGGTGCTTTAAGGCATATTTTGAAAAGGCGTCCCATGTGGGACGCCTTTTTGTCATTCTACATTGCTTATCTGTTTGCCTGTGTGGTCTATGGAATAGTTGTCATAGTAGATGAGCTCGGAGATTTTCACAAACTCATATCCCTGACCCTGAAGCGTCTCTATTATAGTGGGCAGAGCTTCGGGAGTATGAAGGGCGGCGTTGTGAAACAGCACTATGCTTCCGTTTTTGACCTTGCTTACGACGCGCTCCGTTATTTCGGAGGCAGGTATCTCTTTCCAATCGAGGCTGTCAATATATGATACAAGAGTAAATCATTTCCACATTATCCTTATGCCGTCTTTATAGAGAAGGATTTTGTCAATTAAGGCATAGGCCGCCTCCTTTTTCAGTTCCCTGTCAAGACAATTAAAGTCGATATCTTCCATGTCAGGGCATGATGAACTTTTTTCGCTTTCCCATTCAAGGCATTTTACGAGATTTAGCCTTTCGGTCTCCATCTCTTCGATTTCTCGGTTTATGTATTTTATAACGCCAGGGGAGGACAGTTCTTTTGTGCTCAATAAATCGTGTATGCGGTGCTCAATCTGCTTTATTTCGTTTTCCAGTCTTTCCGTCTTTGGAGATTTGAGACACATAAAATCCTGTGGGGGGAGGATGTATTTTTCGAGCTGCGCCGATACAGCCTGCTCGATGTCACAAAGGGAAAAGTAAAACTTAGGGTCACATATTCCGTAGTTGGTTTTGCCCGAGCAGAGCAGATATATTTTAGGCTCTTTGGACTGCCTGCCGCGATAGAGCTTGACACCGTAGCCGCAGTATCCGCATTTCAAAAGACCCGACAGCCAGCTTATGCCGCTGCTGCCCGAGTTTTTAAGCTGTCTGTTGCCGTCGAGTCTGTTTTGACACAAAAGGAAGGTCTTTCCGTCAACTATTCCCGGGTGATTTGAAACAGACAGTGTACAGCCGTCGCAGCGTCTTTCTTTTTGAGCGTCTTTGCTCTTGCCCACAAGAGAGAGGGAGCTTGTTCCGTCGAAAGCCTCGGCAGGGCTTAAACATCGGGCTCCGCCGTTGAGGTAATATCTGAGCACATCGAGGTCTGATTTTACATAGCAGGGATTACGCAGGATTCTTCCCAGAGAAGCGCTGTGCCACACCTTGCCCGCGGGGGATTTTATTCCTTTGGAATTGAGTTCTTTCGCTATTTTCCCGAGAGAAGCTCCCTCGCTGTAAGATGAAAAAATTTCCGATACCGTTTCGGAATCTTTTCCGAGTTTAAGAGAGGGGACACCGTCCTTTTTACAGCATTCAAAGCCGAAAGGGGCGGGGCCGCCCGGCCATGCGCCGCATTTTACCCGTTCATAGTAGTTGTCGGTTATTCTTTCGGCTATGGTCTCTCTTTCCAGCTGTGCGAAGACCATTATGATATAGAGCATGGCTCTGCCCATGGGGGTAGAGGTGTCGAATTTTTCGTTGACCGACACAAACTCCACGCCGTGCTCCTTGCATGTCTGCCATATTTCGCCGAAGTCCAGAATACTTCTTGAGATACGGTCGATCCTGTAACAGATGATCTTTGACACAAGCCCCTTTTTTACATCGTCCATGAGGGATATGAACTGAGGTCTGTTGGTGTTTTTACCCGAAAAACCTCTGTCGGAATATATTTTTGTCTGTGTGCAGGCCTCGCGCTTGCAAAAGGATATCTGGCTGTCTATCGAAATGCTGTCCTTTTTGTCGACGCTCTGCCTTGCGTATATAGCTTCGTATTTCTCCATAAAGCACCTCCGATAAATGATATTCGGAGGCTTTGGCATATATAAAAAATCCGAGGATTTTCCTCGGATTTTTTTGGCTTTTCTCGCTTTTAAAGAGTGGTGGGTCGGAGGCACTATGTAGTTTACGGCAAAGGCGACGGCTTCGCCCACCAAAGTGTCTATCATTCTGTTGATGGCGTAGCTCATGTAGTTGTCGGCCGGCGTATTGAGAAGCAGAATGAAAAATACAACCGAGCCTGCCTGAACAGAGCCTGTGGCGTTTAAAAGCTGACATATGACTATCATTATCAAAAGACCTAAGAACATGATCAAGGTCTTTGAGATATTTCCCGGGTATCTCTGACAGAGTATAAAGCATACGCACCCCGTAAAGCCGCCGATTATCGTGCCTATCGAGCGGTTGCCGCCTGTCTGAGGCGCGTTTGCCACATAGCTGTCCATACCGAATACGGCGCCTATGCAGGCGAAGATGGGATTCCTGTCTATCAGGAAATATACCGCCGCGCACAGCGTCGTAGCGATAACGGTTTTCATGCATCTCATGCTCAGTGAAATTCTTTTAAACATCTTTATTCCCCCAAACTGTTTTTAACACACCGTTCTATTATGTCACATATGGATAGTTTTTGCAAGAACAAATTGGAAGTTTTTCCGTTGATTTGTCAAAGGGAAAATGATATAATGTTCTAAACGACACATGAGGCAAAGCTTTTCAAAATACGCGGCCGTCAAAAGCCGCAATGACGAAAGGGAAGGAGAAAAACATGTTTGAACTCTTGGTAAAAAACGCACTCATAATCACGGTAGATCAGAAGCACACCATATATAAAAACGGATTTATGGCGAGCAAGGACGGAAAGATAGCCATGATAGGCGACATGGCCGATATGCCCGAAAATATTCAGGCCGAAAAGGTCATAGACGCCTGCGGCAAAGCCTTGCTGCCCGGCATTATAGATACTCACGGCCACGGCGGACACTGCCTTATGAAAACTCTGGGAGAGCACCTCAACAACGGATGGGAACCCATGGCAGAGGGCATATATCACAACTATACCGACAGCGATTTCTGGTATGCGGAGGCAGCTCTGGCTTCGGCCGAGAGGGTCAAGTTCGGCGTTACCACAGGAGTTTCCATGATAGGCAATACGGCGAGACTGGGAGACCTTGACATAATAGAGGCCCACATAGAGGGTACTCTCAAAACAGGTATACGCCACATGACAGGTGTAGGCTGCCCCAACCCCAAGTGGAACAAGCCGGCGAGAAAATGGCTGTCGAGAGACAGATATGAGGAATATGAGGTCACACCCGAAACAGCCTTTGAGTTTACTCCCAAGGCCATGAAGAAGTTTGTCGGAAAATATGACAAATGCGATTTTGTGGTCATGCCCTCGAGAATGGGAAGAGACAGACTCAATCCCGACGAGCTCAACATCAGGCAGAACAAGGCCATGTTTGAGCTGGCACAGGAATACGGTACGGTTATACATTCCCACTCCTTCAGCGGAGACATGAACTTTATGATGGAGACATCTCCAGAGGTCTTTAAAAACAGGATGTTTTTGGCCCACTGTACTGGAATGTTGCCCGAGGAATGGGATATAATGGCCGCAAACCCCGTGTCTGTGTGCCACGGCCCGTCGACAAACGCCAATGTAAGGGTCAGATGTCCCGCAGTGGAGATGCTGGAGAAGGGAGTCAATGTGGTGGTGGCCACAGACGGCACCGCTCCCGACAGAAATTTTGACCTTTTGAAGGACATAAAGCTTTTCCAGTTCCTCCATCAGGGCTTCTTCCACGACGCCGGCATTCTTCAGGCAGGACTTGTCCTCGAGATGATAACTATAAGAGCGGCGAAAGCCATGGGCAAGGAAAAGGAGATAGGCTCTCTCGAAATTGGCAAGAACGCCGACGCCATAATTATAAACTGCCGTCAGCCCCATCTTGCTCCGTGGGGAGTCATGCCCGTACAGAGGATAGTTAACCATGCGGAGGGCGGCGATGTAAGCCACACTATTGTAGGCGGCAAGGTGATAATGGAAAACAGAGTGCTTACACAGACCAGCGAAGAGCAGATAATTTCCGACGCCGAAAAGGCTTTTGATCTCATGTGCGAGAGAAGCGGAGTTTTGGATTACGCAGTAGAAAACGAAAGACTCTGGCAGATAAAATAAGAATATTTAAAGGGCGCTTCAGCGCCCTTTTCTATTGTAATTTTGCGGAGAAATCGGCATATGGATATCCTGACGATGAAAGAGAGGTGTCCTTATGAAGATTGAAAATGTATACGGCAGGGAAGAGAGCTTCGAGGAAAGACAGAAGAGGTATCAGACTCTTTTGGAGTGTTTTTGGAGAAAGATATTTTCGGAAAAGGAGGAAAAAGACAAAAAGGTAAAAAAATAAAGCCATGCGGCTTTTGTTTATTCTTGCAACAGGTGTTTCAACATCCCATTGTATGGAGTGATAGCCGAGGTCTCTAAGAGTGGTTATAACCTTGTTGTCATATTCGCCGTAGGGAGGACGGAAAAGGAAAGGTTTTACGCCTGTTACCTTTTCTATCTCCTCCTGACAGGCGATGATATCGCTCTTTATGTCCTCGACGGAGAGCTGAGACATGTGCTTGTGCTTGTCTGAATGGCTCATTATTTCGTGGCCTGCGTCGTGGAGCTGCTTGACGCTTTCTGGATATTTTCTGACCCAGTCGCCCACGACAAAAAATGTGGCCTTGATACCGTACTCATCCATAATGGAAATGAGCTTTTCGGTGTCCTCGTTGCCCCAAGCCGCGTCAAAGCTTATGGCCAGCTTTTTCTCGTCGGTGTCGACGCAGTATATGGGCAGTTCTCTTTTGGTAACGGCCGCGGTCACGGCGCGTCCGCCGTTTGTGTTTAAAAGCACACAGGCCAGGGCAAACAGAGTCAGAATGGTGTAAAATATCCTTTCGCGTTTGGAGAATTTCTTCTCATCTGTTTTGAAAAACTTCATGGCTACCTCCAAATAAATTTGTATACATAAAAATATGTTTTGTAAGGCTTTTATATGCGGCATAACAGTCGTCGCAATATTCAAAAAAATATGTTGATTAGAGTCGAAAACTATAATATAATAAAATGTGTGTTTAAATACTAAAAGGAGGGATGAAAAGAATGGAAAAATTCTTTAAGCTCAAACAAAATCACACAGATGTACGCACCGAAGTGATGGCGGGCATAGCTACTTTTATGACTATGGCCTATATTCTGGCTGTAAATCCGAGTATTTTATCGGCAGCTGGAATGGATCAGGGTGCTGTGTTCACTGCGACT
>CAJKFC010000023.1 GCA_905199135.1 uncultured Eubacteriales bacterium
CGGTCCTGCTGTGCTACACCCTGTTCAAGACCGGCAGCCTTGCAAAATCCCTGTTCGGTGCCCACTAAAGGAGGCAGATATTTGAGAGTAGGCCTTATTGATGTGGACTCGCACAATTTTCCCAACCTGTGTCTGATGAAGCTCTCGGAGTATCACACCAGACGCGGGGACCGGGTGGAATGGTGGGACCCTGCAAAGCAATATGACCTTGTTTATAAAAGCCGGGTATTTACAGACACCTATTCCAAAGACACCATACAGGTGAACAATGCGGATAAGGTCATCCAGGGCGGTACAGGTTACGGCCCCGGCGAAAACCTCCCGCATGAGATTGAGCATATTCGGCCGGACTATTTTCTATATCCGCGGTTTTTAGGTACAGCCTACGGCTTTTTAAGCCGTGGCTGTCCAAGGAACTGCGGATTTTGCATTGTCAGCGGAAAAGAAGGGCGCAGGAGCGTCCGTTGCCGCGCAGCAGATTGCTGCCGCCCTCTTCCAGGGCAAAAAGGCGGTCGGCGGCCGTTCTTAGCTGTCCGCTCATGTTCCAATAGTAGAGGGGCGAGGCGAAAACTATGACATCGGCCTCTCTTACGGCGGGATAGATGAGATTCATGTCATCGTTCTGGACGCAGGGGCAATCCCTGCCGCTGTTTCCGCCGAAACAGCCTTTGCAGCCGTGAATATTCATCTTGTCGAGATGAAAGACCGTAACGGAATTGCCCGACGCCTCGGCGCCCGCCTTAAAAGCCTCCGCAAGGGCCGATGTGTTGCCGTTTTTGCGGGGACTTCCGTTTAAAACAACTATTTTTTTGCTCATATTCAATTACCTCCCGAAATAATTGACTTTAAATCATCTTTACGGTATAATTTTAGCATGTGTTGTTTGTGCTTACAAGTACGCACATTAAAGATATATACTATCTCGGAGGAAAGTGCATATGGCCAAGGAATGTATATCAAACTGCAAACTGGAGGAGACCGGCTTCAACTACACCATGTCTCTCATTCAGGGCAAGTATAAAATGTTTATACTTTATACCCTTATGGAATTCGGCGTTGTCCGTTTCAATGAGATGCACAAGTACATAGGCGGCATCACATATAAGACTCTAAGCTCTACACTGAAACAGCTCGAAGCCGACGGTCTCATCGTCCGCAAGGAGTATCCTCAGATTCCCCCCAAGGTGGAATACAGCCTGAGCGAAAGAGGGCAGTCGCTTATGCCCATCCTCGATCAGATGTGCGAGTGGGGAGACAGAAACAGGGAAAAGGCATAGAAAAAACGCCGCTTGTGCGGCGTTTTTTTATTTCTGCATGCTTGTCATTTTGAAAAGCCTTACGGCGATTTCGGCCTGGGTGCGCTCGTCGGCGTCCTTAAAATCGGTGCCGAGCAGGGCGCATATCCTGCCGTATCGGTATTTTGCCGTGTTGTAGTGGAGAAAGAGCCGTTCACCCGTCTGCTTGAGGTTCCAGCCGCTTTCGCACACGGCGGCAAAGGTGGAGGTCAGCTCGCCTCCCGTTTCGCCGTCCCATTTTATGAGGGGGCGGATATATGTATCGAGAAGTTCTTCGGCCTCGGGAGTACCCAAAAGCAGGTTGACCAGCTTGTAAAGACCCAGCTTGTCATAGAGCACCACGGTGTTTTTGGCAGAAAGGCTTCGGCTTATGGCGACGCACTTCTTGCTCTCCTCGTAGCTCAAATAAAGCTCCATGGGGTCGGATTTGTACCTGCCTATGGCTATGGTGGCGGTAAATCTGCCGCTTTCGGCTATCATTTTTCGCACATCTTCGAATATGTGCTCGGTTCTCGCCGCCTCGCTTTCGCTCTGGGACAGTATAAAGACGATGGCGTCGTTGAGCTTTGAGTATGCCACGGTGGGAAAGAGGTTTTTCACCATGCCGACTGTCTTGAGATATATGTCGTTCATGGCGTTTTCAAGGTGGCGGTTTTCGCCCTTGTCCAGTATTTTGCGGTAGTTTTCCTTAAAATCGTCGATGTCAACCGTGACCACCACGCCGCCCTTTGAAAAATCCCAGCCGTAAAGGCGGGAGCGGTTGAAAAGCTCCAAATGGGACTTGATGTTGGCGTAGATTATGTCGTGGACCAGCTCATCGCGGAACTTGCTCTCCACCTGGCTGTTGCTTATGCGCTTCTGCACATCGAGAATGAGAATGGTGGCGGCGTGCTCCAGAGCTATGTCAGAGCGGTCTATCGTCTCGCCCGTCCTCTTTCCCATGACGATGAGACCGTAGCCCATGGAGAGGTTTGAGACGGGGTAGGTGTCAAAATATCGGGGAAGGTCTTTCGAGAGGTCGGAGCCGGGCAGGCTCTCTATCTCCTCTTTGAGCTCAAAGCCCGAAGGCACAAAGAGACGGGAGAAATAGAGGTCGTAAAAGGCGGTCTCCCTGCCGATTATTCGGCTCAGGGTCAGAAGTATCTGCTCGACGCCCTGCTCGGTTATGGCGAGGCGGGTAAAGGAGCGGTGTATCTTTTCCGACATGGCGAGAATCCTCGACTGCCTGTCGATGACCTCTCTCAGCACGGGGTTTATTATGTCGGTAAAGGCGAACTCGTTGGGAATGTATATGAGGGGAAAGCTCAGCCTGTCGGCGGTGTCGAGAGCCTCCTTGGGGATAGAGCCGAGAAAACGCCCCGTCTTTATGCCGAAGGCGCTGGCGCCGTTTTCGTTGAGCTTTTCGATGAGGGGGGCTATGTAGGAGGGGTCTTCCTTTACGGGGTTGCCCGAGGTGATGAGAAATTCTCCGCCCTTCATCCAGCGGTATATGTCGAGGGCGTCCATGACGCTGACCGTCGAGACGGTGCGGTTTTCGCCCCCTTTGCCCGCCACTATTTCAAGCCCTTTGAGAGGGGGCATGGATAGCATTTCCTTTACTGTCAGCATACGGGGTCTCCTTTTGTAAATGATAAGGATATTTTAGCACAGATCAGATTAAAAAGCAAAAAAAGAGCCCCGAAGGGCTCTTTTCTTATAAGGTATGTTTAGAAGCCGAGACCCTGGAGCACTATGGCGACTATGCAGGTGCAAAGAGCCATGGACAGGACATTGGCGTTGGTGCCGTGGACATCTTCGGGCAGTTTTGCCGAGAAGAACTCGGCTACGGGGCCGCCCAAAATGCCGCCAAGCACGCCCGAGATAATAGCGACGGGCAGAGTGCCGCCGAACATGAGCACGCAGGCGGGGGCTACCGAAACCACAGGCACATATGTGGCGTACCAGCCGCCCTTTTCAAACTTGTGGGCGTAGAGGAATATGCCGACGCCTGCGCCTATGAACTGGGAGAGCACCAGAGCGCCCATGGTCTGACCGCCCGCTCCGTAGCCCGACATATCGCCCGATATGACGGTATCTATGAGCAGACCGATGAGAAGGAATATGGAGGCCACCTCATTGCCGTAGAAATGGGGCTCTGTAAACTCGGCGAGAGCTCTTCTCAGAGACCAGAGGGGGCTGTATACATTCTCCTCGGGCTTGGGAGTCTTGCGGTGGGGCTTTACGGGAACTTTCTTTACAAAGGGAAGTATCTTGACCACCATGCATATCATGATGCCCGAGATTGCCATGGCCGTCACATTGGCCACGACGCCGGGAACGCCCAGCATGGGAATTACTGTATTTCCCAGCCAATAGGACACGGGGGCGCACACGAGGCCGCCGAGAATCGAGCCTGTGAGAAGGGCGGGAATACTGGGGCCGTAGAGCAGCATGATGGAGGGCGGAGCGCCGACCACAGCTATAAAGGTCGGTATCCATGTGACGCCCTCGGCGGCGTCAAACCAGCCGATGTAGCCGAATACGAAGAGGGCGAGAGCCAGCGATATGAGCTGGGAAGCCAGAACATAGGGCCACATGGCGGAGCTGCCGTAGCATATGTCAAATCCGCTGTACTTGGAGTTCTTTATGCTGAGGCGCCATGCCACAAAGCCGCCCACTATCACCATTATACCGGAGAAGATACCGGCGAAAAAGTTGGGCTCGGTGAAGTTCATAAAGAACCAGTATATCTGTTTTATAAAATCATTTGTTATGCCGTCGATTATCGAGCTGTAAGCCAAAGTCTGTCCTGCGCCCGATATGGCGGGAATTATAAAGTAAAATGCAAAGCCCACGATCAGGGTCAGAAGCAGACCGAGAGGAGAGCCGAGCTTTGTTTTTTTACTGTCTGACATGGTTTATCCCCCTAAAAACAGTATTTTTTAATGTAGTCGAAGTACACCTTTGCCATTCTTGTCATGGAGCTTATCTCGACTCTTTCGTCGGTCTGATGAGCCATGAGGTCGTCGCCCGGACCGAAAATTACAAAGGGAGCTTTTACGGCAGGTATGACCTGAGAGGCGTCGGTGTAGAAGAAAAGACCTTTTTTGCCGTCCTTGAGGCCGTTTTCACGGCATATTTCGGCGACAGCCTCCACAAAGGGGTGATCCTCGGGAGTGGCGACTGCGGGACGGTTGTTGATGACCTCTATCTCTATGGAAAGACCTTCCTTTTCATTCGCCATGGTCTCTGCCAGCTTTTTGGCTCCCTCGATTACTTTGTCATGGTCGATGTCGGTGAGGGTGCGCATATCGAGCTCCATCTCGCAGTAGGCGGGAATGACATTTGTCATAATGCCGCCCTGAAGCTTTGTGACGCTGACGGTGGTGCTGCCCAGATACTTGTCACAGCTTGTGCGGTTTACAAGGGGCAGGAAGCGGCTGTAAAACTCCATGGTCTTTTCGACGGCGTTTATGCCCACCTCGGGTCTTGAACCGTGGGAAAGGCGTCCCGTCGTCTTGATTCTCAGCCACAGAGCGCCCTTTTCGCACACGCCGATGTCCTCATTTGTGGGCTCGGCTACAAAAAAGGCCTTTACGGTCTGCATCCACTCGTCTTTTGCAACGGCGAGGGCGCCCAGACCGCCCACTTCCTCGTCGGCTGTAAAGCAGAGGTATATGGGCTCTTTGGGAGTTTTATTAAGAGAGAGGGTCTCCAAAGCGGCGGCAATCATGGAGCAGTCGCCGCTCTTCATGTCGGCGGCACCGCGTCCGTAGATATAGCCGTCCTTTTCGCAGGCAGCCAGAGGGTCAAAGCTCCATTTGGAGACATCGCCCGTGGCCACCGTGTCGGTATGTCCTACAAAAGCCACACCGCCCGTCTCGCTTTCGCCCTTTATCTTGATGATGAGGGTCTCACGGCCGTTTCCGTGGTCGATGACCTTTTTCTCAATATTTTCGGGGAAATGGGAAAGCACGACTTTTACCATTCTCGCCTCGTTGCCCTCGGGCTGACGGGTGTCGGTGTTTATGAATTCTTTGAGGAGTGATGCGCAGAAATTATCGCTTATGTAAGACATTTTGTATTCTTCCTTTTCTGATTTATTTTGTGTAGCTGAAAGCTGCCAAATCGCCTATGCCTGTCTTTCTCAGCATGCCGAACTTGGATATCCAGCCGCCCGCACCGGAATTTCTTCTGACGATGCGGTTTTCAAACGAGACGATGTTGCCGTTGACTATTGTATAGGTGGCAAGCTTGTCGTCGGGGTCGATGACGGTGATGTTGGCGAGAGCGCCTGCGCCGATGTGGCCGCACTTCTCTGTCCACCAGGGGTTGTGGGTGGTTTCACCGATGAGCTTTGCGGGGTTATAGGTCATGGAAGCCACCGACTGCGAGAGCGACCATACGCCCATTTCGGCAAGCTCCAGAATTGCGGGGATATTGTCTCTCGTGTCGCCGAAGCCCTTCATTGTGGCGTCGTTCTGACCGTCCGAGATGAGTATGTTGACCTTGCCCGATGCCAGAGCGTCGTATGCCACCTGCTGTGCTTCCTTGGGCATCTGCAAGCCTTCGCGGCTGCCTCTGCCTTTTCTCAGCATTGTTGTGACAAACTCAGCCGAGATGTTCTTGCCGTTTACAAGGGCGAGAACTCTCTTCATGCCCTCTACGGCGTCGGCGTGAGAGCCGCAGCCTGCCGCAGTGGCGTGAGCCAGATGAAGTCTTCTGCCCTTGGAGAGGGATACAAGTCTTTCGGCGTGGGCGGGGTCCTGTGTATGGGACATATAGATGAGACCTGCCTTGTCGGTGATCTCAAAGATCTTTTCGATGTTCTCGTCGGACATGATAAAGTGGCCCATGTGGTCCTTGATGCCGACGGTGAGGGGAGCTGTCGTGATGGTTATGCCGTTTCTCGACATTTTTCTCGATGCTGTCTCGTCATCGAGCTCGCCCTTGAAGAGCTTTATTATCTCTTCCACAGAGAGCATTGTGCCGAGAACATTGCAGGCGCCGAGATATACGCCGAGGTTCATGGGCAGGCCGCGGTCGATTTCCGCGCCGAGAAGGGACGGAGCCATAAATGTGTTGCCTGCTCCGGGGGAAAGACCCATTGTGACGCCGTCCTGTGCCGCGCCCATTATGGGGTTGGTGGTCACTTCAAAGAGGTCTCCCAGATGGAGGTGCATGTCGATAAGGCCGGGGACGACGAGAAGTCCCTCGCAGTTTACCACGATGTCGCCCTTTTCGGGTTTGATGTCGTCAGATACAAGGGTGATTTCGCCCTTTTCAAAGGCGATGTCCTTTACGGCGTCGATGCCGTTTTTGGGGTCTATAACCCTGCCGCCTTTGAGAACTGTGCGGCCGCTTTTCTGTATGTCGCCTATGGTGTCCTGCATTTTGCCGTTTCTCACGGTGGCCATGACGGACGAGAGATTGTTTACCGTTTCATACATGATTTATTCCTCCCTTTTATTGGTTGATACAAGTATAGCACAGAACTAAACCGTTATCATTGTATTTAAAGAACAATAATTTAATGTTTGAAATGTAATTTTCGACAAAATGTTTTAAAATGTGACAATAATAAGCCGTAAAAAAACCGCCCGTTGATATGGCTTTATAATGGATGTTTTATAGTCAATAAGGATAACTATTTTATAAGAAAAGTTAATTATCAATAAATTCTCGAAATCTACGTAAAGCATTGATTACTGCATTATGAGATTTTCTTCCAAGAGCTTCTTTCTTACCACCGACTTCGTATTCAGATAGAATATGACCTATGTTATAAGCGAGAGTTTCATATGTCATACCTTCATACTTACAGACATTATCCACTCTGTTTATATAGTCACCTACAGTACTTGGTTTTCCTTTTGGCGTAATAATTTTATAACCTTGTGATATTAAATATTCTCTAAACTTTTCTCTCATTGTATAGTACCTCTGTTTTGTGTTTTCAATAGAAATTGCTATTCTTTAATAGAAATCCAAATAGCAGGGCGAACGCCTGCTATTGAATACGCAGGAGCAATAGAATCTAATTGTTCTTGCACACCAATATGGACCCCTAAAAAATCATTCGAATTTTCCTCAACAGCCCACCAATAAAACTCACCGCCGTTTGGCAGACTCAAAATAGAATCGCATAATGAACCAGAAAGTTGGCCTACTACATGAAAATCTTTTAGACAGCGAAGAAGCATCTCGTCGGATATACTTGTAGCCTTTGCACCTCGTTCTTCAATTCTAGGGAAATAGTGCTCAACTTGCTCGGTGGACAGCAAAAACACTTTATCATATGTAGACTCACCATTTCCTGTGGGATTAATAACCTCTGTTTCAATAATCTGCTCCCATTCTTTTTCAGAAAAAGACATCTCTGTGTTTAGCTTATTCCTTAAACTGCAATTTTCCCAGTTTACAGATTTACGCAAATCGGAAGGTTCAAGCAATTTGTTATCAGTATCTTCTTTAAGCAGACTGATCCAATTATCATAAAAACTGTTTCCCTCAGAAAAAACTTTGTCATCTGTTAAAATAGTCCAACCTTCATAATCAGAAAGCGCGTTATATAACTGAGGACGATTTGATATTACGCTGTCTATAGCGTTTCTGGTTTCTTCTGTAATATTGATATAGTCTAAATCAATGATCTCATCGGTCAAAAGTAGTGCCCTATCATCTTTGATATCTAAGACTCTCCATTTGTAATCTCCAAAATCTACAATATCTCCAATCTGATATGTTTCTTTTTCTTCTGTTAAAGTTTCATTTGCTTGTGATTGCTCAGAGGTTGATGCTTGCATTGTTTGTTCTCCACAGCCAACAAGAGAAAATAATGTCATAAATATCAATAAAAATATATATAATGATTTCATTTAATATCTCTCCATTCGTGTTACAAATGATTTTTTATAACAAAACATCACCGAGGAAAGATAGTAAATATTTTCCTCGGTGTGTATATGAAATATGCTGCTTGCTTTGTTACCAGGGCAGTCGTACATATAATATTTTTTAATTGGTCTGCTTTATAGACGACTGCTACAGGGGGCGGAGTTTTCTATTAAAGAGAACCGTGCTTGATGCCTTCGACGATGTGGTTTGCAAGATCCTTTATTTCGAAGTTTGTGGTGTTTATGCACAGGTCGTAGTTTCTGATGTCGCCCCAGCTCTTGCCTGTGAAGAACTCATAGTACTCGGCGCGGTTTTTGTCGAGTTTTGCGATCTTCTTCTCGAGCTCCTTGTTGGAGAGGTCCTCTCCAACGGGGGCGTTCTTGATGCAGCGGGCCAGCTTGTGCTCCTTCTCTGCGTAGACGAAGAGCCTCAGGGGATTCATGTCTCTCAGAATATAGTCGGCGCAGCGGCCCACTATGAGACAGTCGGACTTCTGAGCCATCTCGGTGATTATCTCGTGCTGATGGCGGAGAACCTTATAGGTGGGGTCGAACTCGGCTGTCGATATGGGGGCGAAAGACTGACCTATGGTGATGGGGAAGAACATAGGGGGCTTTCTCTCTATAATCTGCTGGACATAGCTCTCTGCCAGCTGGGTCTTTTCGGCGATCTGAGTGAGTATTTCCTTGTCATAATAGGCGATACCGAGCTGCTCGGCGATTCTTCTGCCAAGCTCTCTGCCGCCCGAGCCGAACTCACGGCTAAGTGTGATGATTCTATTCATACATAAACTCCTTTCGGTTTATCTGTATTTGTTTATATGATAATTATATACTAAATCAAGGCATTGTGCAAGATATTTTGTTAAAAATATATTGATTACGGTAAAAAAACTTTTCTCGGGTGTTGCAACTGCCCAAAAAGAGTGATATAATCTATACATGACAACAAAAGGGGAGCCATGCGGCTGAGAGGAAACCGGTGTTTCGACCCTTATAACCTGTTTGGGTAATGCCAGCGTAGGGAGCATATTCTGTTTGGGCGTGCGCTGGCGCGTCCTTTTTTGTTGCCGTAAGGAGGATAATATGAAAAACAGACAGATTAGAAAACTTGCCCTTGCAGGCATGCTGATCGCCCTCGGCGTGGCCTGTTCACCCCTTTACATCCCTGTGGGAGCTTCTAAGTGCTTCCCCGTACAGCACATGGTAAATGTGCTGGCAGCCGTCTTTCTCGGCCCCTGGTACGGGGTCGGAATGGCATTCTGCACCAGCCTTCTGAGAAATATCATGGGCACGGGAACACTTCTGGCATTCCCCGGCAGCATGGTGGGAGCCCTCGTGTGCGGACTTACATACATGAAGGTCAAAAACATAGGTCTTACATGTATTGCCGAGGTAATAGGCACAGCCCTTTTGGGCGGCATGCTGGCTTTCCCCATGGCAAAGCTCATACTGGGCAACGCCGAGGCGGCTCTTTTCACCTATGTAATGCCCTTCGCAGTGTCGACGATAGGCGGCTCCATCATAGCATTTGTCCTCATCGCCGTGTTCAAAAAGAGCGGGGCTCTTAAAAAGATGGAAGAGACCATAGATGTAAAGTAAGGGCGGAAAAGGAGGAAAACATGAAGATATCACCGGGTGACCTGCTGCTCTACGGAGTTACCGACAGGCGCCATCTCTCGGGCGAGAGCTTGGAGCACGCCGTCGAGGAGGCGATAAAAGGGGGCATGACCTGCGTCCAGCTTAGAGAAAAGCATCTCGGAGACGAAAAGTTCCGCGCCCTCGCCTTAAAAGTGCAGGAGGTCTGCGCCCGCTACGGCGTGCCCTTCATAATAAACGACAGGGTTGAAATCGCCAAGGAGATAGGGGCGGACGGAGTCCATGTGGGGCAGGAGGATATGTCGGTGGCAAAAGCCAGGGAGCTTTTGGGAGAAGACTTTATCATAGGCACCAGCGCCCACAATGTAAAGGAGGCTCAGAAGGCCATAGCCGACGGGGCCGACTACATCGGCTCGGGGGCGGTATTTCAGTCTTCCACCAAGACCGACACGGTATCTTTAAGCCTTGAGGAGCTCAAAAACATAACGGCTCTCGGCATACCCGTCGTGGCCATAGGAGGAGTGACGGCTCAGAACGCACACCTTCTCAAAGGCAGCGGCATTTCGGGCATAGCCGTGTCGAGCGCCGTATTTGCCCAAAAGGACAAAAAGGCGGCGGCCGAGCTTTTGAGAGCTGTCCTCAAGGACACAGTAAAATAAATAAGTAAATAAGGGGCAAATTGGGGGCACCACCTTTTGTCGCTTTAAACAAAAGTTATGCTTGTGAATGGCTTAAAAAGAAAGGAGCAACTATGTACACAGCATTGACAATCGCCGGAAGCGATTCCAGCGGAGGCGCCGGCATCCAGGCAGATATCAAGACCATGACGGCTCATAAGGTTTACGCCATGAGCGCCGTCACGGCTCTTACTGCCCAGAATACAACCGGCGTCTATGACATTTACGAGGTATCACCGGAATTTCTGGCCAAACAGCTGGATTGCGTATTTGAGGATATTTTCCCTCAGGCGGTCAAAACAGGCATGGTCAGCAGCACCGGTCTGATCGAAACCATCGCCGAAAAGCTCAAGGAATACGGGGCAAAAAACATCGTCGTCGACCCTGTCATGGTGTCGACAAGCGGCTCCAAACTCCTTAAGGACGAGGCGATAGAGAGCCTTAAAACCTGTCTTTTCCCATTGGCCACCGTCATCACGCCCAATATTCCCGAGGCGGAGGTCATAGCGGACACCGTGATAAAGGACGAGAAAGACATGGAGAGGGCCGCCCAGACGATATATAAAAGCTACGGCTGCGCCGTGCTTTTGAAAGGCGGACACAATCTCAACGACGCCAACGACTATCTGTACTCTAAAAACGGCGGCAGATGGTTCAAGGGCGAGAGGATAGACAATCCCAACACCCACGGCACGGGCTGCACT
Organism: uncultured Eubacteriales bacterium; assembly: GCA_905199135.1. Classification (GTDB taxonomy): domain Bacteria; phylum Bacillota; class Clostridia; order Oscillospirales; family Butyricicoccaceae; genus SIG471. Next base: position 11,151 of record CAJKFC010000023.1, read on the forward strand.
CTTTCGAGCGCCATAGCCTCAAACCTTGCCAAGGGATACACACTGGAGCAGAGCGTAGAAAACGCCAAGAGGTATCTCTCCCTGTGCCTTAAGGACGGACTGGATCTCGGCAAGGGCAGAGGTCCCTTGAATCACGCCTTTGCCGTAAAGGGTGAGTACAATGATTAACGCCGCCATATACATATATACCTTCGGAGTGCTCATCGCCGCCGTCATCGCGGCGAGGGGAGTGAAACTCAAGACGAGAGACATATGCCTTATAGGCATGACTGCCGCCCTCACCTATATACTCGACCTCATAAGAGTACCCCTGCCCACGGGAGGAAGCGTCAGGCTTTTGAGCGTGGCGCCCATAATGCTTTTGTCGCTGGTCTATTCATACAAGACGGCGCTGGCTTCGGGTCTGGTCACGGCTCTTTTGCTGACGGCTCTGTCGCCCGCCTGGGCGCCCGTCCATCCCATGCAATTTTTCGTGGAGCACCTTGTGTGCACCGTCGGTCTCGGCTTTGCCGGCATTTTCGGACAGAAGGGCAAAAACAAGCTTTTAGGTCTGTCCCTTGCGGGAATCATAAACCTTTTGGGACACATCTTCGCCGGAGCCCTGTTTTTCGGCGCCTACGCCCCCGAGGGCATGGGAGTGTGGAAGTATACAATAATATATAATATGGGAAGCCAGGGCACAGAGATACTTTTAAGCATAGTGTGCCTTATGGCGGCGCCCACCGCCGCATTGGCAAAATCTTTGAGAAAGGGAGAAAACCCATGAGCGTAATGAGAGAAATAGTGGAAAACAGCCTGCCTGTGTGGCAGAAATGCCTCGAAACAGACTTTGTAAAGCAGCTTGTAAACGGCAGTCTTGACGAGGAGAAGTTCAAGGGCTACATAATAGAGGACACCCTGTATCTCAGGGAATACGCAAGGGTTTTCGCCTATGCCATGCATCAAAGCCGCAGTCTTAAAGACATCAGGGTCTATTACTCCCTTTTGGGCTTTGTGCAGGAGAACGAGGACGCCGTCAGGGCAAAATATGTAAAAAGCTGGAATCTTTCCGACGAAAAGATAGACAAGATGCCCATGAGGGAGACCTGCCGCGCCTACTGCGAGTACATGCTGTCCTTCTGCAAAGAGGGACAGGAAAAGGAACTGCTCATGGCGACTCTGCCCTGTATGTTCAGCTATTACTGGATATTTGATGAGGCTTTAAAGACCGAAAAAGAGGCCGAAAAGGGCAGATACTGGCCCCTTGTCAGGGAGTATGTGTCGGAAAATTACCTGAAGCTCTGCGAAAAGTGGGGCGCCTTTGCCGAGGAAAAGCTTTCGGGCGTGACTGAGGAGGAAAAGGCGAGACTTTCGGAAGTTTTCAAAAAATCCAGCCTTTTCGAGCTGGACTTCTGGAAAATGAGCTTTGAAAAAAGGGACATTTGACAGACAGGGCAAAATGCTGTAAAATTCAGCCATGAAATACTTTTCAAGGAGGACAGCTATGACATTTTTTGAGATGACCGAAAAAAGAGAGAGCTGCCGCAGCTACGACGGCGCAAAGCCTGTGACAAAAGAACAGCTTATGAAATGCGTCGGCGCCGCAAGGCTTGCCCCCTCTGCCTGCAACTCGCAGCCCTGGAGCTTTGCCGCGGTAAACGGCGGCGAGAGGGCGAAAAAGATAGCCAAAGCCACTCAGACAAAGGGTCTCAACAAGTTCACATGCGACTGCCCCGCCTTTATAGTGGTTTTCGAGGAAGAAGCCACCTTAATCGGCGGAGTTAAAAGTCAGAAATACGCCGAAATGGACATAGGCATCGCCGTGGCTCACCTGTGCTACGCCGCCTTGGAGCAGGGGCTTTCCACCTGCATCATGGGCTCCTTTGACGAAAACGAGGTGCTTTCGGCTCTCGGCATGGAGAACAAGAAGATAAAGCTCATTCTCGCGGTGGGCTATGCAAAGAACGACGGTTTAAGGGTCAAAAAACGCAAGGATCTCGAGGAAATCGTCACATATTTTGAGTAAAAAAGAAAGGAACGGGAAAACCGTTCCTTTTTTATTTATGCTGTTTCGGTCTCTTTTTTCGGTGAATCTTTCAAAAAGGGCAGCTTTTGCATGAGACCGATGAGCTGACCCGATATCAGCACTGTGAGCAGGGAGTAGGCAATCTTTGAAAGAGGTATATAGGACAGGGAAAGCACCAAAACAATGAGGTCGAATATGAGATATATCCACTGTATGTCGAGCTTTAAAACTCCTGTCAGCGACATGGCGAGAGCATCGTCCCCACCGGGGGCGCCTCCTGCCAGAACGCAGAGACCCACTCCGACGCCGACGAAACATGCCCCCAAAACGGCGGCAAGCAGGGGAAAATCTCCCATAGAGGGGAAGACAGGCCCCATTTTTTCAAATACGGCGTAGAAAAACGAAAATCCTCCGCCCGCGACGGCGGAATAGAGAATAAAGGAACGGCCCAAAAGCTTATAGCCCAAAAGATAGCAGCACACATTCATCACTATGGCGCTGACTGACGGCGAGACGGAAAAAAGCTTTTCCAAAAGCAGGGTCATTCCCAGCACACCCCCCTCGGTGACCCCCGAGAAAGAGTGGATGTTGAACAAGCCGAAGGCCAGAATAGCGCTGCCCAAAAGGCAGACAAGGCAGTTTTTCGGCTTTAACGCGGAAAACAAAATATCACAACCTTTCCCTACTATTATACACTATTTGAAATACAGTGTCAACAGGGGACGGTTTTGCCCCAATGGGCTGTATGTAGGGAACGGCTGTCAATGCCGCTTTGCAGAGATTCATAATGCCGCAGATTTTGGCGGAACGACACAAGGTCGTTCCCTACAATTCGAATTTGAATTTTCGCCGTGCCGAACGGAAATATTTATATTTGCCGCAATATAAATACGGAACGCCTTTGGGCGTTCCGTATTTTTTAAACAGTATAAATTACTGACCGACAGAAGCGTTGAGGGTCATTTCGACCTCATCGTTTACAGTGATCTCTATGGGATTGAGCTGGAAGGAATTCTGCTTGTAATCGTCTATAATAGCCGAAACAAGAGTCTTGCCGCTTTCGTCTTCCCAGTTGGAGCCTGCCAGAATACCTTCTGCGTTCCAGGTGTACTCTGTGTCCTTGTAGGTGAGCTTTGTTACGGAAGCGCCGTCATCTATGCGGTGAAGAGCGCCGAGGAAACGGGCCATGTCGTTCATAATGGCAGAGCCTTCCTCCTTAGCGGCCTGCTCCTTGGAATATGCGCCGTCAAAGCGAACCGCTGTGCCGCTGAGGATAACCGGATTAAATTTGCCGATATACTCTCTGTCCTCGTAGGTGTAGCCTGTGGCTTCAAGAATTGTACCCAGAACGCCCGAGGACTCAAAGCTGCCGTTGTTTGTAAATGTTCCGTTGTTTACAAAGGAACCGTTGTCTGTCATTGTGCCGTTGTTTACAACTGTGCCCTTGGCGGCGACAGAGAGTGTGCCGTTTACTGTGAGGGCAGAGCCGTCTGCGATTGTAAGGGTAGAACCTGTGCTGTTGGCGCTGGAAACCTTGAATGTGCCGTCGACTGTGAAGCCGCCGTTTACAGTCATCTCAATGCCGATGATGTCGCCCTCGGAACCGAAGTGGTTGTAGGCTGTGACAGAAGCGGGAACATTGGCTGTGCCGTTGATGGCAAGTGTCGGCTTTGTGCCTGTCTCACCGAAAGTGAACACTGCATTGCCCTCTGTGAGATTGATTCTCGAGGAGGAATCGTTGCCGATTATCTCGATGCGGCTGCCGTTGCTTGTGCTGTCTGCCGCCGCCTGCCTCAACTGTGATTTCGCAGTTTTCGGGGAGCTTGGAAGCGTTGGCGTTTATCTTGACATCGCCGCCGTCCATGATGATAATGTCGGAGCTGATGCTCTCTTTTTCGGAGAGATCGACTATGTCCTTGTCTGCGTCAAAGTAAAAGACTGCGTTTTTGCCTGCTCTCGAAAGAGCGTTGTAGTTGTAGGCTGCAAAGACCACCTCGGAACCTGTTGTGTAGCTTGTTCTCGAGTAGTTCTTGGAGCAGCTCTCAAAGGTGTTGTTTCTGACTATGGCGTCGTCATTGACATTGGAGGCGTCCTTCGAAGTCTCGGAAATCTCAAAGAAGGGCTTGCCTGCCATGTTGTAGCCGCCTGTGATTATGAGGGCCGATGTGGACCAGCCTTCAAGATCCTGGTTGTAGCCGATAAAGGTGTTGCCTGTGATGTCAAAATCCACGCTCTCATCGGACGGGAAGATGACTATGCCGTTGGCAAACTTGTTGTCGGACTCAAATGTGCTGTTTGTTATTGCGATTTTGTTTGTATAGGCGTTTATTGCATTTCTCGAGGAGCTGTCGCTTGCCTCGCTGCCCTCGTTCTTGATGTTCATGCCGTCAAATGCGACGCCGTCGGCCTTGACTATAAAGGAGCCGTATACCTTGGAGCCGTTTTCACCCTTGATTGTGACAGGGCGTGCCACTGTGTAGGTGCCGTACTCGCTCTCGCTGCCTATTGTGCCCTTGACTGTGACATCAAGACCTGTGGCAAGAGCTGCTGTGAGACCTGCTTCGTTGGAAGCTGTCAGCTCGGAGTTAAATGCAACTGCGACTTCGGCAGAGGAATTGCCCTTGAGAGTGATGCCGTAATTGTTGCCGGCAAGCACATCTGCAACTATTGCAGATACAAGGGTTGTATCGCCGTTTTTCCAGTTGGAGCCGAGGAGTGTGCCTTCGGTATCCCATGTGTAGGTATTTCCGTTATACACAATGCTCTTGACTGTTGCGCCGTCGTCTGTGCGGTGGAGAGCACCGAGGAAACGAGCAAGGTCATGTGTCAGAACATCGGGATTTGTCATCAAAGCAGCGGCGTCATACACGCTGTTTATAGTGAGAGTGTCGCCGTCCTCTGTGACGGTATATACACCGGAATATACATAATTATCGGAATATTCATATTCATCGGCCTTATTGACAATATCCTTGATGTCTGCTTCGACTTCTTCCTCTGTGGGAGCAGAAGGAGTGCTTCCGCCGCTGTCATTGCCGCCGCCTGTGGAGGGAGACTCGGGCTTGGTTTCGACTGTTGTGCCGCCCTCGACCGAAGTGCCGTTGTTTGTTGTGCCTGTTACGCCCTCTTCAACCTTGAGGTTTGTGCCGGCTGTGTCGATGGCTGTGTTGTTGCCGCTGACCACAGCGTCTTTAACTGTACCCTCGCCCGAAACGGTTACATTCTCACCGCCCGAGACAAGTGTATTGACTGTGGAGGACTTGTCCACATTGAGAGAAGCACCGTCTGCCGCCTGAGCTATATTGGCATTTTCAACTGTGGCGCCGCCCGAAAGAGACACCGAGCTGTCTGCCGTGACGATCTCGAGGTTTGTAATCTTTGCGCCGTCAAGGTTTACATTTTTAGATGTTACAACCAGAGTGTCGGCGTTGCCCTTGACTGTGACGCCGTCGGCAACTACAAGAGCAAGACCCGATTCGTTCACATCGAGAACTGTGCCGGGAACATTGGCGTAGTGGGTTATCGTATTGTCAAAAAGCTGCATGATGCTGGCGCGGTTGATGGTTGCAAGGGGAGCTATTGTGCCGTCGCCTGTGCCGGAGATATAGCCCTCGTTGATAAGAGCGTTGATATAACCCTCTGCCCAGCCGGAAACGGAGGCCGAATCGGGGTATGCTGTGTTCATGCTGTTCTGCTCGTCAATGCCGACTGCGCGGGCGAACATTACGAAAGCCTGCTCTCTTGTGACTTGTGCGTCGGGGGAGAGACCCTCATCTGTGCCCTTGAGAATGCCTGCTGCAACGCACTTGGAAAGAGCGTCGGCATACCATGCGTTTACATTGACATCGCCGTAGCCGGAGATGTCGGCTTTAGCCTTGAGGTTTAGAAGATTTGCGAGAAACTGAGCCATCTGTGCGCGGCTTGTGACGGCGTCGGGATTGAAGTTGCCGTGCTCATCGCCCTCTACTATGCCGTAGGAGAGCCAGCGCTCAATGGCGTTTTCGCCCCAGTGTCCGTTTACATCGGAGAACTGAGATGCGAGAGACGGGAATGTGGCAGAGCCTAAAATCATGGAAGCTGCCAGTGCCGATGAAATAAATCTTTTCAATTTTATTCCTCCTGTTTTTTGTTTTTAAGGGTTGGCGATCCGTTCAAATTACATTTTACACACAAAAATGTGTAAATGCAACAGATAAAAAGAGAAAAAAAGGTAATTCAGAGGCAAGTGTACCAAAGAACGGACATTTAACCTCACGCGGCGCCTTAGTGAGAGGCACCATTGTTTACTTCGTTCGTATTATATCATGTGGTCACATAAAAGTCAACTGACAGATATTTACAGTTATTTTTGTGACTGTACGGCCCTCGTTTAATATTTAGAACAAACGAAAAAACTGTCTTTTTATAATGATATTGCAGTATCGCCGCGTAAAATGTCGTTAAAAGTCGAAAAAACAGCATTCTGCATATTTTAACCATTTTACAGAACATTCCTCAAAAAACAAAAAAATGAGAGCCGCCGGCTCTCATTTATATACCCTCGAGGTCTTGTCATATAATTTGGTCAGTTCCTCTATTATATAAGGATGGTTGAAATCTTTGTGGTACAGCAGGTTGGTCTCCCTTATCATGCTGAGGTTCTGTATGGGCACGGCGAGAAGCTTGCCCTTTTTGAGCTCGTCAAGGCATGCCGAGCGGGCGAGAATGGATATTCCGAAGTTTTTTCGCACCAGATCCTTTATGGTGGCCACATTGTCCACCTCCAAAATGACATTGAAGCTCTTTATCGACATATTTATGCTTTCAAGGTGGGAAATAAAGAGGTTTTGAGTGCCCGAAGAGGAAAGACGGAGCAAAAGTCTCTCCTTCTGAATGTCCTCAAGGGACACTATGCTCTTTCTCGAAAGAGGGTGGGAGGGGGAGATTATGCACATGAGGCGGTCGGTGTCCAAAAGCACGGAATTTATCTCCTCATCGGGCAGTCTGCCCTCAACTATGGCCACATCGAGCTCATAGGCCGAAAGTTTGTCATAAAGATTATTTATGGTATCAGTTATTATTTTTATGTTCACACCCTGATTTTCCGAGGCGTATCGGGCCAGCACCTCGGCGATGAAATTGCTCTCTGCGGTGTGGGTTATGCCGACCCTCACGAGGGTGCCGCCCTTTTTGGCAGAGCGCAGCTCCTCTTTCATCTGACAGGTGAGAGCCCTTAAGCGGCGGGCGTATTTTACCACAATTTCCCCTTCCTCGGTGGTTTTGAGGCTGGATTTGCTGCGGTTGAATATGGTGATGCCCAGCTCTTTTTCCAAAAGGTTTATGTGGTTGCTGACGGCGGGCTGAGTCAGCGAGAGGGCCTCGGCCGCCTTGGTAAAACTCTTTTTTTCATATACCATCAAGAGAGTATCCAGCTTTATGTCTGTCATTTTACCGCCTCCATTACAAAAACTTATGATATGTAATAAAAAGATAATTTGACTTTATGATAGAGACAGTATATCATATAAACAACATAATTACAAGCTCTTTTGCAATATTTTTTGTGTATAAGAACTAAAAAATATAAACAATATAGAGAGGAGATGCAGATATGAATGTGATGAGCATGATAAGAGCTTACATAGATTCGGCCGTACACAGCATAGGTCACGAGGCTTTGATACTTCTTCTTCTGGGCGTGCTTCTGACGGCGGGATTTCTCTTTACAAGGATAACCAACAAGGCAAAACTGCCCAAGGTCAGCGGCTACATAGTGGCGGGCATAATAATAGGCCCATATGTGCTGGGTCTTCTGCCCTTTGAGATGCTGGACAGCATGGGCTTTGTGGGCGATGTTGCCCTGTCCTTTATAGCCTTCGGCGTGGGACGCTTTTTGAAGGCCGAGGTATTAAAGCGCAGCGGCAAGAGCGTCATCATAATAACTCTGGCCGAGTCGATATTCGCGGGTGCTTTGGTGACGGTCTGCATGTACTTCATATTCCGCCTTGACATAGAGCTTTCCCTGCTTTTGGGCGCCATAGCCACGGCCACGGCTCCCGCCAGCACCATGATGACCATAAAGCAGTACAGAGCCGAGGGAGAGTTTGTCGACAAGCTTTTGCAGGTGGTGGCTCTCGACGATGTGGTCTGCCTTCTGGTGTTTTCCATGGCCATATCGGTGGTCAACTCCATGGAGATGGGTTCCGTGCCCTTTGACAGTGTGGTTCTGCCCATCATATACAACATACTGGCCATTCTTTTGGGAGCTGTTTTCGGAATATGGCTCAAAAAACTGCTGTGGCCCAAGAGAAGCCGCGACAACCGCCTTATAGTCATGCTGGCTCTGCTTCTCTTCCTGTCGGGCATATGCGTCGCCTTTGATATATCCCCCCTCATGGCATGCATGGTCTTCGGCACGGTGTATATGAACACAACGGGCGACGAGTTTCTGTTTGACCAGATAGACTCCTTCACACCTCCCATAATGCTGCTGTTTTTCGTCATTTCGGGCGCAAGGCTCAATGTTGGCCTTCTGGCCTCCTTCGGCATAGTGGGCTGCGCGTATTTTATAATAAGGATAATAGGCAAGTACATAGGCTCCTACATAGGATGTCTGGCCGTGGGCACCACGAGAGAGATAAGGCTCTTTATGGGCGCGGCTCTCGTGCCCCAGGCAGGCGTCGCCATAGGCCTCTGCTATCTGGCGGCGAGGGCTCTGCCCGCCGAGATAGGCGACCTGCTTGTGACGATAATCCTCTCTTCGTCGGTGCTCTATGAGCTCATAGGCACCGCTTCGGCAAAGATCGCCCTCATGCAGTCGGGGGCAATCAAAAAGAAAATTCCCCAAAGAACCAGAGACAGAGAAAAAGCGTAGTTGAAAAATATACAATTATATAGTATAATAAATATAAACAAGCGGTACGGCGCGGAAGGTAAAGCTTATTTTAAACTTTGCCTTGCTCAAGAGGCAGAGGTTCTCTGCCTCTTTTTGTCTTTTTGATGAGATGTGAAAACCCAAGAGAGAAGAGGAAAATATGACGACAGGAAGGAGAATGTTATGAGCAGACTTGAAATGCCTACGGTGGGCAGCGCCCAGCTGACCGTCGAAAGGCTTTATAAGGATCTGGAGCGCAGGATAGAATCGAGCCCTCCGGGGCTTTGCCCCGTCGATGTGACGAGGGCTTTTCTCGAGATGTGCCACGCCCAGACCTGCGGAAAATGCGTGCCGTGCCGCATAGGGCTTTGGCAGCTTAAAAATCTTCTGACAGATGTGCTGGAGGGCAGAGCCTCCATGGAAACTCTGGACACGATAGAAAAGCTGTCGCTTTCCGTCATGAACTCGGCCGACTGCGCCATAGGCTACGAAGCGGCGGCCATGGTTCATCAGAGCATTATAGGCTGCAGGGAGGACTATGAGGAGCATGTCAACGAGGGTCGCTGCATATGCAAGTATACCCAGACCGTGCCATGCGTCTCGCTGTGTCCCGCCCATGTGGACATACCGGGTTATATAGCTCTTGTGGGAGAAAAACGGTATGAGGACGCCATAAGGCTCATAAGAAAGGACAATCCTTTTCCCACAGCCTGCGGATTTATATGTGAGCACGCCTGCGAGGCGAGGTGCCGCAGGAATATGATGGACGACCCCATAAATATAAGAGGTCTCAAAAGAGTCGCCGCCGACTATGCGGGCAAGGTGCCGCCCCCCGAATGTGCCCCTT
>CAJKFC010000024.1 GCA_905199135.1 uncultured Eubacteriales bacterium
GAAAGAATAATATTGATATAGGGTATATTTAATCAATATATTTATGTTGAAAAAATACCTTCGGTGTAATATAATGTATATATATTATTTTTAAGGAGAAAGATTATGGCCAACCTTAAACTTATCGAAGAAATAACCGGCGCCTTCGGCCCCTCCGGCTTTGAAGACGAGGTTGTAAATGTCATCAAGAACAACTGCCCCGAGTTTGATGTGGAGAGCGACGCCATGCACAATGTCTTCATGCGCATGAAAAACCACTCGGGCAAAAAACCCGTCATCATGCTCGACGCCCATCTTGACGAGCTGGGCTTCATCGTTCAGCACATCAAGGCCAACGGCCTCATATCCTTTGTCAGCCTCGGCGGCTGGGTGGCAAGCAATGTCCCCGCTCACTCGGTATACATCAGAAACCGCAAGGGCGAACTCATCAAGGGCATAACCACATCCAAGCCCCCGCACTTCATGACAGAGAGCGAGAGAAACGCAAAGCTCGACATAGAGGGCATATATATAGATGTCGGCGCCAGCAGCCGTCAGGAGGTCATGGAAGTATTCGGAATAGATGTGGGCGACCCTGTCATGCCCGATGTATTCTTTGAGTACAACGAAAAGAACGGAACCCTTTTCGGCAAGGCCTTTGACAACCGCATGGGCTGCTACTGCATAATCGAGACCATGAAGAGACTGATAAACGAAAACAACCTCTATGTAGATGTAGTGGGCGGTTTCGCGGCTCAGGAAGAGGTAGGCACAAGGGGTGCCCAGGTTACAGCCTCCACACTCAAGCCTGATTTTGCCATTGTCTTTGAGGGCTCCCCCTCCGACGACATGTACAGAAACGAGAACGAAGCCCAGTGCGCCCTCAAAAAAGGCACTCAGATTCGTCATATGGATGCCAGCTACATAAGCAACCCCGAGTTTATCGCCTTCGCAAAAGAGGTCGGCGACGAGCACGGCATTCCCTATCAGTCGGCAGTGCGCCGCCGCGGCAGCACAGACGCAGGCAAGATTCACCTGTTCGCCGACAAGAACATTCCCTGCCTCGTCCTCGGCATACCCTGCCGCTATGTCCATACACATTATAACTGGTGCGCAGAGTCCGATGTCGACGCCACAGTAAACATGGCTGTCGAGGTCATAAAAGCCTTCTCCAAGGCAGCTGCCGACCGCATATCCTTCCGTTAATCCATGGTGAACATAGGCAACGATTGGGACGAAATTCTCAAAGGAGAGTTCGACAAGGAATACTATCAGAAACTGAGGAAGTTTCTTATAAGCGAATACCGCACCCAAAGGATTCACCCCTCGATGTACGATATCTTCAATGCCCTGAAGTACACGCCGTACAGCAATGTAAAGGTGTTTATCCTGGGTCAGGACCCCTATCACGGCCCCAACCAGGCCCACGGACTTTCGTTTTCAGTGCAAAAGGGCGTTTCTGTCCCTCCCTCTCTTCAAAATATATATAAGGAGCTGGAGAGCGACATCGGATTTAAGGCGCCGCCCCACGGAAATCTCGTCAAATGGGCGCAAAACGGCGTGTTGCTTTTGAACACCGTTCTCACCGTCCGCGAGGGTCAGGCCAATTCCCACAAGGGCATGGGTTGGGAAATTTTCACCGACACTGTCATCTCTCATCTGAACAGGCGTGAAAAGCCGATGGTCTTTCTGCTTTGGGGCGGAAACGCAAAACGAAAAAAGGCCCTTATCACCAATCCCAATCATCTGATACTCGAAACGGTTCACCCGAGCCCATTGTCTGCCTACGGCGGATTTTTCGGATGCAGACATTTTTCAAAGGCTGCGGAATTTTTAAGGCAACACGGTGACGATATCGACTGGTCTTTGGATTAGCTGTTCAGAATGAAGATTTTCTCCGAATTATACAGAAGTTATTAAGAAAAGCAATACCCTACATATTTTATTCAGATCAAAAAAATATGGAGGAAATCGAATATGGCAAAACAATATTCAGTTCGTGAAATGCAGGTAATTTTTAAAAAAGCCGGATATTCCATAGCGAGAATATCCGGAGGTCATCAGATTTGGAAAAAGGACGCTTTTACAATAGCTCTCCCCACTTCCAAGCTCAATTTTAAAGTAGGCACAAAAATCTACAATCAGATTGTGAAAAATGATGCCCATTAGGCCGTCGCTATTGTAAAACAGAGCGGAAATTTCCGCTCTGTTTTTTTATTTTTCACCGTATTTTTCAAAGAGATATTTTACCGCCTCGGTGTACCCCTTAAAGCCCATACCCTTATAGGTTTTTTCACAGGCCAAAGAGGTATAGGAAAATCTTCGGAACTCCTCCCTTGAGTCTACATCGGATATATGCACCTCAACAGCGGGAATCATGACGGCTTTGAGGGCGTCCAGTATGGCGACGCTTGTATGGGTGTAGGCGGCAGGGTTTATGACAATTCCGTCAATATTTCCGAAAGCCTGCTGTATCCTGTCGACGATGGCTCCCTCGCTGTTGGATTGGAAAAACTCCGCCTCTATTCCCTTTTCCGCGCAAAAATCACCGATCATTTTGACAAGGTCTTCATAGGTCTCCCTGCCGTAGATTTCCGGCTCTCTCCTGCCCAGCATGTTTATGTTTGGGCCGTTAATTACAAGTATTCGCATCTTCGGTTCTCCTTACAATCTCATCTGCAGCCTGCTCTATCGTACCGCTGTTTTGTACTTTCAAATCGGCAAACTTTTCATAAAGTTCCTTTCTTCTGTCATAAAGAGCCTCTACTCCGCCTTTTTTGTTAGACAAGGGTCTTCCCTTTACAGTAAGCTTGTCAAGTTCTCTTTGCAGCCATATAATCGTTCCGTTCTGCTTGAGGGAATCAAAATTTTCCGCTACAGTAACTGTTCCTCCGCCTGTGGCGATAACGGCACCGCTCTTTTTGCCTGCCTCCGCTGCGGCGGCCTTTTCCAGCTCTCTGAAAGCGGCTTCGCCCTCCTGCTCTATTATCTCTCCGCAGGTTTTGCCCGCCGCCGCTTCTATCACCTCGTCAAGGTCGTAAAAATCTTTTCCGAGTTTTTTTGCCGCAAGCCTTCCCACCGTGGTTTTTCCGCAGCCCGGCATACCAACAAGAATTATATTGGATACTTTTCCCTCGATTATCTTTAAAACCCTTTCGGTCTCGCTGTCGTCTATACTCTCTCCCGTAAAGATTTCGGCGGCTTTTTTAGCCTGAGCCACCAGCATGGGCAGACCGCACTCCGTCTTGATGCCCAGTTCCCCCGCTTTGAGCAAAAACGCGGTTTTCAGCGGATTATATATGAGATCGACACAGCCTTCAAGCCTTTTAAATCGCTCTGTATCTATTTTGATCTGACCGTTGTCAGGGTACATTCCCACAGGAGTGGTGTTGACGATTATTTCAGTATCCGAAAGATCGTACACATTTTCATAGTTTATCTCCCCTGTTCGAGAGACCTTTTTAATGTCTTTTGCGCCCCTCATTTCAAGGGCGGCAGCCACCGTCTGCGATGATGCGCCCGACCCTAAAATAAGGCAGTTTTTGCCTTCAGGATTTATGCCGCTTCTTTCGAGAAGATACAAAAAACCATAGAGATCAGTGTTATACCCCGAAAAAGAGCCGTCCTTTTCTCTTTTCACGGTGTTTATACAACCTATTTTAACAGCGCCTTCGTCTATGCGGCCGCAATACTTCATGGCGTCGATTTTATACGGTATGGTGACATTTATTCCGTCAAAATCTCCGTTTTTGAAAAAATCCTCCAGTTCTTCCCTTTCTCTCTCAAAAAGCTCATATTCATATCCTTTTAAAAGCCTGTGTATTATCGGAGAAAAGCTGTGAGAGAGCTTTCTGCCCAAAAGTCCGTATTTTTTCATCTTATAAAACCGTCCTGCATCAAAATATCCAAGACCGCCAGAGCAGCCGCCGCCTCTACGCATGGAACGGCTCTGACAGCTATGCACGGATCGTGTCTGCCTTTGAGCTCGAGGGTGACATTTTCCATTTTCTCAACATCTACCGTTCTCTGAGCCTTGCCTATCGACGGCGTAGGCTTGAAAGCCGCCCTGAACACTATCGGCATGCCTGTGCTGATACCTCCTAAAATGCCTCCGCTGTTGTTTGTATATGTCTTTATCTGTCCGTCTTTGACATAAAACTCGTCGTTGTTCTGTGAGCCCGTCATATCAGAGCCGCCAAAGCCGCTGCCGAATTCCACTCCTTTTACTCCCGGGATACCGAACACAGCCGAGGCAATTTTGCCTTCCATTCCCTCAAACATGGGGGCTCCTGCCCCGCAGGGCATGCCGAATACAAAGCACTCCACAATTCCGCCGACGGAATCTATCTGCTCTCTTGCCTTTTCTATCGCCGCTTTCATTTCGCTCTCGGCTTTTTTGTCAAAGACAGGGAAATTGATATCATCTATGCATTCAAAGTCGCTCGGTTTTGTATCGGCCATATCCAAACTCACATCTTTTATTCCGCCTATGCTGAATATCCTGCCCTTTACAGATATTCCCCGACTTTCCAGTATCTGCATGGCAATTCCCCCTGCTATACACAAGGGCGCCGTCAGCCTGCCCGAAAAATGTCCTCCGCCTCTCATATCGGCGTTACCGCCGTATTTGATAAACGCAGTATAATCGGCGTGAGATGGACGCATAATTTTTGATATTTCACTGTAATCGGAGCTTTTGGCGTCTCGGTTATATATCACGGCACATATGGGCGCCCCACAGGTCATTCCGTTTTCTATCCCTGACAGGAACTGTGGCTCGTCGCTCTCTTTTCTGGCGGTTTCAAGCTTGGATTTTCCCGGTTTTCTGCGGTCAGTAAAGTTTTTAAGCTTTACGATGTCGACAGCCTCTCCCGCAGGCATTCCGTCTATTGTTACCCCAATGGCCCGTCCGTGAGACTGACCGAAAACAGAAACTTTTATCTTTTCTCCGTAGCAGGACGACATCTTATCTACTCCCTTTCAACTTTGCCGCCAAGGGCTTCAAAATCTTCAAAAAAGCTCTTATAGGATTTTGAAACGGCCTGAGCGTCTGAAATTACTACTTCTTTTTCACATATCGCTGAGGCGACAGCCGCCGACATGGCTATTCTGTGGTCGTTGAAGGAACTTATTTTTCCGCCTTTAAGACCGCCTCCAAAAACCTCTATGTTGTTTTCATAGGGTACAGCCCTTCCTCCGAGACCGTTTATCATGGCGGTCACACTTTCCACTCTGTCGCTCTCCTTATACCTCAGCCTGTCGGTGTTATAAAATACCGTCTTTCCCTTTGCGGCAGCGGCTACCACCGCCATTACAGGCACAAGATCGGGTATATCAGCGGCATCTATCTCACAGCCCGTAAGACTTCCCTTTGAAACGGTTATGCCGACGCATTTCTCCGTCGCTTTCGCTCCGAAAGTCTTGAGCACATCGACTATCCTTCTGTCTCCCTGTCGGGAGACGCTGTCTATTCCTTTGACCGTTATTCCTTCTTCGGAAAAAGCTCCCGCCGCAAGCCAAAAGGCAGCCGCCGACCAGTCTCCTTCGGCCTTAAAACTTCCGCAGGAACTATACTTTGAACCTTTTTTAATCTCTATAAGTCCTTTTTCCCTGACGATATCAACTCCGAATCTCTCCATTACTTCCACCGTCATATCTACATAGGGCGCAGATTTCAGTTCTCCCTCTATGGCAATCGAGCCGCCTTCCTCACAAAGCGGCAGAGCCATCAGCATACCGCTTATAAACTGTGAGCTTATGTCTCCTCTTATCGAAAAGCGTCCGCCTCTCATGCGACCTTTGAGGTGCATCGGAAATATTCCCTTTTCACTCAGCACTCCGCCTGATCTCACTATCTCTTCATAAAGAGGAGAGATAGGTCTCGCTGCCAGAGCGGCACTGCCGTATATTGAGCCTTCAAAACCCAAAGCAGACATTACAGGCAGCATAAACCTGTATGTGGATCCGCTTTCGCGGCAGTCAAAACTGTTTTTCAAAAACACAGGGCTTTTTTCAGTCAAAAAGCCCTTTTCCGTTCTCTCTATATGGGCAAAGCAGGATACCGCGTCGGCTGTCGCCGCTATATCCTCTCCGTATTCTCTGCAAAATATCTTGGTTGTGCCCTGAGAGAGCGCGGCGCATATCAGCGCCCTGTGAAGCTGAGATTTTGACGAAACCGCTTCCACGGCTCCGCCTTTTACAGGAGAAATAATTCTGATATCCATATCAAATACCTGCTTTTATTATGTCGTAAAGCTCGTCGTAACCCACTTTTTTGACCTGACAATTACCTATATCCAAAGGCACGATGAGATCTACGCCGTCTCTGCCGCCCTTTTTGTCATTTTGTGCGCAGCGCCATATCCTCTCGGCAGATATATCGGTGCTTGTGGGAAGGCCGTAAGACTTCAGCAGTCTTTCAAGTCTCTCAGAGATCTCTCCGCCCTTTAATGCCCTTGTCACAGCCGCCATTCCTATGGCTACGGCGTGCCCGTGGGTCATGGAATAGCCGCACGCTTTTTCAATACTGTGTCCTATGGTATGGCCGAAATTGAGGATTTTCCTCTTTCCCGTGTCCTTTTCATCTCCACGCACAAACTCTCTTTTTATTTTAACCGAGGTGCAGATGATGCCGTCTATATCGGGATTTGAATTGTTCTCAAGCAGCTCGAAAAGCTCTTTATCGGCTATCATTCCGTATTTTATTACTTCCGCCATGCCGCAGGCGATCTGCTCTTGAGATAATGTTTTGAGAAAATCGCTGTCTATGAGCACAAGGCTGGGCTGATAGAATGTTCCTGCAAGATTTTTTCCGCTTTTAAGATCGACGGCGGTCTTTCCGCCCACGGAAGAATCCACCATGGACAAAAGCGTAGTGGGCACGGCTATGTACTTTATGCCCCTCATATATACCGATGCGGCAAAAGCCGCCATATCTCCCGTGACACCTCCGCCGAGACCTATCACGGCGTCGTCTCTCCTAAGTCCCATTTCGCCCATGCTTTCGACGATACGGCAAAAGGTGGTGAGATTTTTTGAAGATTCGCCCTCTTCAAAAACGAAGCTGCAAGCTTTTATTCCCGCTTTTTCTATGTTTTGAGTGAATTTTTCTCCGTAAAGCTTAAAAACTTTACTGTCGCTTATTATACAAGCTTTTTCGCCGCTGAATACCGACTTTACAAGCTCTCCTGCCTGTTCTGCCGTTCCTCGCTCTGCAATAACATCATAGCGGCTTTCGAGATCTATTTCTATCTTCATATCAGTATCTCAGCATGAAATATATGACATATATCCAGCCCAAAAGGCCGTGGAATATAGCCCACGGTATCGAATTCCATGTGACATAGGATATGACCATGGCGAGGCATGAGCCGAAAGATATGCCGCTCTTGACCCCCGATTTGATCCTTTCGCGGTAGACAACTCCGCCATTTTCATTCACTATGTTGTACTCGTAGCTTCTCATACTAATCCTCCTTTTCTTCCGCTCTGAAAAACTCCGTTATCTTTCCGAGAGCCTTTACCATTACAGCCGTCTCATTTTCGTCGAGCGCAGATGTAAGAGATTCTACCATACGCTCATGGAAATCCATATGGTAACGGTTGGCTCTTTGTCCTTCTTCGGTCAGCACAACTCTGACGCTGCGCCTGTCGCTGGCGTCCTTTATTCTTTTGAGATATCCCTTGCGCTCCAAAACCGATATGGCAGTAGTCAGAGAACCGGGTGTTATCTTGAGCTTTTTTGCCAGGGTATTCGCCCTGTTTCCTCCCTCTTTTTCTCCGTCAAATACAGCCTCTATGACATGCATCTCTCTTATGGAGAGATTTTTAGAATAACCCTCGAGGGCTATCTGTTCATGCTTTAATATCTCATTGAAGGCCTTCACGAGAAAGTCGTTGATTATGGCTTTATCTTTCATATCTTCCGCACCTTTAATTTACTCTGAAATAATTATAGTTTATATCAAATGCAAGGTCAACCTTTGAGGGAAAAAATATCGCCGCTTTTTGTCGTCTTTAAAAAAGCCGCGGCGGCACACCCTGTAACCGTTCCCATAAATACCGAAGATAAAAGCAAAATCGGCAGATAGGCAAACACATAGACCGAATCCATTATAAAAAACGCCGCCGCTATCTGTCCCGTCACATGGGCGGCGCTGCCCGCTATGCTGACGCCGTATACCGAAAAAATCCCCGATCTTATCAGGAGCGCCATAAGCGCGGCGGACAGAATACCTCCCGTCAGCGAAAACGCAAGTCCCGTAATACCTCCGCCGAAAAACGCCGACAAAATGCATCTCAAAACCACGACAGTGAAAGCCGATTTAAAATCCATCATATAGAGAGCCGCTATTGTCACTATATTGGCAAGCCCCAGCTTGATTCCGGGTATTGGTATAAGCATCTGTAAAGGCAAAAGCCTTTCTATAAACGAGAGAGTCAGGGCACAGGCTGTCAGCACGGCGCAAAGGGTTATAAAGCCTGTTTTTGACCTTGTTTTATCCGACAACCGCATCTACTCCTCCGTCTCCCACAATTCTTATTTCCATCTTGTTTGGCAGGCATATTACAGACCTTCCCTCCGTGTCGATCCACCCCGTATGCACGCAGCTCTCGCCCGGACAATCGGAACTTTTCACCCTTATTTTCCCATTCGAGACCTCTATGACATTGGTGTAATCCCCTTCCGCCTTGAAGGTTTTGCCGTCATCTTTTATGAGATCCACGCTGTATAAAAGCTGTCCGTCGAGATATATTTCGGCCGTTTTTCCCTGCTCTTTTGGCTTGGCAAAGCCAAAAAACAGCACCACTGCTGCCGCTGCAATCATCAGTGCCAGCAGAAAATCGCTCACTCTCGGTTTCAGATAATTTTCCCTGCTTTTCACAAAAAACCTCTTTTTTCGATTTAACATTATATAAGATTGATTTAATCTGACAAAAGGTATATAATATTATATAAAGTAAAAATGTAAGGAGTAAGAAATGAAGTCTCAAAACAAAAACAAGGCCATAATGTACATAATTCTTTCGGCCTTTTTCTTCGCCCTCATGAATATCTTCGTAAAGCTTGCGGGCGATGTGCCCTCCATGCAAAAGAGCGTTTTCCGAAACGCCGTCGCCCTCGTCTTTGCCTTTGCCATAATGGCCAAGCAGAGAATTCCTCTCAAACTGCAAAAAGGAGACGGCAAGTATCTTTTAGCCCGCTCTCTCTTCGGAACAATCGGTATTCTGGCCAACTTCTATACGGTAGACCACATGCTGGTGGCCGACGCCTCCATACTTGGAAAGCTTTCGCCGTTTTTCACCATCATCTTCTCTTATTTCCTGCTCAAGGAAAAAATAAAACCCATGCAGTTTCTGTTCATCTCCACGGCCTTTATCGGCACGGTGTTTATCGTAAGACCGGGTTTTACAGATGTCTCCGTATTCCCCGCCCTCATAGGCGTCTTGGGCGGAATATGCAGCGGCGCCGCCTACACCTTTGTCAGAATGCTGAGCGGCAGAGGAGTCAAAGGCCCTGTCATTGTATTCTGTTTCTCCACCTTCTCCTGCCTTGCGATACTGCCCTTTGTTCTTTTGGACTATCACCCAATGACGGTCATGCAGCTTTGCTACCTTCTCCTTGCGGGTCTTGCCGCCTCGGGAGGTCAGTTCACCGTAACGGCGGCATATTCCAACGCCCCCGCCCGAGAGATATCAATTTATGACTACACGCAGATCATTTTCGCCACGGTGCTCTCTTTCCTGTTTCTCGGAGAGATACCCGACGCCCTCAGCTTTATAGGCTACATAATCATCTGCGGAGCGGGCGTCATGATGTACTTCTACAACCGCAGACAAAAGGCATAAAACCTTTATTTATAAAGCAGGTCCGAAGACCTGCTTTTTTATTCAAAGGGTTTGAAGCTTCTGTCCAGCAGGGATATTCTCTTGTATTTTGGGACGACCTGCTGAGGCAAAAGTCCTCCGTCTTTTAATGCCTTGGAGATGTAAGACGGATTTAACGGGTCGTTGCCCAAATCGAGCACCGCCGTGCATTTAACTCCGTTTTCCTGCTTTTCAAAAACGATGTTCTTTATATAGTCGTTTATCTTTACTTCCCTGCTCTGTCTCTTGGATTCTTTTATTATGGTTATATCCGTTTTGAAATACTCCTCCATCTTTTGGGCGTCGCCCTCGGGATAGACTATTTCATACACGCAGTAAGCGATATTTTTCGGCTGATTCTTCTGCTCATACACCGCCACCGCCTCTATTCCCGGCGGAAAGGCTCCGTTGAGCTTTTCGAGTACATTTTCGGGATACACATCGGTGTCAAAATCAAAGTCGCACAGCTCATATTCGCTCTCAAATCCCGTGGACAGAGGAGCGAGAATTGAAAGATAGATATGAGGGTTAAATCCCTGGGAATATTTGAGGGGCAGTCCGCTTCTGACAAATGACCTTTGCAAAGTTTTCATAAGGTCGAGATGGGATATATAGGCGGAGGAGCCGCTCTTTTTGAATTTCATTCTGACATTAAACATCGCACTTTCTTCCTTTCATAAGGGACAGAGCTCCGCAGCCGCTGCACATCGCCTTGCAGTCGGGGCTTGCAACTCCCTCCAAAGCCCTCTGATATTCTCTCCAAAGATATTCTTTGGTAACTCCCGAGCTTATGTGATCCCACGGGAATGTGTCGTCCTTTTCATATGTGGTAAAGGCGTAAAAATCACCGTCCACGCCGCAGTCCTCAAAGGCCTGCTTCCACATGTCGGCCTTGAAGTTTTCGTCCCAGCCGTCCAAATTGCAGCCCAGCTCATGAGCTCTGACAAGCACCTTTGAAAGCCTTCTGTCACCTCTTGCAAACACCGCCTCGAGATAACTGGCCATGGAATAGTGAGTGCTCAGCTGGACATTTTTTATCTTCATGCATGACCTGAGATGCTCCTGCTTTCTCTCGGCCTCCTCTTTAGTCACCTGCCCTACCCACTGGAAAGGTGTCTGAGCCTTGGGAACGAATGTGGCACAGCCTATGGCTATCTTTATTCCTCTTGCCTTGTTGTTGCTCTTTTCCTTAAATGTCCTTATGACATTTCTCACTATCTGGGAAATGCCGAAAATATCCTCGTCTGTCTCGGTGGGAAGTCCCAGCATGAAATACAGCTTGATGTTGTTGTATCCCGACTGGAAAGCGTATCCGCAGGCGCTGTAAAGCTCCTCTTCCTTGAGGTTTTTATTTATTACATCTCTCAGCCTTTGGCTTCCCGCCTCGGGTGCGAAGGTAAGTCCGCTCTTTCTGACCTTCTGTATCTTTTCCATTATGCCCACATTGAAGGTGTCGGCTCTCAGGGACGGCAGAGCTATTCCCGTATGCTTGTCCTCAAAATACTCCACCATGCGCTCGCACAGCGGCTCTATGTCGGGATAGTCGCTGGAGCTCAACGATGTGAGGGATATTTCGTCAAAGCCGGTATTTTTTATAAGCTCCTTGGCCTGCTCCAGTATGGTCTCGAGCTTTTTAGCCCTTATCGGTCTGTATGTGTATCCAGCCTGGCAGAATCTGCATCCTCTGCGGCAGCCTCTGAAAAGCTCTACCATAGCTCTGTCAAACACTATCTCTGTGCTTGGCACTACAAAGCTTTTGGGGTAATAGGATTTGTCAAAATCCTCGACAATAGCTTTTACAACCACCTTAGGCGCATCCTCTGTATTCTCTATCTTGTCTATCTTTCCGTTTTCAAGATATGTGACAGTGTAAAAAGACGGCACATATACGCCCTGCATCTTGCAGGCCTTTTTCAAAAAGTCTTTTTTGCTGCCGCCGCTCTTTTTATTTTCTCTGTAAATGTGAATTATCTCGGGCAGAACCTCCTCGGCCTCGCCTATAACTATTATATCGAAGAAATCGGCCACAGGCTCACAGTTGTATACGCAGGGGCCGCCGCCTATTATTATGGGATCGCTCTCTTTTCTGTCTTTGGAATAGAGCTCCAGTCCCGCAAGGTCGAGCATATTGAGAACAGTTGAATAATTGAGCTCATACTGCAGAGTAAAGCCCAGCATATCAAACTTTGAAGCCTCCATGCCGGTCTCCAGCGCATAGAGAGGCTGTCCGTTTTTTCTCATCTCCTGCTCCATATCGGTAAAGGGAGCGAAAATTCTCTGGCAGTACACTCCGTCTATCTCGTTCAAAAGACCGTAGATAATCTTTGAGCCGAGATGGGACATGGCTATCTCATAGACATCGGGAAAGCATATGGCATAGTTGAAGTCGCAGTTTTCCTTGATCACGGCGTTATATTCTCCGCCCGTGTATCTGGCAGGCTTTTTGACTCCGTCAATACAGTTCATTATTTTTTGATTCATCTATTCCTCCGGATCGAAATCATTCGATTTTAAAACTTTATTCTGCCGAAAGGCATAAAAATATTATACCATATTCCGATATTTTTCGCAACAAAAAAGCCCGCCCCACGGCAGGCTTTTTATATTTACGGCAAAAGCTGTATTCCGCCGTTTTTTATCTCCATGTCGGTGTAGTAAAAACCGCTGTCGAGAAGTATCTTGTTAAATCCTTCTTCCAAAAGTTCGGTTATTTCCCCGGGAATTATCGAGCTGTCCATATCCATTCCGTGGATATTCACCCTGTCGCAGTCTAAAACAAGCATGCCGTTTTCCCTGTCCACCGAGGCTTTAAAATACATGTCTATACTGAAAGAACTGGGCAAAAGCTTTAAAAGCAGCTTTTCCTTAAATCCTATCTGGTCTTTTACCATATTTTCGATGTTTTTTCTCTCGACATTGCACCCCATATGTATTTCGGAACTGCCCGATATCTCCACCTGAACTCCGTCCGACGGAAACTGTTCGGGCAGATAATCCGAAAGCTTTGAGGAAAAGTAATCCTCATTCAAAAAAATATCTTTTTTCTCTTTTTCCACAATGCTCACCTCATTCATCTGAATTTCTTCATGTTTTTCGGCGGTTTCGCCTCCTTTTATTACAGGTGTTATGAAAAGGGCGCACATGGCCATGCAAAAACATGTTATGCCGACATATATTCGGCTCTCCGTTTCTTTTTTCATTCCATCACCTCGTTCAATTATATTAAAGAACGGGTAAAAAATGACACAAAAAAGCCGCCCTCTCGGGGCGGCTTTGCTTTTTAGTTCAGGAAATCCTTGAGTTTTTTGGAACGGCTGGGGTGTCTCAGCTTTCTCAAGGCCTTTGCCTCTATCTGGCGTATGCGCTCCCTGGTGACATCGAATTCCTTTCCGACTTCTTCCAGAGTTCTCGTTCTTCCGTCCTCGATGCCGAAGCGAAGTCTCAAAACCTTTTCCTCTCTGGGAGTCAGTGTCTTGAGAACATCGACGAGCTGTTCCTTGAGCAGGGAGAACGATGCGACCTCGGAGGGTTCGGGAGCGTCGTTGTCGGGGATGAAGTCTCCCAGATGGCTGTCCTCTTCCTCGCCTATCGGAGTTTCAAGAGAAACGGGCTCCTGGGCAATTTTAAGTATCTCTCTGACCTTATTGACGGGCATATTCATCTCTTCGGAGATCTCCTCGGGAGTGGGGTCGTGTCCCAACTCCTGAAGCAGCTGTCTCGAAACTCTTATGACCTTGTTTATCGTCTCTACCATATGCACGGGGATTCTTATGGTTCTCGCCTGGTCGGCTATGGCTCTCGTTATGGCCTGTCTGATCCACCATGTGGCGTATGTGGAGAACTTGAATCCCTTTGTATAGTCAAACTTCTCGACTGCCTTAATAAGGCCGAGATTGCCCTCCTGTATCAGGTCGAGGAACAGCATTCCGCGGCCCACATATCTCTTGGCAATACTTACGACGAGACGGAGGTTTGCCTCGGAAAGTCTCTTCTTGGCTTTTTCGTCGCCCTGAAGTATTCTCTCGGCCAGCTCTTTTTCCTCGTCCATGCTCAAAAGATCGACCTTGCCTATCTCCTTTAGGTACATTCTGACCGGGTCATCCAAAGGCAGACCGTCGATGAGGATATCGGTATCGAGAATGACCTCGTCCTCGCCCTCTTCCTCAATTTTGGAAAGCTCTTCGGCCTCTACATCCTCGTCGTCAAGGGTGGTTATATCGTCGAAGAACTCCTCGGAATCCATTATTATCTCAATACCGAGCTTCTCTATATTGTCAAAAAGGGCGTCCTGCTGATCGCCGTCCAAATTGAGATCGTCAATTACGGTGTTGATGTCCTTTATGCCTATTTTGCCCGTTTTTTTTGCGTTTTCGATGAACTCATGAGCCATAAAGTTCTTGTTTGTTGCTTTTGTTTTGGTGTTTTTCTCTGCCATTATCTTCCCCACTCTTTCTTCTTTTTTATCAGTTCGAGCATAGGATCCTGCTCTTGTGTCGCTTTGTTATATTCGGTTTTAAGCACTTCCATACAGTCCTCTATCGCCGTGTCGGCGTTGGAGGAGTACTTGTGCGAAGAACATATTGAAATGATCTGCGCCGCCTCATTCGGCTCCAAAAAATTGACTATCTGAGCCAGCGTGACGCTTCCGTTTTCCTGATATTTTTCCAGAATCATACCGTATATTTTTCCCAAAAACGGAGAGGAAAACATATCTTTTGATATTTTTTGCCTTGCTTTTTCTACATAATCGTCATTTTTCAAAAGAATTGCGAGAATATTCTCCTCGGAGACTGCCGATCTTATGTTTGTATATCTCATCTCACGGTCTTTGGGCTGTATTCTGCTCTCCAGATTGACCGATTCTTTTTCGTAGCTTTTTCTCTCTCTTCTTGAGAAGTTTTTTCTCGCCTTTTCTATCTCCGCAAGCACGGCTTTCGGCGAGACATTTACATCTTCCGCTATGTTTCTGGCATATATCTCCCTCTCGACCTCGCTGCCCATTCCCGCCACATAGACTATGGCCTCCTTCATGTAGGCCACCTTGTCCTCGTCGAGGGCGAGGTCATATTTATTCTTTATGGTGTCCAGCCTGTATTCGCTGCCCGCCTGAGGCTTTTCCAAAAGCTTTTCAAAGCTCTCCGCCCCGTTGTTCTTTATGTATTCGTCGGGGTCCTTGCTCTTAGGGAGCTTCAGCACCCTGACGGCTATACCGTTTCCGCCCAGAATATCCATGGCTCTCGCCGTGGCTTTCTGTCCTGCCTCGTCGGAGTCATAACAGATCACGACTTCCTCTTTGAATCTTCCGATGAGCTTTGCCTGCTCCACCGTCAGCGATGTGCCCAGCGAAGCCACGGCGTTGTCAAAGCCCGCCTGATGCAGGGCGATGACATCCATATAGCCCTCGGCAAGAATAAAGTTCTTTCTTTTTGTCTTTTTCGAGATATTGATGGCAAAAAGATTTCGGCTTTTGTTGTAAACGGGCGTATCCGATGAGTTTATATATTTCGGCAGGCTGCCGTCGAGCACTCTGCCGCCGAAGGCGATGACATTTCCCCTTGCGTCTATTATGGGAAACATGACCCTGCCGCGAAAGCGGTCATAAACTCCGCCGCTCTTATTCTTAGACACCAGATTGGCCTCAAAAAGTTCGTTTTTCGAATAGCCTTTTTCGCTCATGGCTCTTACCAGACCGTCCCACGAGTCCAGAGCATAACCCAGACCGAAATTTGTTATGGTCTTTCTGCTGATTCCCCTTTTGAGGAAATATTCCAGGCCTGCCTTGCCCTCTTCGCTCATAAGCACCGAGTGAAAATATCTCGCCGCCTCTTTGTTGAGGGACAAAAGCCTTTCGTATCTCTTTCGGCTCTCTTTGAGATAATCGTCCTCGGGTACCTCCATGCCGTACATGTCGGCGAGAAACTTTACTGCCTCCTGAAAGCCGAGGCTCTCTATTTTCATTATGAAGCTTATAACTCCGCCGCCTTCCGAGCAGCCGAAGCAGTGAAATATCTGCTTATCGGGAGATACCGAAAATGACGGAGTTTTTTCGCTGTGAAACGGGCAGAGACCGAAATAGTTGCTGCCGCTTCTCTTGAGCTTGACATATCTCGACACCACATCGACTATGTCGGCTCTCTCCACAAGAGACTGCACAAAGCTCTCGGGTATTGCCATTTTCTCTCCCTCCTTTGTTTTTTATACTTTGCTCCAGCTTTTAGGCACAAATATGTCCTCATACTTCGCCACGGCAAATCTATCGGTCATACCGGCTATATAATCGGCCGCCACATTGTGCAGGCTGTCGTTTTCCAGCTGTTTTATGTAATACTCGGGCAGTTTATCCTTGTTTTTCACAAAATATTCGAAAAGTGACTTTATTATTCCGATGCCCTTGCCCTCTTCGCCCTTGGCTATGGGGTTTTTGTAGACATTTTCAAACATGAACTCCCGAAGGTCCATCATGGCCTTTTCGGTTCTTTCGTCCATGCCCACCTTGTCCTTGCCCGTGCTGAAATCTATCATGGCATGAACCATGGAGTCTATCCTCTCGCCGTGCTCATATCCCAAAACCTCCGATATCTCGGCTGGGATATCGCTGTTTTTGAGTATTCCCGCCCGTATGGCGTCGTCGATATCGTGATTTATATAGGCGATTCTGTCGCTGTATTTGACGAGTATTCCGCAGAGGGTATCGGCCAAAACGCTGCCCGAATGGCAAACTATGCCGTTTCTCACTTCATATGTAAGGTTTAGACCTTTTCCGTCCCTCTCCAGCTTGTCCACCACTCTGAGACTTTGCTGAGCATGGCTGAAACCGCCCTCTTTTACATCGTTCAGAGCGCGCTCTCCCGCGTGTCCGAAGGGAGTGTGTCCCAGATCATGCCCCAAAGCTATGGCTTCGGTCAAATCCTCGTTGAGGCGCAGGGCTCTCGCCACGGTGCGTGAAATCTGAGCAACTTCAAGGGTATGGGTAAGCCTTGTGCGGTAGTGGTCGCCCTCGGGCGAAAGAAAGACCTGGGTCTTGTGTTTTAGCCTGCGGAAGGTCTTGCAGTGGATTATCCTGTCCCTGTCCCTCATGAACTCGGTTCTCACGGTACAGGGCGGTATCTCCTTCATTCTTCCTCTGGTCTCGCAGGACAAAACGGCATGGGGTGATAAAATCATTTTTTCTGTCTGCTCTATTCTCTCACGGACTGTCACGCGGCACCTCCAAAGTAAAAACTACATCGCTCTATATATATAATACGCAGCAAATGTAGTTTTTTCTCTTTTTTTATGAAATTCTTTGAGGCAAAAGGGTTTCTTCCAGTATTTCGGGGGAAACCGCCGCCGAGGTCAGCTCGGTGAGCTGCTTGGAAAATCCCTCAAACTTCTCCTTGGGCATGGCCGCCGTTATTGTGACATCGGCTCCGTATTCCACCGCCGTCTCGCTGACATCAAAGTGTTCATAGGTTCTTCTTATCTGATCGAAGAAATTATACGGCGTGGCTATCTTCACGCTGTAATATGGCATCAGCACGCTTACTCCGCTGTTTTCAAGTCCCAGCGTTGCCGCTTTGCCGTAGGCCCTCGTGAGACCGCCCGCTCCCAAAAGAATTCCTCCGAAATATCTCGTGACCACCACGAGAACGCAGTATATCTGCTGCTTTTTAAGCACCTCAAGTATCGGCATACCTGCCGTGCCCTGGGGCTCTCCGTCGTCGGAAAAACGCATCACATTGTCGCTGTCCAAAATATAGGCGTAGCAGTTGTGGCTGGCGTCCCAATACTTTTTTCTCAGCTCGGCCAACTTCTCATTTGCCTCTTCAACTGTGGTTATGTGGAAAACATGGGAGATGAACCTGGATTTTTTCTCTATGAGTTCGGCCTCTCCCTCACCACTCGGTATCTTCTGATTGGCTTTCATCGTATCCCTCTGTATATTTCCTGTATTTGCCGTAGAGCTTCTGATCGCACACCGTCTCGACCCTTATTCCTTCGTCCAGATATTCGGTGCTTTTGACCTTTGAATCCCTGTGCAGTATATCGACTATTCCGCCCTCTTTATAGGGAATTATAAACACGGCGTCTATCTTGTTTTTGTTTATTTCGGTCAGTATGGCCTTTTTGAGTTCTTCAAGGCCCGCATGATTTTTAGCCGAGATGTATACGGCTCCCGTTCTTCTCGGCATGAGATCGTACTCAATCTTGTCGATCTTGTTGAAAACCGTCAGCCTCTGTGTAGACGATGCTCCCAAATCCTCGATGAGCTTTTCGACCACATTCTCTTGCTCCTGCCAGTTGTCGTTGCTGGCGTCTATGACATGCAGCAAAAGGTCGGCCTCCACCAGCTCCTCAAGAGTGGCTTTAAAGGCGTCTACCAGCTGATGGGGCAGCTTTCTTATAAATCCGACGGTATCCGATATGAATATCTCGCTGTTGTCCTCAAAGCGCATTATCTTTGTGGTGGGGTCAAGAGTATCGAAAAGCCTGTCGTTGGCATGAACTCCCGCACCTGTAAGCGAATTCAGAAGAGTTGATTTGCCCGCGTTGGTATAGCCCACTATGGCCACCTTGGGTATCTCCGACTTCTCTCTCTTTTTTCGCTGGGTCTGTCTTATCTGTTTTACATGCTCGATCTCTTTTTCCAGCCTTGTTATTATCTGCCTGATGTGTCTTCTGTCGGTCTCAAGCTGGGTTTCACCGGGGCCTCTCGTACCTATCGGGCTTTTTCCGCCCGAGGCGGTCTGACGCACAAGGTGACCCCACATGCCCGAAAGTCTCGGCAGCAGGTATTTGTACTGTGCCAGCTCTACCTGAAGT
The DNA here is from genome assembly GCA_905199135.1 of uncultured Eubacteriales bacterium. GTDB lineage: Bacteria > Bacillota > Clostridia > Oscillospirales > Butyricicoccaceae > SIG471. The sequence continues at coordinate 18,649 of CAJKFC010000024.1, forward strand.
ATACCCTCTCTCGTCTTTGCTCTGTCGGCGAAGATATCGAGAATGAGGGCGTTTCTGTCGATGACACGGCATTTGAGCATATCCTCCAAAGCCCTTGTCTGCGACGGCGATATCTCGTTGTCAAAGACCACGAGATTGGCTTCGAGATTGTCCACATAGGACTTTATCTCGTCGACCTTGCCCTCTCCTACAAAGGTGTGAGGGTCGGGAGACTTGCGGTTTTGCAGCACCGACGCCAGCGTCTCTCCTCCCGCTGTCTCCAAAAGCTCTGAGAGCTCGGCAAGGGTTTCGTTATCTGAGTTGTCAAAGTCCTTGAGGCCTCCGCAGTTGAGGCCTACAAGTATCGCTTTTTCTGTATCTCTGTTTAAATTTTCTTTCATAGATGTCCTTTTCTGAATCGTATTCCCTCCAAGGGGTTATCCCAGTTTATCCTTCTGTAAAGGGCAAAGGCCACTAAAAGCGACGCCGAATTGCTGAACAGAGTGGCAAGAGGGATAATTATATAAGATGTGTCAAAAAGCCTTGTAGCCAGCAGAATGAACAGATATCTGAAGCCTACGACCCTCAGACCGCCTATGAGTATCGGAACCTTTGTCTGACCGAAAGCCACGAATACGCCGCACATGACGCTGGCAGCGGAATATCCGTGTATTCCGAGAATCGTAATCCTCTGTGTAGTTATGATTTTATCCAAAAGGTCGGCTTCGTCGGCCTCTATAAACAGCCTCGATGTCCACGGCGCAAAAAGGCTCATGAGCACGATTACCGCTATGCTGAGATATGTTATCAGCTTGAAAACATAGACTACGATCTGCTTTGCCCTGACATAGTTTTTCGCGCCTATGTTCATGCTGACCATAGATGTTATCGATGTGCCGAAAGAGTTGAGTGTACTGTAAGCCAAATTGGTTATGCTGTTGGCTATGTTCATGGTGTTGAGAACATCTCGTCCGAACTTCATCGACTCGATATTTATAAGCAGGAATCCCACCTGCATGGTGACATTGGTTATGACCGAAGGTATTCCGACCTTGAGAAAGTCCTTTAAAATCGCGCCGTTCGGTCTGAAGCCTCTGAAATGTATATCAAGACCCTTTTTGCCGAAAATATCCCTGCTTATTATGAGCGATATTATGGCCTGAGATGTAAAGTTGGACAGAACTATTCCCATGACGCCGAGGTTTAAAAATGCGATGAACACGGCGTTTCCCAAAATTTTGAGAATCAGCATCATGACCGTGAAGAAGAACTGCACCTCGGATTTTCCGTTGGCGTTTTTTATGGCGTAGTATGCGGTATTATAATACTGAAACGGTATTACAAGAGGTGTGAACATCATCATAGTTGTCACGCCGCTTCTTATCTCGGGCAGGGCCCACGATGCGTATACGGGAGTGAATCCCATTGTAAAAACCGATATCAGAGCCGCGGCCGACAGCATGAGGAAGATAAACTGCACAGTGTATTTTCTCACAAGTTCTCTGTCCCCCGCGCCTACAAGACGGCCGATAAGAGCCGTGCCCGCTACGCTGAGGCCTATACCGCCGTTTATAGCTATATTCAGGGCAGTATTTGAATAGGAGACGGCCGCTCCGTTATCCAGTGTGGAAAAGTTATAGACAAACCAGTTGTCAAATACCTGCACGAATGACTGAGCCAAAAGCATGAACATGACGGGCGTCGAAAGCAGAACCACCGTCTTTGCTATCGAGTCGTTGAGAACGAGATTTTTCCTCTCCTCATCGCTCTGCCTGAAAATGCCGAAGATCCCCATAATACAATTCCCCTTTAAGCCTTATTTGGTTTTAAATCCCTCGGAGTATCTCTCAAATCCGAGTTATGGACAGTATTATATCATATAACAATATGATTTTCTATACATTCCCAAAAATTTATGAAAATTGTATATACAAATTTGTCTATTTACATACTGTCTCGTCTGTGGTATCATATATATATGGGAACAAATGT
>CAJKFC010000025.1 GCA_905199135.1 uncultured Eubacteriales bacterium
ATCATCCTGTAAAATTTCCGAAAAAACGGAGAAACAGAACGGTTTTTTCTTGAAAAAAGCCACTTTCTGTTATACAATAGACCTAAGAAAAATTTGGAGGTATTATCTATATGGTAACCGCAGGCGATTTCAGAAACGGCGTAACCTTTGAGATGGACAACAATGTATTTCAGGTTATGGAGTTCCAGCATGTCAAACCCGGCAAAGGTGCCGCTTTCGTCCGCACAAAGTATAAGAATGTAATTACCGGCGCAGTTACAGAGCGCGCATTCAACCCCACAGATAAATTTGAGTCGGCTTACATTGAGCGCCGCAACATGGAGTATCTCTACAACGACGGCGAACTCTACTACTTCATGGACACAGAGACATACGAGCAGCTCCCCATCAACGCAGACAAGCTCGGCGATGCTTTCCGCTTTGTCAAGGAAAACACAGTTGTAAAGATTCTCTCCTTCAAGGGCAATGTATTCGGCATCGAGCCCGAAATTTTTGTAGACCTTGTCGTAACAGATACAGAGCCCGGCTTCAAGGGTGACACAGCAAACAATGTCACAAAGCCCGCTACACTTGAGACAGGCGCAGAAGTTCGCGTGCCCATCTTTATCGACATCGGCGAGAAGATCACAATCGACACCCGTACAGGCGAGTATATGGGCCGCTCCAAGAACTAAGCTATTAAACCCAAGTTTAATATAAACTCAAATTACGAAAGGAGAGTTTTATGACACTTACAGAAAAAGCTTCATACCTCAAAGGCCTTTTGGAGGGTATGAACATCGACGAGAAATCGGAAAACGGCAAAATCTTTACGGCGATAGCCGATATTCTGTCCGACCTCACCGTTTCGGTAACAGACCTTGAGGACCAGACAGCTATCATGGGCGAAGAACTCGACCTCATTGAGGAGTCTCTTGACGAGATCGACGAAGTAATCGACGATATCGACGAAACTCTTGACGACATCATCGAGTACGATGATGAAGAGGACGACGAGTGCGAATGCCACCACGGTCATCACCACAGCTGCGGCTGCCATGATGACGAGGAAGAGTACGACGATGACTACGAGTTTGACGACGAGGAGTTCTATCAGGTCGTATGCCCCACCTGCGAGGAGATCATCAACATAGACGAAGAAGTCCTCAAAAAGGGCGAGATCAAATGCCCCGCATGCGGCGAGGAGCTGGAGTTTGACCTCGAGGATCTCGAGGAGTGCGAAGGCGACTGCGATTGCTGCGAAGAAGAGCACGAATAATTTCCCGCAAATACAAAACACCGACAGATTTCTGTCGGTGTTTTTTTATACTTCTAAACAGTATATCTTTTGATGTACCTGCATACTATGTAAAAGGAGGTGGTTATTTGAATTGCAATAAACTTTATACAACTGCGGGAAGTCCCGTAGGAGATAATCAGAATTCTCTCACTGCGGGTGAAAGAGGCCCTATTCTTTTGGAGGACCGTTGGCTTTTGGAGAAAATGTCCCATTTTAACAGGGAGCTGACGCCCGAGAGGAGAATGCACGCAAAGGGCAGCGGTGCCTACGGCATATTTACCGTAACGGGTGACATAACAAAATACACAAAGGCCGATCTTTTTTCTAAAATCGGTCAGGAGACTCCCGTATTTGTGAGATTTTCCACGGCGGCGGGAGAGAGGGGAGCGGCCGACGCCGTAAGAGATGTCAGAGGCTTTGCCGTAAAATTCTATACGAGAGCGGGAAACTGGGATCTCGTAGGCAACAACACTCCTGTGTTTTTCATAAGAGACGGCATGAAATTTCCGGACCTCAACCATGTTCTGAAAAGAGATGTCACCACCAATATGCACAATCCACAGAGCAAATGGGATTTTTGGACGCTGTCTCCCGAGAGCTTCCACCAGGTGACAATAGTCATGTCGGACAGGGGAATCCCCGCCTCTTACAGGAATATGGACGGCTTCGGAAGCCATACCTTTGCCATGTACAACAGCAAAAACGAGAGGGTATGGGTCAAGTTCCATCTGAAAACATGTCAGGGTATCAAGAACTACACCGACGCAGAGGCGGCATATGTGAGAGGAAAAGACCTCGACAGCGGTCAGAACGACCTTTACAACGCCATTGAAAAGGGATACTATCCCAAGTGGAAAATGTACATACAGGTTATGACCGAGGAGCAGGCAAAGCACCATCGTGACAACCCCTTTGATCTGACGAAGGTGTGGAGCCATAAGGAATACCCCCTCATTGAGGTTGGCACTCTCTGTCTCAACCGAAATGTGGAAAACTATTACGCTGAGGTGGAGCAGGCGGCCTTCAGCCCGGCGTCCTTTGTAGACGGAATAGGTCCCTCTCCCGACAAGATGCTGCAGTCGAGGCTTTTTGCCTATCGCGATGCGCAGATGTACAGACTGGGAGTAAATCATCAGAACATACCTGTCAACCAGGCTAAGTATGAGGAGTGCTATTACCACAGAGACGGTCAAATGAGAACCGACGGCAACTTCGGAAAGATAAAGGCCTATGCTCCCAACAGCCTGGGCATATGGCAGTCACAGCCCAAATATACCGAGACGCCCTATGAGGTATCGGGCGAGGCCGCAAGATACGCCGAGGGTGAGGAGGGCGATTTCTACCAGGCCGGCGATCTCTACCGCCTTATGACCGAGGGCGAGAGAAAGGCTCTCATAGAGAATACGGCGAGAGACATCATGCCTGTGACGGAAAATATCAAATACCGCCATGCGGCCCACTGTTATCTGGCCGACAAGGAATACGGCATGAGAATGGCGAGAATACTCAAGCTGGATATGGATAAGGTGGTGGCTCTTTCCAAAATGAGCTTTGCCGACAGAATAAAGGCCACAAAATAAAGGGCATAAAAACGGACAGGAGAGTTATCTCCTGTCCGCTTTGTTTTTAAAACTTATGAGCTTATTTGACCTCTATGAGCTCGTAATCCATCACGCCGATGCCGATTTTTTCGGCGTGCTCCAGGGCGACTATCCAGTTTGTCTCGGGGGAGACATCGGTGAAGTGGTCGTGGTGATGATGGCCGTGCTCGTCCAAAAGGCTGCCCTTCATGGCGGGCTGAGCGTTTACGGCGTCGGCGCAGGCCTTGTCGAGAGCCACGGGATCGAAGGAGGCGAACATACCCACATCGGGCACGATAGCCGGATCATTGGAGTCATGGCAGTCGCAGTAGGGCGACACATCTATTACAAGATTGATGTGGAAATTGGGTCTGCCGTCGCAGACTGCCTTGGTGTACTCGGTAATTTTGCGGTTGAGTACATCGTTTGCCTCGTCAAAGGCGGGTTTTACGGCGTCCATGGGGCATACGCCTATGCAGCGGCCGCAGCCGAGGCACTTGTTCTGATCTATGGAAGCCTTTCCGCCTAAAACAGAGGGAGCACCGTGGGCGCAGATATTTACGCACTGACCGCAGCCTATGCAGAGATCCTGATTGACAAAGGGCTTGCCTGCGCTGTGCATTTCATGCTTGCCTGCGCGGGAGCCGCAGCCCATACCGAGATTTTTGATGGCTCCGCCGAAACCTGTCAGCTCATGCCCCTTGAAATGGTTGAGGGAGATTATAATGTCGGCGTCCATGATGGCCGAGCCGATTTTGGCCTCTTTGACATATTCGCCGCCTTCAACGGGGACAAGGGTTTCGTCGGTGCCCTTAATTCCGTCGGCGATGATGCAGTGCACACCTGTGGCAAAGGGATTGAAGCCGTTGGTGTAGGCGCTGTCAAGATGGTCGAGGGCGTTCTTTCTGCCGCCTACATAGAGGGTGTTGCAGTCGGTCAGGAAGGGCTTGCCGCCTTTGGACTTGATGAAATCGCAAACCACTTTTGCCCAGTTGGGACGGAGGTAGGCAAGATTTCCCGGCTCGCCGAAGTGAATTTTGACGGCGACAAACTTGTTGTCAAAATCAATTTCACCCATGCCGGCCTTGTACATAAGACTCTCCAGCTTCTGAAGCAGATTTTTGCCTCCTTTGACCTGAAGGTCACTGAAATACACTTTTGATTTTGCCATTGATTTTTCCTCCTTATATTCGCATATCTGTTTTATAAAAACATTTTAAAGCGGAGCTATTTTTTGTTTTTTGCTCTAAGCGTAGTATAAAACACCACTCCGAGAATGACCGCTCCGCCCATAACCTCTCTTGCGCTCGGTATTTCACGAAAGAGCAGAAAGGCGAAAACTATGCTGTATATAGTCTCGAGACCCGATATTATGCCTGCCGTCTGAGGCTTCACGCTTTTTAGACCGCTTATGAACAGCGTGTGGGAAATTCCCGTAAAGACTACGCCGAGAACAAAGAGCAGCATGATATTTTTAAAATCGAAGGTCGGCCTCACTATGAAAAGTGACGGCAGAAGAAAGAGACAGGCAAAGCCCTGCTCAAAAAAGGATATGAAGGCCGACGGATATTTTTGGGAAAAATTTCTGTTTATCAGAGAAAGGAGGGCGTAGGTGACGGCCGACAACAGGCCGAGAAATACACCTAAAGTTCCGCTTTCACCGAAATCCCAGCTTTCTATCATTATAAATACGCCCGCCATCATGAGACAGGCCGAAACAATGTCCTTTGAAAGTATCTTCTCCTTTGAAAAAAACGGGGACAAAAGGGTTACAAAAAGGGGAAAGGTGGAAAAGCTTATGGTGGCGGTGGCCACTGTGGACACCTGTATCGACGCCAGAAAGCTCCACCAGTGGAGGGCTAAAACTGCGCCTGCCGAGGCAAGAACAACAGCGTCAAGGCGCGATTGAGGCTTTAAGGATACTTTGCGCACTTTTAAAAGGCACAGAAGAAACAGAGAGGAGAAAAAGACTCTTCCCAAAGTTATTATTATGGCAGGCAGCGTAATGAGCTTGCCGAAAAGGCCTGAAAGTCCGAAAAGCAGGACGGCGAGATGAACCGTCATCAGGCCGATATTTTTATTTTTCAAGGAATATCCCCCTAACCACAAAAAACATTCCTATCTGAAATCCCGAAAGGTATGTGTAGTTTATGCCGAAGTCAAAAAGCAGGTGGGGCAGTGCAAAGACGACGGTCAGCGCTGCCACAGCCAAAAGATCCTTTAAAAATACCGTTGTCCACTCTTTTTCGTAAAAAAGTATTTCCAAAAATACGAGAGAAGCCAAAAAGACCCAAAGAGGGAAGGGGTAGTTCATGCCCTTTACATCTGCCACCGCCATGAGAGACGACAGCACAGACCTGTCCATGAACAGCTTAACTGTCTGATATGCCGCCGCCGCGCAGACGGGGCAAAGGGTGATGAGCAGACTGTTTTTGAGCCTTTCATGGGGTATTATCAGAAAAAAGCCTATGCCGATTATAAAGGAATAGGCCAGTTTCGGCAGTATTATAAAAAGAGCGGCGAGAAATTCGCTGTGAAAATCCGAGGGAAATGTCAGCGAAAAGTTGTCGGTCAGCACAGTAAAGGCAAACAGCGCGAGACCTACAAAGACAGCAGACAGCTTTTTATACATTATTTTTTCGCCCAGTTTCCTGTGGCGGACGCCTTGAGGTAGGCGTTTATAAAGCCGTCGATATCACCGTCAATAACGGCGTTGACATTTGTATTCTCATATCCCGTGCGGTGGTCTTTGACGAGGGTATAGGGCATAAAGACATAGGAGCGGATCTGGCTGCCCCACTCTATCTTTTTCTGAACGCCCTTTATGTCCTCGATCTTGTCGAGATGCTCTCTCTCTTTTATCTCCATCAGCTTAGATTTGAGCATTCTCATGGCGACTTCACGGTTCTGATGCTGGCTGCGCTCATTCTGACAGGCAACTATGATGCCTGTGGGAATGTGAGTTATTCTTATGGCAGATTCGGTCTTGTTGACATGCTGTCCTCCTGCGCCGCCGCTGCGGTATGTATCGACCTTGAGGTCTTCGTCCTTTATCTCTATGTCGACATCTTCGGTTATTTCGGGCATGACCTCTATTGCGGCAAAGGAGGTGTGGCGTCTGCCCGAGGTGTCAAAGGGAGATACACGGATGAGACGGTGTACTCCCATTTCCGATTTGAGGTAGCCGAAGGCGTTTTCGCCCTCCACCAGAATATCTGCGCTCTTCATGCCGGCTTCTTCGCCGCCTATATAGTCGAGCACCTTTATCTTGAAATTGTGGGCATCGGCCCAACGGCCGTACATGCGGTAGAGAATAAGAGCCCAGTCCTGAGCCTCTGTGCCGCCCGCTCCTGCGTGGAAGGATATGATTGCATTGTTGTGGTCATATTCTCCCGTGAGAAGGGTCTCAAGGGTGAGGTTTTCGAGCTGAGAGGTAAAGGCGGAAAACTCAGATTTTATCTCGTCAAGAAGGCTGCTGTCGTCCTCTTCTTCAGCCATGGCGATGAGGGTCTGAATGTCTTCAAAGCTTCCCACAAGGTTTTTGTATTTTTCTTCCTTGAGCTCGAGCTGCTTTATCTTCTGGAGTATTTTCTGACTGTTTTCGGGGTCATCCCAAAAATCAGGGGCAGAAGTCTGAGCCTGAAGGGCCTTTATCTCCTCGCGTCCCGCAGGCAGATTGAAGGCCTCTTCCAGATCATATACATCGTTTTTCAAAGAAAGTAATTTTGATTTTATCTCTTCAAGTTCTACTATCATAAAAACTCCTGTTTATAGTAATTTTATCTTTTTATACATTATACAATATATATTTTAGCATATTTTGTCCCGTTTTACAATAAGCAAGGCAAAAATAAAAGGGAGATTGCTCTCCCTTTTATTTTAAAGCTGCATTTGCATCCATTTGCCTTTCCAGAAGCGTCCCATATTGAGTATCAGTCTCAGATACTGATCGGCGATAAAACCGAACCATATGCCGATGATTCCGAAGCCCAGGGGATAGCAGAAGAGCCATGCCACAAAGGTACGAACGAATGTTATGCATATGAGAGATGTACGGGCGACAAACTTTGCATCGCCTGCAACGCGCAGTGCGCCCGAATAGACCACCTGAGATATCTGACCGGGGCAGATAAATGCGAGAATTATCATTATCGAAGCGCCCATGGTCACCATGGAGGGATCGGTGCTGAAAGGTATAAGCAGCACATGTCTCAGTGACAGGAAGAATACCGTCAGAGATACGCCGAAAATTAGGCCGATGCGCTGGGATATCTTGCCGTAGAGCAGTGAGAAATCGGGTCTTCCTTTGCCGAGATTCTGTCCTACAAGGCTGGAAGCCGCTATGGACAGACCGTCGCCGAAGGAGAAGGACACCGTCATAAAGTTCTGACAGACCTGATGGGTTGCGTAAGGCACAGTGCCGAGGCCTGCGGCTATCTTGTTGAAGATGATGAAGCCGATTCGCATAAACACCTGCTCTGTGGCGGCAGAGACGGCGACGGTCATCATGGAGGGGTTGTTTCTCTCGTCCTTAACAGGTTTTAAAATGCCTTTGATGTTGAGAAAACCGTCTTTTTTGCAGAGGGAGCCGATGGCCATGCACATGGCGACAAACTGACCGATGACGGTGGCGAGGGCGGCGCCTGCCACACCCCACCTGGGAAAGCCCAAGTTACCGTTTATCAACAGCCAGTTGCCGACTAAGTTGACAAGGTTTGCCGCGATATTGGTATTCATGGATATTTTGGTATTGCCGCAGCCTCTCTGGGCGGCTGTGATTGCAAGGGATACGGTGTTGAAAAACATACCGCATACCAGAATTTCGAAATATGTAACGGCATACTCCAGGCTGTCCTCCTGAGCTCCCATGAATTTCATGGCGGGCTCGCTGACAAGTATGCCGAGAACGGTGGCTATAATAGAGCCGACTACCACCATTTTCAAGGCGCTGCTCAAAACATGGTTTGCACTGGCTTGATTCATCTCGCCTTTTCTGCGGGCGACGACGCTGGTGATACCGACATTGAGCGACATAAAAAGAGCCAAAAGAACAAAACGGGGCTGAGTGGACAGACCGACGGCCGCTATGGCGGCAGGGCCTATGCCGGACACCATCATGTTGTCTACCAGCGAGACCAGAGCCACGAGGAAGGATTCCACTATGGCCGGCCATGCCACCGCCATAGTGCTGTGGAGCACCTCTTTGGAAGTGGGCATATCGTCGGCAAGACGGTGTTCTTTGGGCACAAGATGTTGTGGATTAAAATAGTTTTTGATAAAATTCACAAACATACCTCCCATTAAATTTTCTGTTGCACATACATAAAAAATACTATATAATATATACACACACAATACATTAAAAGTATTTAAGGTGCTTAAACATTATAACACTTTTTGTTGGCACTTACAATAAATAACTTGCACAAAAATGCATATCATGATTTGTCGATATTTGACAGGGAGGAAGAAGGATGAATTATATTCAGGTAACCATGACGGCAAAGCACGGAGACACCGACAATATCTGCGCCATGCTCATGCCCTTTGCCGAGGGATTTGTGATAGACGACCCCATGGATGTCTATGAGTTTTCTCTGGAGAAATCCACAAAATGGGATTATATTGACGACAAACTGCTGGGAGACAGGGACAGAGATGTAACTGTAACCGTTTATCTCGAAGAAGACGATAAGGGCAGACAGGCTCTTTCCGATATTCTTGAGACTATGAAAAGGGAGAGACCCGACTCCAAAATCACCGTCAACGGAGTGAAAAGCGAGGACTGGGAAAATAACTGGAAACAGTATTATAAGCCTTTTAAAGTGGGAAACCGTCTGCTTGTCAGACCTAGCTGGGAGGAAATTGAAAACGAAGATGACAGAAAAGTGCTGACCATAGACCCTGCGTCCTCTTTCGGTACAGGCTCCCATGCCACAACAAGGCTGTGCCTCGATGAGATAGACGGCGCAGACCTTGAGGGCAAGACTGTGCTCGATGTGGGCTGCGGCAGCGGAATACTTATTACTGCAATGCTCCTTATGGGAGCCGATAAGGCGATAGGCTGTGACATTGAGGAAAACGCCGTCAAAACCACAGCGGAAAATATTTTAAAAAATGACATATCAAAGGAAAAATTCTCTGTTTACAGAGGAGATCTCATGAGCGACAAAGCTCTTTATGACAAGCTTAAGGAGCAGAAATACCACATGATATGCGCCAATATAGTGGCGGATGTGCTGAAAAATATGTGCGATTTCCTTTTGAGCAGCCTTGAAGATGACGGAATTCTCATAATATCGGGCATAATAGAGGAGAGGACTGAGGAAGTCAGAGACTATTATATCGAACATGGCGCCAAGATTGATAAAATAATAACCAAGGACGGCTGGAGTATGATAAAAATATCAAGAAGCTGTTAAAAGTGTCAAAAAAGTAATGTGAATATATTCAAATCATTGACATACCGACCTAATTATAGTATAATTATATGTGGTAATTGGTCAGTTATTTTTAATTTAATCGGAGGAATAATATGGATTATAAAAAGATATTAAACGAAAGAATCCTGAGTATAAAGCCGTCGGGAATCCGCAGGTTTTTTGATATAGCCGCTCAGATGGAAAATGTTATTTCGCTCAGCATAGGCGAGCCTGATTTTGTAACTCCCGAGCATATCCGCGCAGCAGGCATAAAGTCTCTCAACGAAGGAAAGACATCTTACACTGCAAACTACGGTCTTATAGAACTCAGAAAAGAGATATCCAAATATCTCAGTGAGAGATTCAATGTTGAATATGATCCGAGTGACGAAGTTCTGGTAACCGTCGGCGGCTCCGAAGCCATAGACATAGTCCTCAGAGCTATTTTGGAGACAGGAGACGAGGTGCTCATTCCCGAGCCTGCATTCGTCAGCTACGCTCCCCTTGCAGAGCTCTATCACGGTGTTGCAAAGCCCATAGTGACAAAGGCTGAAAACGGCTTCAAGCTCATGCCCGAGGAACTCAAGGCTGCCATCACTCCCAAGACAAAGGCTATCGTTCTGACATACCCCAACAACCCCACAGGCGCAACCATGAACCGCGATGAGTTTATGGCGATAGCCGAGGTTCTCAAGGATACAGATATTCTCGTCATCGCCGATGAGATTTACGCCGAGCTCTCCTACAAGCAGAAGCACACTTCTTTTGCATCTCTCCCCGGAATGAGAGAGAGAACAGTTCTCGTAAGCGGCTTCTCCAAGACCTTCGCCATGACAGGCTGGCGTCTCGGATACTGCTGCGCTCCCCGTGAGCTCATGCAGTATATAGGCAGAGTTCATCAGTTCGCCATCATGTCGGCTCCCTCGCCCGCTCAGTATGCGGCTATCGAGGCTTTGAGAAACGGTCTGCCCGATACACAGTATATGTGTGAAAAGTACAATGAGCGCCGCCAGTATCTCTATAAGGAGCTTCTGGACATGGGCTTTGAGTGCTTTGAGCCCGAAGGAGCATTCTATATCTTCCCGAATGTCTCCAAGTTTGCTTCCAGTTCCGAGGAGTTCTGCGAGAGACTTCTCAAGGAAAAGGGAGTTGCCGTTGTACCCGGCGACGCCTTCGGCGAATGCGGCAGCGGCCATGTAAGAATTTCCTATGCGGCATCCATGGAAAATATCAAGGAAGCCGTAAAGAGAATGAGAGAGTTCATCGAGGAAAACAAATAAATAACAAAAATCAAACCGCCTGCATTGCAGGCGGTTTTTTATCGCTGTTTTTCATCGAAAAGGGCTATCTGTTTGAAAATTTCCGCCCATTTGAGATATTCGTCTCTGTGTATGCTGTCTTTGAGAAAGACAAAGTTGAACTCTCTCGAGCCGTTGAAATCCGATACATCTATTTCTTTGAGAGAGCCGTTTTCTATCTCCTCCTTTGCGGCGGTCTTGTACATAAAGCTTATGCCGGCGTTTTGTTCCACAAGGCGTTTTATTGCCCTTATGTTTCCTATCTCTATCCAGTCGGCAAAGCTGTTTACAGAATAATTTTTGCCGAACAGAATATTTTGCAGTATCGCCCTCGAGCCCGAGCCGCTCTCTCTTAAAATGAGTTTGCTTTTTAAAAGGTCTGCTATGCGGTATGAGCCCTCGGCAAACTCGGAAAGGGGAGAGCATACGGCGATAAAGGGATCTTCTTTAAAAAGGGTGTGGGAGTATTGAGACTTGTCAAAATATCCCTCTACAAGGGCGAAGGATATTTCACCTCCCATGAGCTTTTTAAAAAGGGCGTCGGTGTTTTCGACATACATATTGAAATGCACACCTTTGTAAAGGGGCATTACCTTTGAGAGAATGTCGGGCATGATGTATTCACCTATGGTGAGGGTGGCGCCGAAGGATATTTTTCGTGAGGAGGATTTGCCCAAAAGCTCCTTTATGCGCTCGGCATCGGCGGCTATTCTCTTGGTGTACTCGTACAGAAGTCTGCCGTCGTCGGTCAGTTCAAGCTCTTTTGAACGGTAGTTGAAAAGCTTGCAGCCGTAGAGTTTTTCCAGGTATTTGATATGCTGGGTGACGGCGGGCTGGGTCATGTGAAGCTTCAGCGCCGTCTTGGTATAGTTTTTGATCTCGCACAGGGCGAGAAAGGTCTCGTATCTGTAATCTATCATGTTTTAAACCTTATCTAAAGTGAATTTCACAGGTATTTCGAAAGGACAGCCTCGTTTTCAAGGCTGAAACTTTTGAGAGAGGTCTGGTCTACGGTTTTTGTAAACTCTATGGAGCAGGAATCCCTGTCGTTTAGCATGTCGAGCCGGCCTTTGATACATATGTGACCGTGAGGACAGGCTTCAAAGCTTATGAACATCTCCGAGCCGTAAGGCTGCCGAAGAACGGCTTTGCCCGAGAGGTTTTTGTAAAGAGATGATAAGTCTTTGGAAAACATGGCGGCGCCCTCAGCGTTCAGATCCATGGAGGCACGGCACGAGAAATTTCTGTCGCTGACAGATATGCATGCTGTGGTATTTACGGGAAAGTTCAGGTCGGATTCATATACATTCCACGAGATTGTGAGAGTAAAATCACCGTGATTTAAAATACATTCCATTTTTGCTCCTAAGACGAATATTGTTCAAAACCCGCCAAAAAGGCGGGTTTTGTATGTTATGCGGGAACACCCATTTTGAGGACAAAGTACCATATGATGAGGGCCACAACCAAAAGCGGCAGGAAGACCTTGTAGTTGGTGTATAGTTCTTTCATGCTGGTTTTGAAATAGTCCAGGGTGAGTATCTGACACATATGTATCGGCGAGGTGAAGTATGCCAAAAATCCAACGGCATACATCAGATATCCGAACACCATAACCTCATACTGACTGGAAGCGAGAGGAATTATGAGGGGGAATATGATAGCCAGAGAGGACTGGAAGTTGCCCATGGCAAAGGACAGTATTCCGACGCCAACTAAAACGATGAGTTCTACGGGAACGCCGGTCTTTACCATCTGGGAGACAAAGTCTGCCAGTTCGCTTGTGTTGCCTATGACCGATTTGAAAAGCAATGTTCCCCAAATGGCGTAGAGAGTTTTCATGTTTATGCCCTTTACAACGAGTGCAAGGGGATTTTCGGGAACGGCGTACTGGGGATTCTTTTTGGAATCAAAGAAATTCACGACTATCGCCGTCAGGATGCCGACGGGCAGGGTATAGTGGAAGGGAAGACCCAGAATAACCGTGAGAATTATGCTGACCGTAATGGGGGAAGAGTGGACGAGAAAGCCGCCGATATGTCCGATGTATTCGCTTTTGGAGACTTTTGCGGGGCGCTCGTCCTTGACATTTTTCAAAAGGCAGAAGTATCCGAGTATAAACATGACTATCGTCAGGGGGAATGTCAGACTTATGAAATTGAATATGTTGAAACCGCCCAGCTCGGCGGCCAGAATCATGTTTGTCGAAAGGGGATAGGCAAAATAGAGACCGTGGCGGAAAATCATGTTGATAGCCGCCCTCTTGTCGTTGGGGAGCTTGAGTTTTTCACCCAGCTTGTCGACGACGGGGCAGGACATGAGGGCGCCGCCCGTGACCAGCAAAAGCCCGATAATTGTTGGAGCTAAAAGTATTGTGGCCTTTGCGCTTCGCAGTATCTGCTCGAGATGCTCGATCATTCTGTCAAGCATGTGGTATCTGTTCATGAGATATCCCATGATGGATATGAACAGAATGGTGAAGGTCATGGTGTAAGTCAGCGGTTCTTTGACGGTGGTGACTAACGCCTGAAGAAAATCGGTGGGCCCCTGACCGTTGAGCAGCACCATGGCTATCGAGGCGATTACGAGGGAGATGCCGAGGTTTACCTTCTTATTGATGAGAATGAGAAGAAGTATTACGACGGCTGTGAGCTTTAGAACAATCATAACAGTCTCCTTTGATTTATTATATAACAATATATTACCATACGCACAACAAAATGGCAACAAAAATTTACTTTTTTGTGAATGAGACGACAAAGATAAAAAATGTTTTACAAAGGGGAAATTATGTTATATAATATGTATTGTAAGAATGTTTAATATGGGGGATCTCTATGCTTTTTTTGAGCAGATATAACTGTGTGCTTTCAAAGTGGTCGGGCGGTACGACGGCTCAGCTTGTCATATGCCCTGCCGATTCGGAATATAAAGAGAGAAAATTTGATTACAGGATATCCATTGCCACAATAGATGATGAGCAGAGTGTGTTTACATCTCTGCCGCTCTACAAAAGGCATCTCGTCGCCCTTTCCGACAGAATTGAGCTGATAAAAGAAGGGGAGAGCATCTCTCTGAAAAAGCTCGATATACTCACCTTTGACGGAGCAGAGCATGTTGAGAGCAGGGGCAGGGCAACGGACTTCGGAGTCATGTGCCGTAAGGGCGTATGCCGCGCAGCTGTATCTGTGGAGCATTTTGACATGGGCGATACCGTGCCGCCAAAGGCAGACTATGCCTACTGCGCCGTCGGCTGCGTAGAAGAACAGGACGGAAAAGCGATGGTCACATCGGGTCAGGCATATGTGATCTTCGTCAGTATAATATATGATAATTCAGAGGAAAAGTAATGTCAAAGCTTGAGCTTATGAGCCCTGCGGGCTCTTTGGAAAGTATATATGCAGCGGCGAGAGCGGGGGCCGACGCCGTCTATTTCGGCGGAGGAGACTTCAACGCCAGGCGAAACGCCAAAAACCTCTCCAATGAGGAGCTGGTTACGGCGATAAAATACCTCAAGGTCAGAAATAAACACAGCTATATAACGGTAAACACTCTTTTGACCGACAGAGAGCTGAAAAATCTCATTCCGTTTTTAAGAGTGCTCAACGAAGCGGGAGCCAGCGCCGTAATAGTGCAGGATCTTGCCGTTGCTTCGATAATAAAAAAGGCATTTCCCGATATGCCGATACACGCCTCTACTCAGCTGACCGTCCACAATCTTGACGGTGCCCTCGCCATGAAGGAGCTGGGTTTTTCGAGAGTGGTTCTTTCGAGAGAGCTGCCCTTTGAAGAGATAAAATATATCACCGAAAACTGCGGCATAGAGACCGAGATTTTCTGCCACGGAGCTCTGTGCATGTGTTATTCGGGTCAGTGCTACTTTTCGGCTCTTGTGGGAGGCAGAAGCGGAAACAGAGGTCTCTGCGCCCAGCCGTGCCGCATGACATACAGCTATGAAAACGGCTCTGCGGGAGCCCATCTCAGCCTTAAAGACCTGTGTCTTGCAAAATATATCAGAGATATAAAGGCGGCGGGAGTGTCCTGCGTCAAAATAGAGGGACGAATGAAAAGGCCTGAATACACCGCCTATGTCACCAATGTTTACAGGAGACTTATAGATGAAAACCGCGGCCCAACACAAAGAGAGTCGGAAAACCTCAAAATTCTCTTTTCGAGAGACGGCTTTACTGACGGCTTTTTTACGGGCAACAAGGGCGGCCACATGTTCGGAAGCAAGGACAACGACATTCAGTCAAAAGAACTCAAGGAGATATATAAGGAGGCTCAGATCCTTTATACGGGAGACGAAGCTCCCTGTGTTTCGGTGGACTTTGTCTTTACAGCCAAAGAAAACGAGAGAATGAGGCTTGCCGCATCGGCGGGCGGAAATCTCTATGAGTGCTTCGGCGGAACGGCCGAAAGGGCGAATTTCAGACCGACAACCGCAGACGATATAAAAAACAGTCTCAGAAAGACGGGCGGCACTATATTTGCCCCAGGAGAGATAGAGATAAATATGGACGAGGGGCTCAAGATCCCCCTTTCGGTCATCAATTCCATGAGACGCCAGTGTCTTGATGCCCTGACGGCTCAGAGAAAGTCGGGTGCGCCGAGAAGAGAGCTTGAGTGGCATTTCGGCTATGAAAGGCTAAACACCCGTGAAACGCCGCAGTATATATATTCATTTACAAGTAATGACCAGATAACCAAGGAAGCTTTGAAGTCGAGACCTGCCTATATATACATTCCGCTTTTGGAGTACTGCAAAAATCTTGAAGGGTATGCCGCTCTGCAAAAGGCGGGGCAGAAGATAGGCGTCGTTCTTCCGAGAATAATCTTTGACAGCGAGATGCCGAAAGTCCGCAAGATGCTGGAAGAAGCCGAAAAAAACGGAGCAAACGCCGCCGTCTGCACCAATGTAGGACACCCCCATCTGTTGAAAGATACAGGGTTTGAAATTCACGGTGATTTCGGGCTTAATGTATTTAATTCACAGACTATGAAGCAGTTTAAATCAATGGGTGTAATGTGCCAGACCTTGTCATTTGAGCTCAACTTCCCCCAGATAAGGGACATATCAAAATGCGTGGAATCACAGATAATTGTCTACGGTAGACTGCCTCTGATGGTCACTGAAAGCTGCATGATAAAAAACAGAACGGGCAGCTGCAGCTGTGAAAAGGGCAGATGCTATCTCAAAGACAAGACGGGCAGAATGTTCCCGGTAGTCAGGGAAGAGGGCTGCCGCAATACCATATACAACAGCGATGTTCTGTACTACGCTGACAAGCAGAATCTTTACAGAAATCTCGGCCTTTCCTATGCAAGGCTCAACTTTACGGTGGAGAGTCCGTCGGAGTGCTCCGAGATAATAAGGGCGTATACCGAAAACACAGGCTATATGCCGAATAAAATAACGAGAGGTCTCTATCAGCGAGGTGTAGAATGAACATAATGCTCATCGAAAGGGAGGGGCGCAAGCCGTCTGTTCCCAAATATCAGACAAAGGGCTCGGCAGGCATGGACCTCGAAGCTTTTCTCACAGAGGATATGGTTATAAAGGCGGGAGGCAGGGCAAAAGTTCCCACGGGAATCGCCATCGAGCTTGAAAGCGCAGACTTTGCGGGCTTTGTAATGGGCAGATCATCTCTGGGATCTAAATACGGCATATGTCCTGCAAACGGTGTAGGTCTTATAGACAGCGACTACCGAGGCGAGATATTCGTCACGCTGCAAAACAACGGAGACGAGGACTTTGTCATAAGGGATAAAGACCGTATAGCCCAGCTTGTAATAGTAAATGTAAAGCAGGTGACCCTTACGGTGTGCGAAAGCCTTTCGGACACCGAGAGAGGCTCGGGCGGCTTCGGCAGCACGGGTATAAAATAAATCAGTCAAAAAACACACCGTGTTTTTTAAATATTCAAAAGAGTACAAAGAGAGGTAAAGACTATGAAATTCCATGTTTACGATGTAGTTCGCGGCGGCGAATACGACATGACAAGAGAAGAGCTTATATACGAGGTGCAGTATAAAGATCGTATGCTCAACTTCTGTTTTGACAAGGTCCGCCACGATCCCGAGGAGTATCTCTACTGGGATAAGGAGTCCTGGATGATCGAGGACGCGTCGAGACGCCGTTTTATCCGTTACTATGAGCTCAAGGGCAAGGTTCTCCGTGATATGACCGGCCATAACATTCACGACCTGGCATTTGAGTTCCATCCCGAAGAAGCCATACGCATAGAGCTGGCATAACTTTTTTCAAAAACACAAAAATAAAATACAGGAGGAATACTTATGAGCAAGCTTACAAGCCCTAAGGAGTTTTTCGGAGCGGTTCCCGGATCTGACAGAACGATAATCCGCTGGGACAAAATATGCGATTATTTTGACCTGCTTCAAAAAGAGAGCGGCTGTATCAGCGTGACCGATATGGGGCCGTCGACAGAGGGCAACAGATTTCTCAAGGTTATCATCACATCGGAAAACAACATGAAAAACCTCGAGAAATACCGCAAGATGTCCATGGCGCTTTCCGACCCGAGGGGACTTTCTCAGGACAAGATAGACCAGATGGTCAAAAACGGCAAAGCCGTGTGCGTACAGAGTATGAGCCTCCACGCCACAGAGATAGGCGGCACGCAGATGGCCCCTCAGCTGGCATACGACCTGCTTTTGGCTGACACCGAGGAGAAGAAGAGCATTCTGGAAAATGTAATATTCGTCATGGTTCCGTGCTTCAATCCCGACGGTCAGATAATGGTCTGCGACTGGTATAACAAGTACCTCGGCACAGAGAACGAGGGCGTTACCTATCCCAGCCTTTATCACAAATACACAGGTCACGACAACAACCGCGACGCTTTTGCCCAGAATATAGTGGAATCGAGATACATGGGTCAGATCATCTTCAAAGAATGGATGCCCCAGAGCTATCAGGATCACCACCACATGGGCTCTTACGGCGCAAGACTTTTCATAGCTCCCTACAAGGAGCCTATAAGACCTTATACAGATCCCCTTATCTGGAGAGAGCTCAGTCTCTACGGCGCCAATATGGCATATAAGTGCGAGGAAGAGGGTATAGCGGGCATAGCCAATTCTACTCAGTATCCCGGCTGGGGACACTACGGATATCACTGGATAACCAACAGCCACAACATAGCAGGTATGCTGACAGAGTCGGCCAGCGCAAAGCTTGCAACACCCCTCTACATACATCCCACACAGCTTCAGGGCGACGGCGATCTTCAGATGCCCACCTACGAGGCAAGGACATATTTCCCCCATCCGTGGGAAGGCGGCTGGTGGAAGCTTTCCGACATAGTGCGTCAGCAGTATACGGTAGCCATGGCTCTTCTCGACACCATGGCAAAAAACAGAAAGCAGATCCTCAAAAATATGGCTCAGAAGGCTCTGAGACAGACCGAAAGGGGAGCAAACGACCCTGTAAAGGCCTTTATCATACCCAAGGATCAGCACGATACAGGCACAATGCACAAGCTGATAAACATTCTTCTGGGTCAGAACATAGAGGTCAAGGTGGCTCTTTCGGCCATTACCGTGGGCTCTGTAATGTATCCGGCAGGCTCCTTTGTAGTAATGCTCAGTCAGCCTAAGTACGGCGTTATCAAGAACCTTTTGGAGAGAACCTTCTATCCTGACAGCATATACACGAGAAACAAGGACGGCGCCTTTACTGCCTTTGATGTGCCAGCCGATACAGTAGCCGAGTATATGGGCGTCACCTGCATACCTGCCATGGGCGAGGTTCAGGGCAGACTAAAGACCATAACCGACGCTCCCCATGTGGATTCCAAGGTGGAAAAGGCCTCGGCATATGTTATTTCGGCCAAGGAAAACGACGCTTTTGCCCTTGTGAACAAGCTGTTTAAGAAAGGCATAAAAGTATACCGCATAGACACCTGCCCGTGGCACGATTTCTATGTGGAAAATGTAGATGAAAAGGATCTTGAGGGCTTTAAATACCGCACAGCCGACAAGAAGTATCCCCTCACCGAAATCAAGCCCGCAAAGGTGGCTCTCTATCAGAGATACTATTCGGGCAACGCCGACGAGGGCTGGACAAGGCTCGTCCTTGAAAACTTCGGCTTCGAATACAAGACGGTGTTTGATAAAGATATCATAAACGGCGCTTTGAACGATGTCGATGTTCTCATTCTGCCCAAGGACAAGAAAGAGATGCTTATCGGCCCCAAGAACATCAAGAACGACCCCGCCATCGAACAGATGCTCATGTGGGTCGGCAAGCAGCCTGAGGAATATCAGAGCGGTCTCGGCGACGAGGGCGCGGCAAAGATAAGGGAATTCGTCGAAAAGGGCGGAAAACTTCTGGCCTTCAACGAGTCCTCTCTCTACGCCATAGATGTGCTGAATCTCGGCATTAAAAATGTCGTTGATAAGGTGCCTCTCAATAAGTTCAACACCCATGGTTCGACCCTCCGTGTAAGCTTTGACACAGAGGACAATGCCGCCTACGGCATGCCGAAGAACGGATATATTCTCCATTGGGACGGCCCCGTCTTTGCTGTCAAAGACAGGAGAAATGCCGAAAACTACAAGTGTGTAGTGACATATCCCAAGAAGGATATACTTCAGAGCGGTCTTTTGACGGGCGAGGAATACCTCTCCCAGAACGGCGCCATGGTGAGGGCCGAGTGCGGCAAGGGCGAAGCCATACTCTATGGTTTTGCTCCGCTCCACAGAGCTCAGACCCACGGAACCTTTAAGCTTGTATTCAACGAGCTTTATAAGTAAAAAACATTCGGCGCCCTGCCTTTTGGCGGGGTGCCGAAAATAAGAAGTTTCTCGCGGAGGATAAAATGAAACTCTCTCTTGTAATACCGGGATATAACGAAGAAAAGATAATTGCCGACACCATAGCCCAGTGCGAAAGCTTTCTTTCGCAGAATTTTGCCGATTTTGAGCTTATTTTTGTCGACGACGGAAGCAAGGACAACACCAAAACGGTCGCTCAAAACTCAAGTAAGCTGAAAAGCACCAAAATTGTGTCCTATTCTCCCAACAGGGGAAAGGGCTGCGCCGTGCGTACGGGAATTGCGGAATCGATGGGAGACATAGTGGTCTACACCGACGCCGATCTTGCCTTCGGTCTCGAGGCTGTAAAAAGAGGAGCGGAAATTCTGGAGAAAAACAGGCTCGATCTGCTTTTGGGCAGCAGACAGCAGGACGGATATAAAAACTATCCCCTCATCAGAAAGATAGCTTCAAAGGTCTTTCTCATGGTGCTCAGGATGTTCGGGCTCAAATATTCCGACAGCCAGTGCGGCATAAAGGTGATGAACGGAGATTTCGGCCGAAAGGTTTTCTCCAAATGCAGTACCGATCGCTTTGCCTTTGACTTTGAGATGATACTCATTGCCGAAAAAATGAGGGGAAAGATAGGCGAGTTTGCCGTCGAGATAGTCAATCACAGAGAGTCTTCTGTCAATATAGTGAGAGACAGCATAAATATGCTGAAAGAGTTGGTGAGAATAAAGAAGTATGTCAACAAACTTTAAAAAGCTGATAAAAAATCGGGACTTTGTCCTGTTCATATCGTGTTTTTTCATGCTGCTTGTCAGATATTTCTGGCGTGGCATAGCCTACTATCCGCAGCTTGACGACTACATACAGTACTATGATTACAGGCATTTCTATTCGTCTCTCGGCGAGGCTATATCCTCACTGGGGCTTTTGAAGGCGAGACCTTTTGCAGGAATCATGGACATAGCCTTCTGGTCGTCTTTTTGGGACAATATGTGGATAAGCGTTGTGCTTATCTCTCTCATGTATGCGGCATCTGGCATAATTTTAAAAAAAGTTTTTGAAAAATACTTCAATGTGTCAAATTTCTTTGTGATATTATATGGGTTGGCGCCGTTCGGTTTTGAGGCCTTTTACTGGCTTTCGGCGGCA
>CAJKFC010000026.1 GCA_905199135.1 uncultured Eubacteriales bacterium
CGGCCACTTCGTCGGGCATGGGAGCCATATCGGCGGCCTTTTGGACGGCATGCAAAGCGGGCGACCACATCGTGGCCGACGGAACCCTTTACGGCTGTACCTATGCATTTTTGGCTCACGGCATATCGAGATACGGCGTCGAGGTGGATTTTGTGGACACCTCGGACATAGAACAGCTCAAAAAGGCACTGAAACCCAACACGAGGGTGGTGTATCTCGAGACCCCCGCAAATCCCAATCTCAAGATAACCGACATCGAGCTTGCGGCCAAAACCGTCCACGACTACAACAGGGACATAATGGTGATATGCGACAACACCTTTGCCACGCCGTATCTGCAAAATCCCATAGAGCTGGGCTGTGATGCGGTGGTACATTCGGCCACCAAATATTTAAACGGCCACGGAGATGTGATAGCGGGCTTTGTGGCGGGTTCAAAAGAGTTTATAAATGATGTCAGACTTTTCGGAATAAAAGATATGACGGGATCAGTTTTGGGGCCATTCGAGGCTTTTCTGATACTCAGAGGCCTTAAAACCCTCGAGATACGCATGGACAGACACTGTCAGTCGGCCGAAAAGATAGCGGAATTCCTGAAAAATCATCCCGCTGTCGAAAAGGTGTACTTCCCCGGGCTTGAGAGCCATGAGGGACATGAAATAGCGAAAAAGCAGATGAAAAAATTCGGCGCCATGATAAGCTTTGAGGTAAAGGGCGGCAGGGAAAACGGCGAAAAACTCTTGGATTCCCTAAAACTCTGCACTCTGGCAGTGAGTCTGGGCGACGCCGAAACGCTGATAGAGCACCCCGCCAGCATGACACATTCCCCATACACCACCGAGGAGTTAAAGGAGTTCGGCATTTCCGAAGGTCTTGTCAGGCTGTCTGTCGGCCTTGAAAACTGGGAAGACATAGCCGAGGATTTAAAGGAAGGGCTTGACAGGCTGAAATACTGAAAAAGGTGAGAAAAATGAGAAAGACTAAAGACAAAAGACGGTTTCTGCTCTATGCCGCCGCAGTTTTAGCGGTTTTCGCCGTGCTGGGAGTGACGGTTTTGAGAAGTTATGAGGATAAGATATACAGCTTCGTCCTCGAAAACAGGGAAGGTCTCGAAGCGGAAACGCTGAAGATACTCGGCGGACAAAAAGACTCTGACAGCTTTAAAGGCGTGGAGATAGAGGGAGTTTACGGCGGAAAAAACAACATCGTGCAGTTCTTTTACGGCGGATTCGGCATAATCCCATCGGCCAAATATTACGGCTTCTACTACTCGGAAAACGATGTTCCTGCCGCCTATCAAAACTGTGATTATGAGCTTGCAAAAACAGGAGAAAACAGCTGGGAGTGGAGCGACGGCACCGACAACGGCGGAATTACAAAGAGGATAACCGACAACTGGTTTTATTATGAGGCTTGGTTTTAAATAAAAAGCTCTCGCTGAGACAGAAAGGGGCGTAAGTATATGTTTGACATTTGGATAGGGGATGTGGAAATCACCACTCTTGTGCTGATTTTCTCTGTTGCCGTGCTTTTGCCGATACAGCTGCTGCTCTGTTTCAAAGTGAGAAGTAAAGCGGCCCGTCTGCTGCCGATTTCAGTGCTTTTCATATCGGCAGTTGTGTCCGCCGCAGTCATGGGGTGGAAAAGTCTCGGCTATGTATTCCTTGCCATTTTCACAGGCTTTATGTCACTCATATGTGTCATAGGATGGGGGATATGGGCAGTTGTCAAACTTGCGAAAAAGAAAAGTAACGGAAAACCGACGGCGTGAACAGATGTTTGCAATATAAAAAAAGCTCCCATGGGGAGCTTTTTTTAAACGATAATTCGTCCGTCTGTGGAAATGGTAACCACCTGCCACGGAATGAATTTTCCGCTGTCTTTGAGGGCAGCTATGGCGGCGTTTTCAAGACCTTTGCAGCAGGGCACCTCCATGCGTACCACGGTGACGCTCTTTATGTCGTTGTTTTTTATTATTTCGGTGAGCTTTTCCGAGTAGTCGACGCTGTCCAGCTTGGGGCAGCCGATGAGGGTGATGTGACTCTTTATAAATTTCTCATGAAAGGCGGCAAAGGCGTATGCCGAGCAGTCGGCGGCGATCAAAAGCTTTGCTCCGTCAAAGTAAGGAGCATTTATCGGGGCAAGCTTTATCTGCACGGGCCACTGGCGCAGCATGCTGTGAGATTCATGGGTTTCAGAGCGGGGTTCTTCGGCAGGGCGTGATATGGCCTTTGCCATAGAGCCGGGGCAGACAAAGGGCTTTTTGGCCTTGGCCATGTTGGCTTTTACGGCCGCCTCGTCATAGGCAGCGGCTTCGCGCTCCACAAAGCGTATTGCTCCTGTGGGGCAGGTGGGCAGACAGTCGCCGAGACCGTCGCAGTAGTCGTCACGCAAAAGCTTTGCCTTGCCGTCTACCATTCCTATGGCTCCCTCGTGGCAGGCGGCGGCGCATTTGCCGCAGCCGTTGCACTTTTCCTCATCTATCTCTATAATTCTTCTTACCATAAAACTTTCCTCCTCGGTTCGTATTTGACTTTACAATGAGAGTATAATATAATAGTGCTCAAAAGTATGTTGTTTTAACAACAAAAAGGAGATTTTATGGATTTTTCTTTTTTGGCGGACACTCCGCTTTTTAAAAATGTATCTCAAAAAGACGCTGAAAAAATGTTCATTTGTCTTGGCGCGTTCTGCAAAAAATACCAGAAAGGCAATGTCATATACGGCGAGGGTCAGAAGACTCACAATATCGGCCTTGTGCTGTCGGGAAGCGTGAATATAGAGAGGGGAGATGTGTGGGGAAATACCGACATTTTAGGCCATTTCGGCAAGGGACAGATTTTTGCCGAGACCTACGCATTTCTGCCCGATGTGCCTTTGTCGGTAAATGTGACGGCGGCAGACGATACCGAGGTGATGTTTATAGATGCTTCAAAGCTTATGACAAGCTGCCGCGAGACATGCGAATGTCACAGCGCCGTCATCAAAAATCTCCTTGCCCTCACGGCCGAGAAAAATCTCCATCTGTCCGACAAGATATTCTACACTTCTCACAAGACGATAAGAGGAAGGCTCATGGCTTATCTGTCCCGCCAGGCGTCGGTAAACGGGGATATGAGCTTCACAATTCCCTTTGACAGACAGCAGCTGGCCGATTATCTCGGCGTCGACAGGAGCGCTCTGTCGGCCGAGCTTTCGAAGATGAGAAAAGACGGAATACTGACATACAGAAAAAACTTTTTTTCAATTAAGGAGACAAAATAAAAGAGACCCAGAGGTCTCTTTTATTTTTTGACACTCATAATATCTGACAGAGCCTTTATATCCTCTTGGGATATGATCTCGCTGCAGCGGTTGCCGTATCCGTACAGGTTGCCGACAACAGGGTCGAATATCCAGTCGTCGATTATTTCACCGTTTTTAAGCTTTATAGTTATATGGGAGTCGCTGCCTTTATTGAGCTCTTCTTTGGACAATTCCGACACAATATCCTTGCGCAGCTCGGATTTGCCGTAAAAACTTTCCATGCCGTAGAACTTTATTTCAGAGATAATATCATAGATTTTATCTATCTCCCGTCTTTCGGACGATGTGTATTCGTCGCCGTAGGTATTGGGATATTCGGCAGATATTGGAGGGGAAAATTCGATTGACTCAATGTCTTCAGCGGAAGATGCTCCGTATATCAGAGACAGCATTTCACCGAGAGTATACGGAGAAGTATCGGCATTTTTTATATATTTTTCGGCATTGGCTATGATATTCTTTTTCTGTTTTTCATACAGCTGCCGGCTTTCCTCGGGCATTCGGCTTTCATCGACACATTCGGATATATCAAAATCATAAAATTTCCAAACGGCGCGAGTGCCGCTTTTGCTCTTTGATATGAGATATTTTAAATCGTCGCGCCCTGAGGGATAATACCAGCTGAGAGTGTAGTCTCCGTTTTCGTCAGAATAACTCATTTCACAGTATTTTTCGCCTGTATATCGTGACAGAGAACGGAGGGTATATGTCTTACCGTTGTCTCTGTTTATCATTGAGGAGCCATCGGAAAGCTCGAGAGTGTAATTTGCAATCCTGTTGCCTACTTTGACCTCAGTGCTTATGCGAACATCAGCGCCGCCCGCTTTAGATGACAGAAGTTCGTAAAGCTCGTGCTTTTCGGCCTTGGGTATGAAAAAGTCTTTGCAAAAAATAAAAAGAAATACAAGAGCGGTCAGTACAACGGCAAGTGTAATTGGCTTCTTTTTAAACATGATAACCCCCTATAATACTATATTATAAATACAGTATAACATATTTAAGGCAAAAGTACAATATAAAAAACAAGCGGAATACAAATATTTGTATGCCATTTGCACAATTATTTTGGTTTAATTGCAGCGTGAAAGCAACATAACCGTCTCGACATGGGATGTTCTCGGGAACATATCAAAGGCGGCGATTTTTTCAAATTTATAGCCTGCTTCGCAGAAAAGTTTGACATCTCTTGACATTGTTGAACAGTCGCAGCTGACATAGACGATCTTTTTGGGGGAGAGGGAGAGGACGGCGTTTACCGCCTTTTGGTCGAGACCTTTTCTGGGCGGGTCGACGCATATTACATCCGGTCTGACATTCTGTTTCAAAAGCTTTTCTGCGCCTGTACCTGCGTCGGCGCACATGAAGCTTACATTCTCTATCCCGTTGACCTTGGCGCTGAAAGCGGCGTTTTCTATGGCCTCGGGTACTATTTCGATTCCGTAGGCGAATTTTGCCTTTTTGGCCATGTGCAGGGTGATAGTGCCCATTCCGCAGTACAAATCCAGCAGCGTTTCGCTGCCTGTGAGACCTGCGAACTCCAAAGCCTTGTCATAGAGCCTTTCGGTCTGGTCGTGGTTTATTTGATAGAAGGCGAGGGGAGATATCTCAAATACATTTCCGCACAGCTCGTCTCTCAAAAAGCCGTCACCGAAAATCGTAACGCAGTCCTTGCCCAAAACCACATTGGTAGACGCCCTGTGGATATTGAGAACAACAGAGCTGACGGAGGGAAAAGACGATGTAACCTCTTTGATAAACTCATCTTTTCTGGGGATTCCGCCGCCGTTTATAACGAGGCAGAGCTGCATATTTTTTGCCGATGTTCTTATGTATATATGTCTTAAAAGTCCCTTGCCAGATATTTCATCATATACAGACAGGCCGTGCCTGCGCCAAAAATCGCAGACAAACAGAGATAAGCGGTTGGCCTCGTCTTTCTGCAAAAGACAGTCGTCCATAGGCACAATATCGTGGCTTCTGGCGCGGTAAAATCCAGTGACAATCTCGCCTTTTTGCTTTTTTACGGGATACTGAGCCTTATTTCTGTAATGAGATACGGAAGGGCTGCCGAAGATTTGGCAGTCGGTGTCTATTCCACCGATTCTCTTCATGGCGGAAATGACCTTGTCCTTTTTGAAAAAAAGCTCCTCATCATAAGTCATGTGATGGAGGTCACAGCCTCCGCACAGAGGAAAGTGGGGGCAGAGAGGAGATATTCTGTGCTCCGAGGGCTTTATAAGCTTTTCCACTATGCCGTAGCAAAAGTTTTTAAGCACCTTTACAACACGAATAAGGCAGACATCCCCTCGGACGCTGCCTTTTACGAAATATATTACATTGTCTTTTTTGCATATTCCGAGACCGTCGGAATTATATCCTGTGATTTCCCCTTCGAAAATCTGATTTTTTTCCATATTCCACCTATTTCAAAATCTCTTTGAGGTCGCTGAAGGGAATGGCAAAATCTATTACGCCGATGTTGCCAGGAGCTATGTCATAGGGCTGATAGACGATAAAGAGGGTCTTTTCGCCGTCTTCATCGACAATATAGAAGTTGTCCTTGTTCAGAGTGGTTTCAAGGAGGGATTCGTAGTTGGTGTAAAGGTCTGTCTTCTCTTTGGCTTGTTCCTTTATAATGGGCAGAAGTTTTTTGAGATACAGCTCCTCATTTACGCTGAACAGGTCGGAAAGTGTAAGTTTGCCGCCTGTTTTCGCATCAAAATTATCACAGGCGAGAGTGGTGTGGGAGACGGCGCCTCCTGACGCCTCGTCGTAATCGCGGACGACGGAGACATAGTTATCATCACTGCAGGCCACCCAAAAATCAGATCTTATGGAAAACTGATTGAAGATAGTGCCGTTGTCCTGGGTGAACTTGTAATTTTCACGGGCCATCTCGGTAAACTCCCCGCGGAAATAGACGGTATTTTTCTCAAGAAGGTTGTCATAATAGGAGTTGATGTTCATAAGAGCTTCGCTGTCACCCTCGAAAGTGGGAAAACGAATTTCGGCGGCAGCCACTATTATA
This sequence comes from uncultured Eubacteriales bacterium, assembly GCA_905199135.1. GTDB lineage: Bacteria > Bacillota > Clostridia > Oscillospirales > Butyricicoccaceae > SIG471. Next base: position 6,335 of record CAJKFC010000026.1, read on the forward strand.
TCGGAGCCGTCCTCCAAGAAGGTTTTTTCGCTGAGATTCTTAGAGGACACCTTGATTTCCGAGCTCTCGGTCTCCGAAGTGCTTTCAGCGGTGGTCGCAGTCGTTGTGGCGGCTGTGGTCTCCTCTGCGGCGGTGGTTTCGGTCTCCTTGCCGCTGCATCCCGAAAGAAGAATACAGGCGGCAAGAGTACAAAGCCAAAGTTTGGATTGCTTGTTCATAAAATTATACCTATTCTACCGAGATAATGTAGGAGTAGACGGGCTGTCCGCCGTATACCACATTTATTTCGGCGTTTTTAGCATGGGACTGGAATACATCTCCGACAGAATTTGCCTTTTCTTCTTCGACATCGCTGCCGTAGATGATTGTTATAAAGCTGCTTTTCTTAGAGCACATATTTTCGGCCATCTCTTTGATAATGATATCAGGGTCTTTGTCCGTGGCAAGCAGCTTGTCGTCGACGAGAGCCATGAAGTCGCCTTCTGAGATGGTCTTGCCGTCGATTTCGGCGTTTCTTGCGGCGTATGTCATCTGACCTGTCGAAACAGCCTTTGCAGCATTTGTCATATTTTCCCTGTTGGTGTCGATGTCGTTGTCGGGATCGAATGCCAAAAGGGCAGAGATACCCTGGGGCACCGAACGGGTGGGGATTACGATGACCTGACGGTCGGCTATTGCCGATGCCTGTTCCGCTGCCATTATGATGTTTTTGTTATTGGGAAGGACAAATACTATTTCGGCAGGTGTCTTTTCCACCGAATTGAGAATGTCCTGAGTGGAGGGGTTCATGGTCTGACCGCCCTCGACCATTTCGTCTACGCCGAGATCCTTGAAAATGCTCTCGATACCGTCGCCTGCGGCAACCGAGACAAAGCCGTATTTCTTCTCGATAGCAGGCTTTTTGGCCGATTTGGCCATCTTTTCGGCCTCTTCGGCGTCGATGACTCTGAGACCCTGCTCTCTCGCAAGAGCCTCAAACTGCTCGCGCATATTCTCTATCTTGATAGAGGAAAGACGGCCGAACTTGAGGGCTTCACCCAAAGCCTTGTCGGGGTTGTTAGTATGGACATGGACCTTTATGAACTCCTCGTCATCAACGACGACAACGCTGTCGCCGATGCTGTCGAGAAGGGCTCTGAAACGGGGAACCGAACGCTTCTTGTCGGTTCTCTCGCAGATAAACTCGGTGCAGTATGCGAATGTAATGTCTTTTTCGTCAAAGATGAGGTAATCCACTCCGGCCTCGTTGACCTTGGAGGGAGCCTTTTCCTCAAAGGAGACGACCTTCGGCTTTTTGCCTGTGACGGCGCTCTGCATACCCTCGAGAATGACTATATAGCCATAGGCGCCCGCGTCGACAACGCCTGCCTTTTTAAGGACGGGATTGAGCTCCATTGTGTTGGGGAGTTCCTTTCTGGCGGCGTCTATCGTCACAGATATGACCTCTTCCAGAGATTTGCCCTGCTCGGCGGCCTCGACGGCTGCGGCAGCGGAAATGCGGGAAACTGTGAGTATAGTGCCTTCGGCAGGCTTCATGACGGCCTTATATGCAGTCTGCACGCCTTCGGTGAGAGCGTTTGCAAAATCCAGGGCGTTTGCCTGGGGAAGCTCGCGCATGGCCTTTGTAAGACCTCTGAAAAGCAGGGAAGTGATGACGCCCGAGTTGCCTCTCGCACCTCTCAAAAGAGAGGAAGAGGTGATGTCGGCCGCCTTGCCCAAAGTGATCTCGCTGTGCTTCGCAAGCTCCTTTGCGGCGCTGCCCAAAGTGAGGGCCATATTTGTTCCGGTATCACCGTCGGGGACGGGGAAAACATTGAGCTGATTGAGCTGTTCTTTCTGGTCCTCGACAGCATTTGCCGCCAAAGTCACCATATTCTTAAAAATTTCACCATTTATAACAGTAGCCAAAATAAGTTGCCTCCTAATCGATACGAATTGAATCTACATATATATCTACGCTTGCGACTTTGGCGCCGGAAAAACGTTCGACATTGTAGCGCACTTCGCTTATGATAGATTTGCACACAGCTGAGATATTGACTCCGTAGTTGACGGCGATGTGGAGCTCAATCTCCACTCCGTTTTCGCCTATCGTGGCCTTTACGCCCTTGGACATGTACTCATTTTTGAGCAGATGCACAAGACCGTCCTTTAAGGACACGAGGACCATTCCTTTTACGCCGAAGCAGTTTATGGCTGCGGCGCCGGCAATAGATGCCAAAACATCTGAGGAAAGGGTAATTTTGCCGTATTCATTAGTAAATTCCATAGAAAATCCTCCTTGAAAGATGGGCGCAGAACTGTCTGCCAGAATATATTTAATAAGGAAACAAAATGCTTTTTCAGCCGCGCTCTGTTTGAGCGCAAAGCACCATTTTTGTATAGTATACCACGAAAAGGTTTTAAACGCAACAAAAAAATGGGGATAAAGGGAACACATACATCAAAATGGTTAAAAAACATAAAGCTGTAAATAAAATTTAATAATATCGGAACAAAGAAAAAATAAAATCCGTCTAAAGAGTAAAGGAGGCGAGAATATGAAAATCAGAAAACTTACGGCGCTGATGCTGGCAGCTTTAATTTTGATGTCGGGCTGTGCAAAGAGCGCCACTGAAAGCAATTATCAAATGAGCGAGGCATATGACACAGGCGCAGGAGTGGCAGCCGAAGCCACAGAGGAAAGCGGCGGAGAACAGCCATCTTCCGAAAGCCCCTTTTCGGAGTACGATTTTGAGGAGAAGATAATTTACAGCGGAAGACTCGAAATAGAGACCATGGAGTATGAAAAAACCATTGAGAGTCTGGAAACATGGCTTGAGGAAAAGGGAGGTTTTAAGGATTCTGCCGAATACTTTGACGACTCACGCTACGACAGATACGACGGAAACATAGACAAAGGCACGAGAAGCGCCCGAATAACGGTGAGAGTACCCGCAGAGAACTTCAATGACTTTATGGAAAACGGCGGAAATCTCGGCGTGGTTGTGGACAGCGGCATATTCAGCGAAAATGTGACGGTGCAGTATAATGACAGGAGTATGGAGCTGGAATCTCTCAAAATACAGCACGAAAATCTTCTGAAAATGCTGGAAAAGACCGAAAACATATCGGATATGCTGGCCATAGAGTCGAGCCTTTCCGATGTGAGGTGGAGGATAAACAGCATAGAGTCGGAGCTCACCAATCTCGACAGACGGATAGCTTACAGCACTGTCGAAGTCAATATAAGAGAGGTGACAAGGCTTTCCGAAAGGGAGAGCGAGAGCTTTGCCGTTCAGATCAAAAGAGCATTTGTCAACGGCTTTGAGGACTACGGACAGGGGATTAAGAATCTTTTCCTGTCGGTTGTGAGAAATCTGCCGGCGATAATTACGGCGGCGGTTTTGATATTTGTCATCATTAGGGCTGTAAAGGCTAAAAAAAGCAGGAAAAATGCAAAAAAGGAAGAGAACACAGAGGATAAAAAATCAGAATAACCGATGATACAGGCGCCGCTGCAAGCGGCGCTTTTGTTATAATATAAACAAAATTAACTGTGGAAATTGAGAGGAATATATGATATAATGTTATTACCGCGCAGCCGTATTGTGAAATATAGATGTATCGTACATTTATTTTGACATTCGGCTCGGTATCACGGTTTAAGTAAAAAGGAGATGGGTATGAACGACTTGACAAAGGGCAGGGAGTGGAAGACTATTTTGGTGTTTACTCTGCCCATGATTTTAGGAAATCTTTTTCAGCAGCTTTACAACATGGTCGACGGAATAGTCGTCGGCAACTATGTGGGTTCTCACGCCTTTTCGGCTGTCGGCGGCACCTTTTCGGCGATATTTCTCGTGGTGTCGCTGATGATAGGCATATCTTCGGGTATGTCGGTCATAATATCACAGCTTTACGGTGCAAGGCTTTTGAAAGAGGTCAAAAGAGCCGTATCTACCATGTACATAGGGTCGGTGCTGGGCGGCATAGTGCTTTCGGTCATAGGCTATATGCTGACGGGTTTACTGCTCAGATATGTGCTGGCCGTGCCCGAGGAGATATACGAGCTTTCTTTGGGATATGTTCAGATAATGATGGCGGGCCTGGTATTTCAGGCGGTGTACAATGTTCTCGGCGCCATGCTGAGGGCTTTGGGAGACAGCAAAACACCTCTCTATTTCCTCATTGTCGCCACGATAGTCAATATCGTTTTGGATTTGGTATTCGTGATAAAATTCCACTGGGGAGTAAACGGCGTGGCCATAGCCACGATAATAGCCCAGGCCGTGTCGTGCATAGTGGGATTTGCATATGTATACAAAAAGGTTCCCATAATGAGAATAACAGGCTCGGAGATCGTGTTTGATAAAAAGATATTTGCCGAGTCTCTGAGAATAGGACTTCCCACGGGTATTCAGCAGATGCTGACCTCTCTCGGAATAATGGCGATACAGAGGCTGGTCAACTCCTTCGGGGTGGACACAATGGCGGCTTACGGCGCAGGCTCGAGAATAGAGCAGCTGGTCTCCATGCCCCTCATGCAGCTTCAGCTTGCCATATCCATGTTTGTGGGACAGAACATAGGAGCAAAGCAGTATGACAGAGTGAAGAGAGGATACCGCTCCACAATGGCCATGATGCTCATTTGGTCTGCGGCAGGCGGAGCGGTGCTCATAGCTCTTTCCCATCAGCTGGTAGCCCTGTTTGTTCCCGAAGCCTCGGGCACTGTCTTTGACATAGGCAGGGAATACCTGACGGTTATGGGACTTTCCATGTGGGTGTTCAGCTTTATGGGTACATCTACCGGCCTTCTGAGGGGCGTGGGAGATGTGATGTTCCCCATGGTGGTTACCATTTTGGCCTTTGCAATAAGAATTGCCTTTGCCTACGCCTTTGCCCCTGTTTGGGGAACGGCGGCAATTTGGGCGGCTCTGCCCATCGGATGGTGCGGCGGATCAATATTGGCGTATATAAGATATAAGGGCGGAAAATGGAAGAAGATGGAGCTGGTTTCAAGGATAAAATCTGGGGAGGAAGCATAATGAAGGGCGCTTTCTTTCCGCTGCTTTCACGAATGAAGTTTATAAACAGGTGGAGTCTTATGCGCAACGCCAGGGAGGAAAACCTCATGGAGCACTCCTTTGAGACGGCGGTTTTGGCTCACACCCTTGCAATTATAGGCCGCAGAGTATATAATAAAGACTGCGATCCTTCGGCTGTCGCCGCGTATGCCCTCTATCACGACTGCGCCGAGATAATAACGGGAGACATGCCGACCCCTGTAAAGTATGAGAATTCCCAGATAAGGGAGGCGTACAAAAGAGTGGAAGCTAAGGCGAAAGACAGGCTTTTTGACATGATTCCCAAAGAGCTTGCCGAGGATTTTGAACCTGCCATATATTGCGAGGAGAAAAACCCCGAGCTTTACAGATATATAAAGGCGGCCGATAAAATATCGGCATATATCAAATGTCTCGAGGAGAAAAACGCCGGCAACAGGGATTTTGAAGGGGCAGAGGAACAGCTCAGAGAGGCTGTAAAGGCTCTGAACATGCCTGAAGCCGACTACTATATGGAAAACTTTGTTCATTTTTACGGTAAGACCTTAGATGAACTGACAAAATAAAATATTGTAAACAAGGAGAAAAAAATGGGAGATTTAGAAGTAAATTATTATGTCCTCATACTGTTCGTGGTAGGAGCGCTGTTTTTGGCATGGGAGGTATTTTCCTTTCTGCGATTTAAGAGCAAAATAGTCGTAAAGGCCAAAATGCCCTCTCAGAACATAACATTCCCGATTATAGCGGTGCTTTTCTGCTATATCGCTTTGAAAAATCTGGGAATAAATGCCGAGACGATTGCTCTTTGCGCGCTGTATGTGGTGATATTTGTGTTCGCCCTGTTCCTAAACTGCGGCCTTACCGAAAAGGGAATAGTTGTTCAGGGAATACTGTCGAAATATGACAGAATAAGATATTACACCTTTGATTTCAAAACTGCCAAAAATCCGAGACTCAGATTCGGTCTCGGATTTCAGGAGAAGTTCCTCGAGGTGGAGGAAGACAAGGTCGAACTCATAAAGGCTTATTTCTATAAGTACAGAGTACCCTCTTTTGAGGAGTATATAGAGCTCAAAAAAGAGGCCAAAAAGAAAGAAGACGAAAAGAGATTTAAAAAGTAATAAAATTTTCGGGGGGATATGAGTATGGACTCGGCTACAAGGAAAAAAAGGCTGTTCTGGTATTTTGTTATAATGGCGGTGTATTCGGTGGTGTCAAACTTTGCGCATCCCGCAACTCCGACCATTATTAAAAATCTCAATCTGCACGACTATATGTTCGGCGTGGCGTTTGCGGGAATGTCGATAACAAACTTTCTGTTTTCGCCGTTTTGGGGAAGAATTTCCGACCAGATCGGCAGAAACAAGGTGTTTCTCGCCTGCGGCATAGGCTACGGAGTAGGTCAGGCGGTATTCGGAATGGCTACGACCGAGTTGGGAATACTTTTCGGCAGAATGATTTCGGGCTTCTTTATCGGAGGAGGCAGCGTCGTTCAGCTCTCGTACATAATGGACTATTCGGACGCCGAGCAGAGGGGAAAAAACTTTACCCTTCTCGCCGTAATACAGTCGGTGTCGTCGGCAGCGGGATACCTCATAGGCGGATACATAAGCGAATACTCAATACCCATGATGTTCGTGCTGCAGGTCGTTTCGCTGGCCGCCACGGGTATCATCTTCGCAGTGCTCTGCAAGGACAACGAGGAGCTTAAATTCTCAAAGAAAATCATCTGGAAAGAGGCGGCAAAGGGTTCCAATCCCTTCGGTGCTTTTGCCAGAGTCGGCAAGCAGATGACAAAGGTGCTCATAATACTTTCGTGCATCACCCTCATAGCAAGCTTTGCCAACACGGCATACGACCAGTGCTTCAACTATTACATAAAAGACCAGTACTTCTTCTCGCCCTCCAATAACGGAGTGCTGAGAGCGGGACTGGGCATAGTGGCGCTGGTGGCCAATATGTCGGTGGGTATGTGGATAATGAAGAGAACAAACCTCTTCAAATCCCTCATAGTTGTTCTCGGCGCATACGGCACTTTCCTCATAGGATTGCTCTTTCCCCAGGCTCTCGCACCCTTTGTAGTAATAAACATATTCCTCTATTCACTCAACGCCCTCTATAACCCCCTTATACAGGCCACATATGCCCAGGGAGTTCCCGATCAGAAACAGAGCGGAGTGTTTATGGGAGTTTTCACATCGCTCAAGGCTTTGGGCATGGTGGCGGGCTCTCTGTTTGCCGGATTTATCTACGGTTTCGGCCCGAGGCTCTCCTTCCTTTACGCCATGGCGGGACTTTTCATCGCCTGCGCTTTGGCCGTTTGGGCTTACGCCGCAAGAAAAAAGGAACTTGGAAAGTAAAATAAAAAAACGGGATATTTTCAAAATATCCCGTTTTTTCTATTTTGCAAGATAGTAGGAAATCAAAAGGTCGGTCATGTAGCCGTAGGTCTTTATGCCGTCCTTTTCGCCGCTGCTTTTGAGCATGGCGTCGTTGAAGCTGTCGCCCGCCTCTTTGATTGGGGTTTCGTATTTGGCAAGGTGGGTGTTGAGCCTTGTCAGATCGTCTCTGACATTTTCAGACAAGGCGGTGGACAGCTCTGCCGCCTTTCCGGCATCGGCCGAATACAGGGAATTTATCGAATAGACATAGGCGTTGATGAGAGCCGAGTATCTGAGCTGGCTGTCGCCGCTTTCATAGCAGGACAGAAAGGCGAAAAAATTGGCCTCGTTCTCTCTGACTATCCCCAGGGTGTGGGCGGTTTCGTGGGCGGTGATAAAGGGAATATGGGTATTTACCATATCCTCGGTGACATTGGCTTCGCCCAGAAACATAAAGTAAAATCCCGAGGTATTCCAATATGACATGGGCACAGAGAGCAGTCCTGCCTGCTTTGCCCTGCCGATGCGGCTGCGGCTTGTAAAGTCGTACTTTTCCATGAGAGTTAGGTATGACTCGTTTATTTTGGCACAGTTTTCGGAAAAATCCCTCAGCACCATAACGCCGTTTTCGTCCCGTTCGATGAGTTTTTCGGCTTCGTTTAAATCCTCTATTATCATGGAGGTCACCTGTGCCAGCGTGCCTGAATCGTGGGGCTCTATCTCATAGGGCAGCGCGTCGGAGGCATAGGGCAGGGAAAAGGCGTAGGAGTGTAGAAAAACAAAGGAAAAATACACATAGGCGGCGGCAAACAGAACTTTTGGTATCCATTTGAAATATTTTTTCCTGACTATGCAGTATATTATGTAGAATATCAGTCCGCCGAAGAACAGAGGCAGGGCAAACTGCGCCAGCGAAAAGGGAAAGAGAGAAGAAAATGCATTAAGACCGCCCGCGACAAAGTCGCTGAGCGGTCTTACTTTTTGCGCAAATCCTTCAAAACGGCACAGAAATCCGAAGAGCAGGGCGAAGGCAAAGACCGCCGCCGAGATAAAAAGCTCTTTTTTGAAAGATGTGTTTTTCATGCTTAGAATACTATTTTCTTAGAGATATACTCCTTGAGTTCGGTGATGGGGATTCTGACCTGCTCCATTGTGTCGCGGTCACGGACTGTTACGCAGTTGTCGGCCTCGGTCTTGTCGTCGCCGACGGTTTCAAAGTCCACTGTGATGCACAGCGGAGTGCCGATCTCGTCCTGACGGCGGTAACGCTTGCCGATGGAGCCTGCGTCGTCGAAGTCAACCATAAAGTCTTTGGAGAGCTCTGTCCAAATCTCCTGAGCCTTGTCGTTGAGCTTTTTGGAGAGGGGCAGCACGCAGCACTTGAAAGGAGCGAGAGCAGGGTGAAGTCTCAAAACGGTGCGGACATCGCCCTCTGCTATCTCCTCTTCGTCATAGGCGTCAACAAGGAAGGCGAGAACAGAGCGGTCTGCGCCGAGGGAGGGCTCTATGACATAGGGAATATATTTTTCGTTGGTTTGCTGATCGAAATATTCGAGGTTTTCGCCCGAAACTCTCTGATGAGCCGAAAGGTCGAAATCAGTTCTCGAGGCTATGCCCCAAAGCTCGCCCCAGCCGAAGGGGAAGACAAACTCGATGTCGGAGGTTGCGTTGGAGTAGTGGGAAAGCTTTTCCTTTTCGTGGTCTCTTATACGCATGTTTTCCTCTTTGAGACCCAGCTGCTTGAGCCAGTTTACGCAGAAGTTTTTCCAGTATTCAAACCAGTCGAGCTCTGTGCCGGGCTTGCAGAAGAACTCAAGCTCCATCTGCTCAAATTCCCTTGTGCGGAAGATGAAATTGCCGGGAGTGATCTCATTTCTGAAGGACTTGCCTATCTGGGCTATGCCGAAGGGGATCTTCTTTCTGGTGGTGCGCTGGACATTCTTGAAGTTTACGAAAATACCCTGAGCTGTCTCGGGACGGAGGTATATCTCGCTCTTGCTGTCCTCTGTGACGCCCTGGAATGTCTTGAACATGAGGTTGAAGCTGCGGATAGGGGTAAAGTCGGAGCTTCCGCAGTTGGGGCAGACGATACCCTTTTCTTTGATTATTCTTTCAAGCTCCTCGTTGGAGGCGCCTGCAGGCTCGACTCCCGTCTGCTTTTCGATGAGGTCGTCGGCTCTGTGTCTTGTGCGGCAGCTCTTGCAGTCCATGAGGGGATCGGAAAATCCCGAGAGATGTCCGCTGGCCTCCCATGTCTTGGGATTCATGAGTATGGCGCTGTCAAGACCTACATTGTAGGGGGATTCCTGCACGAACTTTTTGAGCCATGCCTTTTTGACATTGTTCTTGAGCTCCACGCCGAGGGGGCCGTAGTCCCATGTGTTGGAAAGACCGCCGTAGATCTCGCTTCCGCTGTATATAAAGCCGCGTCCCTTGCAGAGCGCGACTATTTTGTCCATAGTCTTTTCAGAATTATTCATAAAAGTCCTCCGTTTTAAATATACATATACATTATAATATCGTGAAAGACATCAGTTGTCAAGGCGCAGAAGGTGTCAGATTAAAAATATTGACATTTTCTCATCATTGTGATATAATCTAACGGTATCTGATCGGGGTGTAGCGCAGTTGGTAGCGCGCCTGCTTTGGGAGCAGGATGTCGGGTGTTCGAGTCACCTCACTCCGACCATATTATGCCGAGTCCTTAAAAGGGCTCGGCATTTTTGTTTTCAATGAAAAAAGACGGCTCAGCCGTCTTTTTTCATTTAGAAATGGGGGGAGGAAAGGAGATTATCTTATATAGTAGACATAGTTTTCTTTTCTGGGCTTGGGAGCGGGCTCTTCGCCGTCGATATATCCCAAAATACAGTGGCCTATTCCTTCGTAATCTCCCTCAATGCCGAGAGATTTGAGCATGGCCTTGCCTTCCTCGCTGTCAAATTCCTCTTTTGCCCTGTGTATCCAGCAGCTCGACACGCCGAGAGCGTGGGCGGCGTTCATGAGATTGCCCATTACGAGACTGCCGTCATATTTATAGGTGGGTATGTTTTTGTCGGCCAGTACTATGAGCAGAGCGGGGGCACCGTAAAACGGGTCTTTGTCCGAGCCGTTGACGGCGGCGTTCATCTTGGAGAGCTTGTCTCTCATTGCCTTGTCGGTGACTGCGATGATTATGGGGGACTGTCTGCCCATGGCGGTGGGGGCGTATGTGCCCGCTTCTATGATTTTTTCGAGGATATCTTCCGGTATCGGGTCGGGTTTGTAGCTTCTGACGCTTCTGCGTGTGAGCAGGTTTTGCATGGCATCCATAAAAATTTCCTCCTTTGATATTGAACCTGTATATTCTTATGGTTACATTGTATCACAATAAAACTAAATTTTCAACAAGTCAAAAAGAAAGTTTGTTGGTTTTTGACAAAGAATGAAATGCTTAATAAATGGACACAGATGATCTCTTATGGTAAAATAGAGATATAAAGATTATCGAAAAACAAGAGGTGAAAAACAATGATAGTGTATTTTTCGGGTACGGGAAACAGCAGATACTGCGCGAAAATGGCGTCCGATTTGCTTCTGGACAGCGTGACGGACAGCTTTGATTTTATAAGAAACGGCATAAGGGCAAATCTTGAGTCGGAAAAGCCGTGGATTTTTGTCTGTCCCACTTACAGCTGGCAGATGCCGAGGGTTTTTGAAGATTTTATAGAGAAAACGGTGTTTACAGGCAGCAGGGAGGCATATTTTATCCTGACCTGCGGAGGAGAGACGGGAAACGCCGCCGAGAGAGTAAAAGAGCTGTGTGACAAAAAAGGTTTTGAGTTCAAGGGACTTTTGCCAGTGGTTATGCCGGACAACTACATCGTGATGTTCAAGGCTCCCACAGAGGAGAAATCGGCAGAAATGATAAAAAAGGCCGAGGAAAAGATGAAAAAGGGCATAGAGCTCATAAAAAACGGCGAGATCTTTCCCGCCGTCAAGGTGAGCGCTGCCGACAGGCTCAAGTCGGGAATAGTAAACGAGGGATTTTATAGATTCTTCATAAAAACCAAGGGCTTCAGGGTTAAAGGCGCCTGTATAGGCTGCGGAAAATGTGAAGAGGTGTGCGTACTCACAACCTGCTGGTGTCGGACCGGGGGCTGGACACCCTGGTCATCAAAACGGCGGAGCGCATGACCGGCATCCGCCGTCTGGACGATGTGACCCTGGAGGCCGATGCCGGTGTGCTGCTGAGCCGTCTGGCGGTATATGCCCAGCAGGCGGGGCTGGCGGGGCTGGAATTTGCCCACGGCATCCCCGGCACCCTGGGGGGCGCCGTGATGATGAACGCGGGGGCCTACGGCGGCGAGATGAAGGACGTACTATCCTCGGTGAGCTTTCTTGACAGCGATGCGGAGCTTTTCAGGCTTCCGGCCGGGGAGCTTGGGCTCGGCTACCGGCGCAGCATTTTTTCCGACACCGGGAGCATCATCCTCGACGCCGAGATAAGGCTGACGCCGGGGGACCGGGGGGAAATAGGCGCGCGCATGCGCGAGCTTGCTCAAAAGCGCCGCGCCTCCCAGCCGCTCGACCTGCCCTCGGCGGGCAGCACCTTCAAGCGGCCTGCCGGAGGATACGCGGCCGCGCTCATAGACCAGGCGGGGCTCAAGGGCTTCGCCATAGGCGGGGCGCAGGTCTCGGAAAAGCACGCGGGCTTCGTCGTGAACCGCGGCGGGGCCACGTTTGAGGACGTGCTGCGCCTCATGGCGCACATAGAAAAGACGGTCTTTGAAAAAAGCGGCGTCCGGCTGGAGCCGGAGGTCAGGATCTTGAAGGGTTAAGGGATGGAATTTCTCATAATTTCCGGCATGTCCGGCGCGGGCAAGAGCCTCGCGGCGGACATACTCGAAGACATGGACTACTACTGCGTGGACAACATGCCCGTGGCGCTGCTGCCGCGCTTTGCGGAGCTCTGCCTTGCGACGCGCGGGCGCTACGAGCGCGTGGCCCTTGTCACGGACGTGCGCGAGAGGGAGAGCATCTCGGGCCTCATCGAGGCCCTGGACAGGCTCTGGGAGCAGGGCCTGGAGTACAGGATACTCTACGTCGAGGCGGACATGCCCACCATCGTGCGCCGCTACAAGAGCTCGCGCCGGCCGCATCCCATGCTCGCGGGCGGCTCCATCGAGGAGGCCGTGCGCCTTGAAGTGGCGGCCCTCGCGCCGCTCAGGGAGCGGGCAGACTACATCATCAACACCACGGGCCTCACAACGGCGATGCTCCAGGCGCGCATCGCGGCTCTGCTGCCGGGCGGGGCCGGCGCGCGGCGCCTTGCCGTCACGGTGACGGCCTTCGGATACAAATACGGCCTGCCCATGGACGCGGACCTCGTCTTCGACGTGCGCTTTCTGCCGAACCCCTTCTACGTCGAGGAGCTCCGGGGCCTCTCGGGCCTTGACAAGCCGGTGTCGGACTTCGTGCTCGGCTGCGGGGACGCGCGGCGTTTTCTGGAGAAGCTGGAGGATCTGCTCCGCTTCCTCATGCCGCTCTATCTGGAGGAGGGCAAATACAACCTGAACATAGCCATAGGCTGCACGGGCGGGCGGCACAGGAGCGTAGCCGTCGCCTGCGCGCTGGCGGACAGTCTGGAGGAGGCGGGCATCCCCGCCGCGCGGAGCTTCCGCGACCTTGAAAAGGGGTGAGTACATGAGCAGACGCAGACGCGAGGCCGACCCGCGCATCGTCGTCATAGGCGGCGGCACGGGGCTCTCGACCATGCTCCGGGGCCTGAAGCGGCAGTCGGAGAACATAACGGCCGTCGTCACCGTGGCGGACGACGGCGGCGGCTCGGGCATGCTCCGGGCCGACCTAGGCATGCCGCCCCCGGGCGACGTGCGCAACTGCATCCAGGCCCTGGCGAACACGGAGCCGACGATGGAAAAGCTCCTGGCCTACCGCTTCACCGAGGGCAGCCTCAGGGGCCAGAGCTTCGGCAACCTCTTTCTCGCCGCGCTCAACGGCATGTCGGAGACCTTCGACGAGGCCGTGCGCAAGATGAGCGAGGTCCTGGCCATCACGGGCCGGGTCCTGCCCGTCACGAACGAGAATGTCTACCTCGCCGCAGAGTTCGACGACGGCAGCGAGATAACCGGGGAATCCCGCATAGCGGATTTCAAAAAGAGCCTGGGCGCAAGGATACTGCGGGTCCGGCTCATACCCGAGCGCCCGCCCGCGCTGGCCGAGGTCATTGAGGCGATAGGAGCTGCGGACATGATAGTCCTCGGCCCCGGCAGCCTTTATACCAGTATCATGCCGAACCTTCTGACGGAAGGCGTGGCGCGCGCCGTGGCCGAGGCGGACGCATTCAAGATCTATGTCTTGAACGTAATGACGCAGGACGGGGAGACGGAGGGCTATACCGCCGCCGACCATATCGGCGCGCTGTTCTCCAACTCCGGCGAG
>CAJKFC010000027.1 GCA_905199135.1 uncultured Eubacteriales bacterium
GGCAGCGGCAGCCGCAGTGCCTGCACCCATGCCCGCAGAGGAAGCAAAGGCTGAAAATGTGACAAAGGACATTGTCAAAGGCAGCCTTAAAAGGAGACACTTTAAAATAACCGATGTCAAGAGAGGCCCCGAAACCAAGATCGAGGGAACGACCCTCTACATCAGAGAGGGCATCGAGAAGGAGTGCGTAGCCGCCGAAGATCTCGTGGTCGACCTCAAGCTCGACATCATCACCCCCGACAGATATAACGAATATTCCGAGACCATAATGGATGTCCAGCCCATCGCCGTAAAAGAGTCGGGCGAGATAGGCTCGGGCGTCACAAGGGTCATAGACGGCGCCATAATGATGGTCACAGGCACCGACGAAAACGGTGTTCAGATAGGCGAGTTCGGCTCCTCCGAGGGAATACTTGAGGAGAACATCATGTGGAACCGCCCCGGCGCACCCGACAAGGGCGAGATATTCATCAAGACCAATGTCACCATAAAGGCCCACACCAATATGGAGCGTCCCGGTCCCTTCGCCGCCCACAGCGCCACAGATATAATTACTCAGGAAATAAGAACGGCCCTCAAAGCCCTTTCCGATGACCTCTGCGTCGGTGAGGAGGAGTTTGTCCACACGAGACACAAGGGCAAGAAAAAGGTGGTCATAGTCAAGGAGATCATGGGTCAGGGAGCCATGCACGACAACCTCATTCTTCCCCAGGAGCCTGTCGGCGTAATAGGCGGCAAGCCCAATGTAGATCTGGGTAATGTGCCCGTGACGGTGTCGCCCCTGGAGGTCCTGGACGGCTGTATCCACGCCCTCACCTGCATAGGCCCCGCCTCAAAGGAGACCTCGAGACACTACTGGAGAGAGCCTTTGGTGCTTGAATGTCTCCATGACGACGAGATCGACCTTGCCTGCGTGGTATTTGTCGGCTCGCCCCAGATCAACGCCGAGAAGTTCTATGTCTCCAAGCGCGTAGGCGCCACGGTGGACGCCATGGACGCCGACGGAGCTTTCGTCACAACAGAGGGCTTCGGCAACAACCACATCGACTTTGCAAGACACATCGAACAGATAGGCATGATAGGCATATCTGTCGTCGGCATGTCCTTCTGCGCCGTACAGGGCGCGCTGGTGGTCGGCAACAAGTACATGACTCACATGGTCGACAACAACAAGAGCGAGAAGGGCATCGAGAACGAGGTGCTCTCCTGCAACACCCTCTGCAAGGAGGACGCTGTAAGAGCTCTCGCAATGCTCAAGTCGGCTATGGCGGGCGAAGCCGTGGCAAAGGCCGAAAAGAGCTGGAATCCCAATGTCAAATCTGTCAACATGGAGATCACCGACGAAGTAAACGGCGAAAAGACAGAGCTTGTCAAAAACGAGCAGTCGCTGCCCATGAGCCAGAAGAGAAAGGAAAAATACAACTAATGGCTTTAAACTACGGCGACAAGATAATATATATGGAAGGCATCATAAAAAAGGTGCACTCGGGCAGCGTCGAGATAGACCTCTCGGGTAGGCTGGGTCATCTGACCATTCCGAAACGCATGATAATCTCCGACAAAGAGCTTGCGGAGGGGCAGCGGGTCGGCTGGAATATGAGCTTCATCGAACAGATTATATAAATTACGAAAGGATGGATTTCCATGAAAACCTATAAAGGACTTCAGTCGGAGATTTTTGTGCCGATAACTCCGCCGCCCGTGTGGACCCCCGTCACAAAGGAGCTCAAGGACATGACTGTGGCTCTCGCCACGGCGGCAGGCGTACACCACAAGGACGACAAGCGCTTTAATCTTGCAGGCGACTTCACATACCGCATCATAAAAGACACCATGCCGTCAGACGAGCTGATGGTCTCCCACGGCGGATACGACAACGGCGATGTCAATAAGGACATCAACTGCATGTTCCCCATAGACCGTCTCCACGAGCTCAAAAAAGAGGGCTTTATCAAAAATGTCGCTCCCGTGCACATCGGATTTATGGGCGGCGGCGGCGACCAGGACAAGTTCAAGAATGAAACAGGTCCTGCTATCGCAAAAATTCTAAAAGAGGAAGGGGTGGACGCCGTCATTCTGACGGCCGGCTGAGGAACCTGCCACCGCTCTGCCACACTTGTGCAAAGAGCGATAGAGGAATCGGGTATTCCTACGGTCATAATAGCTGCTCTTCCCCCCGTCGTAAGACAGACGGGCGCACCGAGAGCTGTCGCTCCCCTCGTTCCCATGGGTGCCAACGCGGGCGCTCCCCACGATGTGGAGATGCAGACAGCCATAGTCAAGGGGGCTCTTGAAAGCCTCGAAACGATAACTCAGGCGGGCACGATTGTTCCCCTGCCCTATGAGTATATAGCAAAGGTTTAATGGAAAAAATATTTTCAAAGCTCACCGTCAAGGCTTTTCATGTGTCAGGCGTCACTTTGGCGGAAGAAAATACTTTGAACACAGGGGGCGGCATGACTGTCTGCCCCCGCTTTGATTTTGAGAGCGAGTACATCGAGAAAATCACCGTCACGGTGAGCAGTCCCGAAAACAGGGACATGAGGATAAACTCTGTCCTCGATGTAATACCGATTTCGGCAAAGGTGCTGGGCAAAATGGGCTCGGGCATCACCCACACCCTCACAGGCGTGTGCGTCATGCTGACGGGCTGCGACTCGGACGGCGTACAGTGCGCCGAATTCGGCTCTTCCGAGGGCATTTTGAGGGAAAAAGTCACCTTCGGCGCCCCCTCCGCCCCTGAAAAAGACGATTACATCATAATTTTCGATGTGCTCTTTAAATCGGGCATAATGTCGAGCCGAAAGGCCATATACGAGGCCCACATGCTGTGCGACAGGTTCATTCAGCCCTTCAGGGAGATTTTGAGGGGCTTTAAGGGCGAGCTCTGCACCGAAAGGCACGACTACACCGACAGCATAAAGGACGGCAGGAAAAATATAGTGCTTTTAAAGCAGGTGGCGGCTCAGGGCGCTATGTATGATACCTATGTCTTTCCCAAAGAGCCGTCGGGAGCTTTGGGGGGCATGTCGGTCATAGATTTAGGCTCAATGCCCATAGTGCTGACCGCCAATGAGTACCGCGACGGAGCTCTCCGCTCCATGCAGTGAGGTGAATTATGGGAATAGGACCTTCCACAAAAGAGACCAGCAAATACCGCTTTAAGGACCCTCTTTTGAAGATAATTTCGGCAGATGAGGAATTAAATCTCGTTGCCGTCATAGTGCAGGGCACTCCCCAGAGCGAGAGGGAAAAGCAGTTTTCCGCCTATCGCTCGGCCGCCGTTGTCCGCTCCATGAGGGCAGACGGCGCCATAGTCACCACCGACGGATGGGGCAACAGCAACATCGACTTTGCCGCCGCCCTCGACGCTTTAGCCGACATGGACATTCCCGCCTGCGGCACCAGTTTTGTGGGAACGGCGGGAAAATTTGTGGTGCACAGCCCCAATCTCAAGGATGTAATAGACATAAACAAGAGCCAAAGCGGCACCGAGACCTGCGTCCTCGGCGAAAACTGTTTAAGCGAGCTCGATGCACGAAAGGCCGTCGCCATGCTCAAGCTCAAAATGAGAGGAAAATAACATGAAAAAGCTTTTGAAAATCACAAACGAGTATATAAAAACCATGAAATGGGAAGATGTGGCCCTTCTCAAAGTGTGTCTCTTTTCCTTGGGACTTCTCAGCGGCATTTTCCTGAGAAGATCCGACAACAAGGCCGCAAAAGCGGCGGCAGGGGTCTCCTTCGCCGTGTCCTATGTGGTAATAATGAAGGATTTCATCACATTTTTGGTAAGCTCCTTCAGACAGGACAAGGAAGAAGAGGAAATCTTCATGGACTATATCCCCGAATAAATAAAACACCCCTCGGGGTGTTTTTTTAATGGGGAAACGGCTATTAGGGCGGTACGGATTTTAATTTTTTGTTCTCTGTAACCCGCCCGTCGCCTACTGTCCCACAACTACACCAAATCACAGCGGAACGACACCGAGACTTTAATTTTCCGTCCGTAGGGAACGACCTTTGTGTCGTTCCGTCCCTCGTCCTTCGTCTTCTATTCATCAGTTTCACGCCTTGTGTCTCTCGCTATCCAATCCGCCGCCCCCTCCTTACCCGTTGACAAAACACCGATTTGGTATATAATTATATTGAATGAGTAAAACAAAAAAGGAGTATTCTTATGGCAGAGTGCAATCACGACTGCGCAAATTGCGCCTCGAAATGCGATAAACAGAGCTTTTTGGCCAAGCCCAACGAGCTTTCCAAAATTAAAAAGGTCATAGGCGTCGTCAGCGGCAAGGGCGGCGTGGGAAAATCCTTCGTCACCTCCATGCTGGCCTCCCTCACCCAGAGAACAGGTCACAACGCCGCAATTCTCGATGCCGACATCACAGGCCCCTCCATTCCCAAGGCCTTCGGCGTCAAGGGCAAGATTTACAGCACCGAAAAGGGCATGTTCCCCGCCGTCTCCCGTTACGGCACACAGATTATGTCCTTAAATCTCCTTCTCGACAACGAGGACGACCCCGTCGTGTGGCGCGGCCCCGTCATCGCAGGCGCCGTAAAGCAGTTCTGGACAGATGTCATATGGGATAATGTCGACATAATGTTCATCGATATGCCTCCGGGAACGGGCGATGTGCCCCTCACGGTCTATCAGTCGATACCCCTTGACGGCATAATCGTCGTCACATCTCCCCAGAAGCTGGTGTCGATGATAGTGGAAAAGGCGATAAAAATGGCTCAGATCATGAATATTCCCGTGCTGGGAATTGTTGAAAACTTCAGCTATGTGGAGTGCCCCGACTGCAAAAAGCGCATAAGCGTTTTCGGCGAGAGCAACATAGACGAGGTGGCAAAGCAGAACGGCACCGAGGTGCTGGCGAGAGTGCCCATAGATCCCCGGATTTCCGAGGCTGTGGACAACGGTCTTGTGGAGAGAATCGACGGCGAGTTCATGAAAGACGCCCTCAAAAAAGTCCTCTCCCTTCTGGACGAATAATAAGAATAAAAGCAGGGTGCAAACCCTGCTTTTTGTTATAACCGGAATAAATTATACGGATAGTATTAAGAAATCTCGAGAGTTACGGTGTCTCTGCCGAAGAAATCTATTTCCATAGAGGAGCAGCTCTGTTCTTCGATATACGACCATGCGCTTTCGTCGGCCTTTAAATCGGATAAAAGCTTTTCGGCGAGAGGTTGGGCGTCGTCGTAGGAGTTACCGGACAGTATCTGTATATAGAAGACTCCATCGTCTTTTTTGCCGAATTTGCCTATTGTACCCTGCTCGTCGATGCCTTTGATGAATTCCATGGTTACATCTATGGCTGCCTGTTCATTCTCGGGAACATATGCTTTGACGCCGAAAATGCTGTTTCCGGAGACGGTTATTTCAACGCTGTGATTAAAGCCGCGGGTGCCTTCTTCGTTTTCAAAGTTATAGGTTATATTACGCATCCTGATGCTGGTTACCGCGTCCTGATTTTCCGCATCTGACAGGGCAGATACCCACTCCTGTCCCTGCGAATCGACCTCGGTCTGATCCTGGTCGGCATCGAAGGGAGCGGTGCAGTTCAGCGTAACGAAAAGATTGCCGAGAGGTCTTTCGCCGTTTGCCATATACAGATTGTCCTGTACTATTTCTACCGACTTGAATTCAAGACCGTCAATTTTGTCTACCGCCTCACGGTAGACTTTTTCTATCTGTTTTGCAGCTGTGTCATAGTCCATTTTAAGAACATAGGTGCACACATCTTCTTTGGTTTCCTGATCCATTCCTCTCAGTTCGTCCATCGCAGGCAGATTTTCGTAGTCTATCTCTGTTTTTTGTGTTTCGCTTGAGCCTGAGGTCTGCTGAGCTTCCGTAGGCTCTGTTTTTTCGCAGCCTGCAAAGGCAAAAAGCACCATGCACGCAAGCAGTAGTGACAACAGTTTTTTCATAATAATACCTCCTTTGTAAAAATTAACAGCAAATACATAACATTATATAAAGTATTATGTAAACAATAGAAATGATTGCTTGAATTTGTGTATATTTTATGAGATAATATATTCAAAGAAAAATCGGAGGGAAAGGTATGAAAAGCGTAAATATTTCAAAGGTGATACAGCAAAGGCGTACAGAGCTCGGGCTGACCAGGGAACAGGTATGCGAAGGTATATGCTCGCCCATGACGCTTCTGAGGATAGAACAGGGCACAAACACGCCTTCGAAATATATACTCGAATCTATATCCCAAAGACTGGGGTTGTCGCTCGAAAGATTTTCCTATATGCTTTCCGACGAGGATTTTGAGCTGGAGGAGCTCAAACGAAAGGCTATTGAACATTCCTGGCAGAGAAAATTTAAAGATCTTAAAGGAATAGGAGAAGAGATAGAGAAACATCCGAGATTCAAAGATGACAATGTTTTGAGGCAGTTTGTGGAAAGAATTAAAATGGCATCGGAGCTCTATTGCAATGAAGATTCAAAAGATCATATTGAGCTTTTGGAAGAAACAGTAAAGCTTACCGTTCCGCAATATAAAGAGGAGAATATAGAGAATCTGATTTTGTCCAATGAGGAAATAAAAATAATTAACGGAATAGCAAATAGATATATAGATGTCGAAAAAGACGGCGAGAGAGCCATATCCATATATAAAAAGCTTTTGAACAATGTGGAGAAAAACTATCTCGACGGCAGAGACAGGCATGAGCTCATAATACTTCTGACATATAACCTCTCGAGAGCTCTCGGCAGAATGGATTACTACAAAGAGGCTCTCGAGGTGGCGGAAAAAGGTCTTACGGTGTGCGGAGAGCATGGCACACCGAGAAAATATGCAGAGCTTCTTATGAACAAAGGCTACGGTCTTTGTTCAATACACAGACAGCAAGAAGGTGAGTTTGTACTCAAAACAGCTTATAACATTTTAAAACTGATAGGTTACACGCCATACTGTGAGATTTTGGAAAGAGACTGCCAAAATCTTTTCGGATTTGATGTCAGAAAATAAGGCAAAGACGGAGTATTTATACACCCTTGTATGTCTTTAGAGCTTTATGTCCTTTAATTTTACCAACTGACCGTTCCAGACAGCCACATACATTCCGTCAGATCGTGTGACGATATACGGGGCGAGCTTTTTGTGGTATATTATTCCTTGAGCTTCGCCGACCAGCTTTGCGAAAGATACGGTGTCTCTGCCGTTTTGCGGCAGGGCTTCGGCATACGGAAGAATGATGTATGATATGGCGGGGTTGACTACCGTCATCTGCTTTCTACTGATTTCAGCCGTATTGCCGTTTGAAATTACCGTAAGCTTTTTGGGTACAAAATATGCCGACGGCGTCAAACTGCACATAGGATAGAAGATTATGTAGCTTTCCAGAAGTGATACCGCAATTTTAAGATATATCGGCGCATCTTTGAAAAGATTAAAACGGAAATAATATACAATTAAGGCGAAAACGGACGGTGGGAACAGAAGAAATCTGAGAGAAGGGGACAGGTTCGGCATTGTCCTTCCGAAAAACAACGGTTTAAAAACAGGTATCATCAGTAAAGACAAAATAATGAGAGTGACATACTCATAAATTCCGATGTTCATTGTTGAGCCTCCTTGTCTTTAGTGTTTTAGATAGATTATACAGCTTTTTTGCTTTTTCTGACTATTACAAACACTGCGATGACTATGATTACGGCAGCGGCTGCGATGTATATGACTGTGTTGCCGCCTTTCTCGGCAAAGAAATCGGGGTCTATGGCTTTGTATTTTTCAATGAGAGCTTCGCCTTCGGCATTGTCTGTCAGCTCCATGCCTTTTGTAAGACGGCTGAAAAGAGCAGCGTCGCCGTTTTCTATCCTTTCTTCCGCTGTAAGAGAGGTGTCGTCATAACAGCTTTTTATAGCGGCTATGTCTTCGTCGGAAAGATACTGCTTGTCGGTGTTATAGACTTCAATGTGAGACTGATTGTGAAAAATTGATACAACTACGGCTACTTTAGGCCACTTTCCTTCGCCCTTTAAAACGCCATTCTTTTCGTCAAGCTCAAGCTGACTGTCTATCTGGCTTTTTGACCTTTCAATAAGCTCTTCGAAATCTTCGCCTATGTCCTCCGATCCGCGATAAATTATATAATTATAAAAACCGGCTTTGGACAGGGCGTCGGCGGTATTGCGAGCCGATGATGAGATAGGATTATTGATATCGTCAAGGGTGCCTTTTGGGAAACCGCCTATCTCTCCGGCAAAACAACAACAAGTAAAAATCGATAAAATAGCTGCCACAGAAAGTATGCGTTTTAACATAATAAAACCTCCTTTTAGTGCAAAATGTGATATTATATGACCATTATGTAAATAAAATGTAACATATTTTGCATAAAGTGTCAATATACATTTCCTGTTACAAAAGCAAAACAAAAAATAACACAAAATGTTAAGATGTATTTGGAAAATATATTGTATATCTGCAAAAAAATAAGCCCCGAAGGGCTTTTATTTTTTTGCATGGGAAAAGGTTTTACGCCGATTTCTTTTTGAGTACAAAATAGACGACAAAGGTCAGCGCGATGCAGCCGCCTGCGTAAAAATATGCGGCGACGGGGCGTTTGAAATCGGGGTTGAGCTCGCCGTACACCTTCAAAAGCTCCTTGCCCTCCTCGGTGTGCTTCATCTTCATGTCCTGGGTGATGAGGGAGTAGAGGGCGGCGCCGCCGTTTTCGATGCGCTCGGCCGCCGATTTGTCGGTGTCGCGGTAATAGCTTTCGATTTCTTCAAGCTCTTCCTCTGTGAGGGTCAGAGGCTCGTCATACTCGATTTTTATGCCGTCAAAGCGGTCGGAAAAGACCACCGTCACCGTGGGCCATTCCTCGGGCATCTGGCTCGACGCCAGATCGGCTTCTCGGGCGGCGGAAAACAGCTTTTTGGAGTCCTGCGCCAACTCGTCAAAGCTTATAAATTTGCTCTGAATGCCCTCATAGCGGAAAAGGGCATAGATGTCGGCCTTGAAAAAAGCCTTTGTGATGTCCTCGGACACGGAATTTATGTAGGCCAGCTCGTCTACCGAATAGTTTACTTCGGTAAAACCTTCGATAACCGGGGCGAGAGCCAAAGCGCTTTGGGCAAAAAGGGCGAAAATAAGGGCAAAAGCGATATATTTTTTCATGGCGGCCTCCTGCTTTTTTATAATATCATATCACATTTTGCCCTCACCGTCAATTTAAGTCATAAAGGGAAATGTCTTTCAGCCCCACAAGCTGACCCATGTATACGGCGGCGTAGACCTGTCCGTCCATTACGGTGAAAAAGGGCATGACATGCTCTTCGGTGAGAAACCGTCCGGCTGTTGGCGGCAGCTTTATTGTGTGCACCGTGTGCCTGTCCTTTTGAGGTATGGCGTCGGCGTGGCTGAGCAGGGAATAGGAGATGTAGTTGGGGGCAACCATTATCTGATTTCTGTCGATTTCGGTTTTGACCGAGCCGAAAAGGAGCGCAAGCTTTTTGGGGCGGAACAGGGCGGGTATATAGCCGCCGCTCATAGGAAGCCATAAAGCTGCGGAAAACCACAGAGCTATGTCTGCAAAGAACAGATACCTGCCGTCACCGTAAATATTGTCGGGCTTGCACCATATCACCAGAAGCATGGCGAAAAAATATGGATTGAACAGGGCTATTCGTTTGGAAATCGAAAAGTCGGGGCTGTTTTTCCCGAAAAAAAGCTCGAGAAAAAGAGGGCAGGACAGCCGCAGTAAAATCACCGCGGCGGTGAAAAAATACAGGTCGTTCATAACCTCACCTTTCAGACCGAAAAGTTCCTGACCGTTACCACTTCCCCCATGTATACGGCGGCGTAGACCTGTCCGCCGTCCTTGAAATACACATATTTATTGAGGGGATAGGAGGAAAAGAGCTTTTCGGGGGGATTTTCCAGCTTTATCATATGTACCGTGTCTTTTACGCCGACTGGCAGCGACTGCGCATAGGACAAAATCATATATGACACCCTCGGCGTGGCTGTCACAATCTGTTTTCTCGTGATGACGGCGGTTTTGCCGTCGTGCAGCAGGGTCAGTCTGTACGGGCGGAGAAAGGGCAGAAGCCCAAACTTTATGGGATAGAACATGGCGGTAAGCTGCATGGCGAATACCGCCATCATAAAGTAAAACGGCTGACCTCTGAGCATTTCGGGCAGCTCCAGAAAGCTCATTACAATTATTACAATGGTGGGCAGAAAGAGCATATTGCGCTCGACCCAGCCGAGTTTTTTGAATCTTCTGCCGAAGAGCAGATGCATAAAAAGGGGACAGAGCAGGAAGAGAGATATGACTGATGCGGTATAGATATATACTTTATTCGGCATAATTACACCTCCTTATCAGATATCTACGCCCTTGAGTTTCACCACCACTCCCATGCAGACGGCGGCGTAAAGTCCGTCGGGGAGGGATATGAGATATTTGTATGGCAGGTCGGCGGAGGTATTTTCAAGCTTTACGAGGAAAACAGTGTCCTTGTCGAGCTGGGGCACAGCCTCGGTATGTGACAGAATGAAACGGGAAATGAGACCGTGGATAAAGATAAGCTGTTTTCTGCGAACTTCTATTTTGCGGTCTTTATATATTATAGTCAGCTTTTTGGAGGCGGCAAACATTCTGAACACATCGCTTATGGGATAGAACATGACCGACATCTGAAGGCAGTAAAGGGGAATTAAAAACCAGAAGGGGGCATCAAAAGACAAGATTGTGGGAAACCATAACCAAAGAATAAAGGCGAGCGTCGAGGGCAGAAAGAGCAGACGGCGCACCGGCATGGAGAGATATGGGAACTTTCTGCCGAAAAGCAGAGAGCTGAAAAGGGGGCAAAGCAGATAGAGAACGATGAGGATCGCGGTGTACTGGTACAGACTCAGATTGAACATAATTTACCTCCTCTTTAAATAATGTAAACTATTCTTTGTCAGATTATAACATATTTTGTAAAATATATCAATAGTTTTTGGCAAAAATAACCCCGATAGCGAAAGGGAAGTTTTTTTGTAATATGATTGTAACTTGACTTTAAAGCCGATACATTATATAATAGGCTTGTACGAACAGACAAAGGAGGTACGCCTATGGACAAATCGGGCACAAAACAGATAGCCGCCAACCGTAAAGCGTACCACGACTATTTTGTCGAGGACCGCTTCGAGGCCGGTATAGCCTTAAAGGGCACCGAGGTAAAGTCGCTCCGCGCCGGCACGGTCAGCATGAAAGAGTGCTTCTGCGCCGTAAAGGACGGCGAGCTTTTTGTATACGGCATGCACATCAGCCCCTATGAAAAGGGCAATATTTTCAACAAAGACCCTCTGAGGGTGAGAAAGCTTCTGATGCACAGGCGTGAGATAACCCGTCTTGCATCTCTCGCGGCGCAAAAGGGCTATTCTCTCATTCCCCTTTCTCTCTACTTTAAAAATTCAAAGGTCAAGGTGGAGCTGGGGCTTTGCAGAGGTAAAAAGATATACGACAAGCGCGACAGCGCTGCCGAAAAGGACAGCAAAAGGCTTATAGAGAGAAGTTTAAAGGAGCGAAGAGTATGAGAAAGATAAGACTCGGCAGAACAGGCATAGAGGCCACAGCCCAGTCCTTCGGCGCTCTGCCCATCCAGCGTACAGAGACCGAGGAGGCCGTCAGGATTTTAAGGGCGGCTGTGGACGGCGGCATAAACTATTTTGACACGGCGAGAGCCTACACCGACAGCGAGGAGAAGATAGGCAAGGCATTTTCACCCTCGGTGCGTCAGGGCATATACATCGCCACCAAGAGCGGAGGCAAAAACAAGGAGGCCGTTCTGAACGACATCCGCAAGAGCCTCTCACTTTTAAAGACCGACTATGTGGATCTTCTCCAGGCCCACAACATAACGGCTGTTCCCGATGAAAACGACGAGAACAGCATATACGCAGGCCTCAAAGAGGCTCAGCGCCTGGGATACTGCCGCTTTATCGGCGTCACGAGCCACAGGCTCGATGTGGCAAAGGCGGCAATAGAGACAGGTCTTTATGACACAATGCAGTTCCCCATCTCCTACCTCTCGGCAAAAGAGGATCTGGAGCTTATCGATATGTGCAAAAAGGCCGACATGGGCATGGTTGCCATGAAAGGTCTTGCGGGCGGAGCAATTTCGTCGGCGAAAGCCGCGGCCGCCTTTATGAATCTCCCCCCGACGCTGCTGCCCATATGGGGTATTCAGCACATGTGGGAGCTTGAGGAGTTTTTGGAGTACGGCAAGAATCCTCCCGAGATGACCGAGGAGCTTCAGGCCGCCATTGCCAAGGACAAGGTGGAGCTTTCGGGCAACTTCTGCCGCGCCTGCGGATACTGTATGCCCTGCACAGCAGCTCCCGAGATGGAGATGAACACCACCATGAGAATGTATTTCAATCTGAGAAGAATGCCTCCCGAGCAGTTCCTGTCGGAGCACTGGCAGAAGCAGATGCTCATGATTGAAAAATGCATCAACTGCGGCGCCTGCAAGAGACGCTGCCCTTACGGGCTCGACTGTCCGGCGGTTTTAAAGAGAAATCTCGCCGATTACAGAGAGTTCTGCAAGGCCCACGGAATAATTATATAACCTTAAAGGGGGAGAAAACCTCCCCCTTCATATAAGGGGGCGTAAAGGTTTCGACGGGGATCCTGAAGTATGTTAAGCGAGCAGAGCGGGTGCGGTCTCTTCAAAACGCACACTTATAAATTAACTAACAACAAAACTTTAGTTGCTGCTTAATTAAAGCGGCCGTCCGGTCGGGAGGGCTACGAACCGATGTCAGGGCGTGGAACAGTAGCGTCCGTGAGTTTATAAAGCTTTGAATAAGCCACGCATCATGAAGCTACCGAAAAAAGCAGTCGGGCAGTTGACGGCTTTTTGAGGGAATGTAAAGATCTGCCTACGCTCGTAGAAAGACATGTGGACGGGTTTTCGGACAGGGGTTCGACTCCCCTCGCCTCCACCATACATAATAAGGGCTCGTAGCTCAGTTGGGAGAGCGCTGCGTTCGCATCGCAGAGGTCAAGGGTTCGACTCCCTCCGGGTCCACCAAAAAAGGCTTGCATATGCAAGCCTTTTTATTTTTTCATATCTGCTTTTCCATTGCCCACAGTTTGTAGGGGGAGAATTTTACCGTGTATCTCTGACCCTTTTTGCCGCAGCCGGGGCACATGCCGGTGAGCTCCACAGAGGGGTCATTTTCGCGCCATCCGTAAACCTTCTGGCGGTAGATGAGATTGCCCGTGCCGAATACAGGGAAGACCATGACGGCGGCACCGAAAATTCCCGTAAATTTGATAAGTCCTTTATTGTCAAGGGCGGCGGAAACTTTTGGGGTTTCGCTTGCAAATAAAGAAAAAAATTGGTATAATATTTACAACAAGTTTACAAATCGCCGAGGATTTTCTTAAAGCAGAAAACGGAGGTATGCTATGAAAAAGAAACCGGTTTTTTCGGCGTTTTTCATCGGAATGCTTTTGTCATTCAGCGTATTCGGCATAAATTATCTGCCGATTTTCGGCAAATTTATCGCCACGGCATATGCCGAAAAGTATGTCATGGCGCAGTACGGCGAAGAACTTAAATACCCGTGCAGGTATGACCTCTATAACGGACATTACACAGGAGAGATGGCGGAGGGCAGCTCGATAGTCTATTCCATAAGGAGCAATACCTTGACAGATTACCGTCTTTCGGGCAAAGTGCAACGCCGCGCCGTCAGGGATTATGAGCTATATGAAGGGCTGCCGTCCAATATCCAAAAGTCGGGAAGCCCCCATATCTCGGTGAGCTTTAAGGCAAACGACTGGGAAAAGAAGTCCTACGGTCTTTATATGGGGGTCCGCAATACCGAGAAAATAACGGCGGAGGAAAGCCCTGAAAGAGCCGCCGAGACGGCGGCGTACATCATGGAGGACCTCTGGCCCGATTACAACTTCACTTCCGTTCAGTTTATTTATTACGACATAAACGGCGTGTACGAGGTGAATTGCAGGGACAAAAAGGGTATCATATTGGAAAAAATGCTTGAAAATGTCTCAAAAAAACCTGCCAATATGCAGGGTGAGCTTTATGAGCAGTGGCGCGAAAGCGTCATGGCGGAGGAATAGCAAAATAAAAGGAACGGCATGCCGTTCCTTTTATTGTCCATTATAAGGGACATATTATATCTGAAAACATTGAAAAAGCATGGACAATATTTGACAGAATTGTAAACTGTGGTAGAATTAAATTAAAAGGTATCACGATGAAGGGAGACGAAAAGTGGTCTACTATGCCAGGTCGGAAAACAGCAGCGGACGCAGGGAAACGGTAAAAGAGCATCTTGAGATGACGGCTCGGCTTTGCCGTCTTTACGGGGCGGAATTCGGCTGCGGCGATATAGGTGAATGGATGGGTCTCATGCACGACTTCGGAAAATACGGGGAGAGGTTTCAGAAAGTCCTTGAGGGGAAGGCCGCCCATGTGGATCATTCTCTGGCGGGAGCAGTATTCATGTCACAAAAACTGGGTATGAAAAACAGGGAGAGCAGCAGCCTTTGGCCGGCGGCCGCGGCGGTCAGATGTCATCACGGAAAGCTGAGATATGATTTTTTCGGCGAGATGGAAGCCTGGGCAAAGGGGGAGACCGTTTCTCCCGCAGGCGGCACATATTCACTTTCGGCCCGCGAGGCAAAAGAGGCGGCGGCTGTGTTTAAAAGTGAGATAACCTTGCCTTTGCCCCCTCCGAAGTGTCCGGATTTTGCCGAGAGGCATGGGGAAAACGGCAGAATACTGCAAAAAATGCTGTTTACACGGATGCTTTTTTCGGCCCTTACCGACGCCGATTACAGCGCGGCCGCTCAGCATTTTGACAGTGATTATCTGAAAAAGGCGTCTTTGCCCCCTTTGGACATAAAAGATGCCGCGGAAAAACTGGATAGGTACAGAGCGGCGGCTTCGGCGTCGAGCAGGGCATCTGACAATATAAAACGCATGAGAGACGAGCTGTTTGAAATGTGCAGAAGGGCGGGAGGACAGAGGAAAAACGGGGTATATACCCTGACTGCGCCCACAGGCACAGGCAAAACGCTGGCGGTTCTGGCTTTTGCCCTTGAGCAGATGATGAAATTCGGCAAAAAGAGGACGATAGTTGTGCTTCCCTACCTGTCGATAATAGAGCAGAACGCCGCCGTGTACAGGGGGATAATTCCGCAGCTTATCGAGGATCACAGCCAGGCGGAGAGGGGAGAAGAGGGCGCAAGGGAGCTTTCCCAAAGGTGGGATTCTCCCTTTATAATTACCACATCGGTTAAATTCTTCGAGAGTTTATTCGCATGCACGGGCCCTGCCTGCCGCAAACTGCACCGTTTTGCCGACAGCGTGATAATATTTGATGAAGCTCAGAGCCTGCCTGCCGAACTGGCGGGGACAACTCTCAACGCTGTGGAAGAACTGTCCGATACATACGGCTCTACGGTGGTATTTTCCACGGCTACACAGCCGAAATTCGGGCTTTTGCCCCATGTCTTTTGGCAGCCGGAGGAAATAGTTCAAAACAGAGAAGATCTCTTTAAAAGAGCCGACAGGGTAGACACCTTGTGGCGGCTGAAAAGCACCTTGACGGCGAGGGAGACGGCAGAGGAGATGGCACAGCACCGAAACTGCTGTGTGATAGTCAATCTGCGCGGTCAGGCTGCCGAAATATACCGCGAGCTGAAAAGACTGCGTGGGGAAGATGTGTTTCTGCTGACATCGGACCTCTGCCCCATACACAGAACCGAGGTGCTGAGTAAGGTCAGAGACAGGCTGGAAAGGGGAGAGGGCTGTCTTTTGGCGGCCACCCAGTGTATAGAGGCGGGAGTGGACATAAGCTTTGATGTGATGTACCGTGCCCTTGCGCCGCTGGAGAGCATAGTGCAGGCGGCAGGAAGAAGCAACAGGGGCGGCTCGGGCAGCAGGGGAAAGCTGACGGTTTTTGTGCCGGAGGGCAAAAACATATATCCCGACAGCTTTTACAAGAGGTGCGCCAACGCCGTACTGACCCTCTCGTCTCGGCATGAGATAGATTTAAACAGACCTTCTCATATAGAGGAATATTATGAAATACTCTTTAAAAACGGAGGGATAGACGAGAGGAAAAAGCTCAAAGACGCCGTTGAGAAAATGGACTTTGAAAAGGTGGCCGAGGCTTACCGCCTGATAGAAGACGATCAGCTGTCGGTTCTGGTGCCCTACGGTTCAGACGGGCTGTTTGAACATTTGGCAGAAGAGGGCAGGAAGGGAGTGACGGCATCTTTCGCCGCAAAGGCCAGCGGTCTTGCGGTGCGCAGCTACATGAGAGAACAGATAGAAAAAAACTGCGAAAAGCTGTATGTAATGTCGGAAGGAACAAAGACAGAAAGCGGATGGTATGTGCTGAGCAACAGGGCATATTACAGCGAGGACAGAGGACTGGATTTTTCCGAGGAATTTGACGGAATCATATAGAAGGGATGTGAAAAAATGGAGATCATTGTGGATGTGTGGGGAGATTTCGCATGTTTCAGCCGGCCTGAGTCAAAGGTCGAAAGGCTCACCTATCCTGTGCCGACTCCGTCGGCGATGAGGGGAGTTCTGAGCGCCATATATTCAAAACCCAATGAGTTTTACTGGCAGATAACAAGAATAGATGTGCTGAGAAAGCCGGAGTACATAAGCTTTAAGCGCAATGAGGTCAAGGAGAAGATACCCGAAAAACCCTCGGAGCCAGTGAGAGTAGACCTTACGGGAGGGGGAAACAAGGGGCGCACCCAGAGACAGACGGTGGCGCTGAAAAATGTAAAATACAGAGTTTACGCCCAAATACGCAAGAGGGACGATTTCAAAGGGACGGAAAGACAGCTTTATGAGCAGGCTTTGCGCCGAATAAGAAGAGGGCAGTGCTATTATCAGCCTTCTCTGGGGCTGAGGGAGTTTGCCGCCTACTTTGAAGAGGGTACGGGACAAGCCGTTCCCATCGACATGGATCTCGATATGGGATATATGCTCTACGATGTGTTCGATCTGCACAAATGGCAGGTGACAAAAAAAGCCGAGCCCTATGTCACGCTTTTCAGAGCCAAATTGGAGAAAGGCGTTATGATGGTGCCGGATTTTGACAGCCCCGATGTACTGAGGCCGGAGGATATCTAAATGCTGAAAGAACTTTATGATTACGCCGTCCGAAATGACCTGGCGGCAGAGCCGGGATTTAAAAAGAAAAGGCTTAAAGCCTATGTGTGCATAAGCATGGCAGGGGAGTTTCTCGGAATAGATCCTCCTTCTCAAAGCGAGACATACTGCCCCGACATGGGATCGGCGGCGCAGGGACCGACAAAGTGCAATGTGCCTGTCGAAAAAAGGCTGATAACTTTAAGCGAAGAAAAACCTCTGAAGCGGGAGTTTTTTCTCACAGCTCTGAAAGACGCCGAAAAAAGCGTACCCCACATGGGAGTGCTGAGAGAAACTCTGGAAAACGCCGAGCGCGTGAGAGAGATAAATGAGGCTCTGGACGGGGCGAAGATCAAGATGTCCGACATAATAGGATTCAAGGTCGACGGAGTTCCCTTAGAGAGCGTCGCAAAAGAATGGTGGAGAGAGTTCAGAAAGGCAGATGAGGGAGAAAAAGACATAAAGGGGCTTAAAAGATGCCTGGTGACGGGAGAACTGAGGGTGCCTTTGGAGACGGTCGACAAGATTTCCGGTCTCAGGTCTGTCGGCGGACACTCGAGCGGAGACGCCCTGGTGTGCTTCGACAAGGATGCCTTCTGCTCTTACGGGCTGAAACAGGCCAAAAATGCCTGCATCGGAGCCGACGCTATGGCGGCGGTAAACGGAGCGCTGACCTGTCTTATAGGCAAAGCTCCCGTTTTGGCAGGGGCAAAATGGATACACTGGTATAAGAAGCCCCTTGACGAGGGTCAGGAGGATATTTTCGGGGAAATATTCGGCGAGAGCGCCTTTGATGACGGCGAAGAAACAGAAGATACCGAAATATCGGAAAATATAGCCGACGCCCGGGCAGACAGGCTGATAGAGAGCTACCGCACGGGAGAGAGGGTCGACCTCGGTGAGGACAACACCTATTATATAATGGCCGTTTCGGGAGCCGGCGGCAGAGTGATGATAAGGGCGTGGCAGCAGGGCAGCTACCGCGAACTGAGGGAAAATATGAATCTGTGGTGGAGCGACCTGTCGCTTACAGAGCCTTACGGAAAGGGAATGTTGAGGCTGCCGACCTTGGGAAGACTCAATTACAGGCTGCTGAAACCTCAAAAGGGCGGTGAGAGCGTAAGCGACAGAATGAAAAAAGAACTCTCGGGCATAGAGCCCCAACTTATACTGTCTGTTATAAACGGAGGGCCTCTGCCCGACGGAGCCGCCGCAAAAGCTCTCCAGTATATAAGGTCGCAAATGATTGGGAGCGATGAGGGCAGCGGAAGAGAGCCCGTGCCCGACGGAGCGGCATGTCAGATTTTAAAGGCGTGGCTAATGAGAAAATACAGGTTTGAAAAAAGAGGAGGAGAGGAAATGGAGTGCAGCTGCAACAGCGAGAGAAAGGAAACGGCCTATCAGTGCGGCAGAATGATGGCGGTATACGCCGCCATACAGGCGAGAGCCATGGGAAATGTGGGAGCCGGCGTGATTCAGAGATATTACACCGCGGCGCTCACCTCTCCGGCAATGGTTTTCGGCAGGCTGAGCAGCCTTTCACAGCACCATCTGGCAAAGCTGGAAAACAGGGGAGCCGTGATATATTACGAAAATCTCCTGTCGGAGATAGCCTCAAAAATAGGCAGGAGCATACCCGTTACACTGAGCCTTGCCCAGCAGGCCGAGTTTACCCTCGGATATTATCAGCAGAGAGCCGCCATGTACGGAAAAAATAATTCGGAAAACAACTGACAGGAGGAAAAGTTATGTCTATTAAAAATCGCTATGAGTTCATGTTCTTTGTCCAGTGTATAAACGGCAATCCCAACGGAGATCCCGACATGGGAAATTCTCCGAGAATAGACCCGCAGACCATGCAGGGATACATAACCGATGTCTCGGTAAAGCGCCGCATAAGAAATTACATACAGACGGCTTTCGGCGGACAGGACGGCATGGAGATAATCATGCAGCAGGGCACCACAATAAATAAATTTATCGCCAAAGCCCATGAGGAGACGGCGGCAGATACGGAAAACTGCGCCAAAACCACTCAAAAGGTATATGCCGCCAGACAGTGGTGCTGCCGCAATTTCTACGATGTGAGAACCTTCGGAGCGGTACTTTCCACAGGACCCAACGCAGGACAGGTCAGAGGGCCGGTACAGATAACCTTTGGCCGTTCTCTTGACCCGGTGCTGACTCAGGACATCTCGATAACACGAATGTGCGTAGCCGACGGCCCGAAACAGGGAGAAACATTTGCCGATTACGCCGAGTGGGAAAGCCTTCAGCCCGAGGACAAGCTGCGCACCATGGGACGCAAGCAGTTCATGGCTAATTAAAGGGAACAAAAAGAAAGGAAAAACCAATCCAGACGGTATCAGCGGCAGGCTACAAGAATAAATTGTGATTACACAAGATTGGTGCTATAATAAGAGAAAAGTTCCTGCCGGGGCAGCCGCCCCGGT
>CAJKFC010000028.1 GCA_905199135.1 uncultured Eubacteriales bacterium
CTTAACCTTTACGACTCTGATGGGCGATCAGGTAGAGCCAAGAAGAGAGTTTATTGAGGCAAATGCCAAATATGGTACTCTAGATATTTAAGGAAAGTTGAGGAAAATAGATGGAACCGAATATCTTTGATAAAGTCCATGACATAGACTTGAAAAAAACCATGGAAAAATCCTACATAGACTATGCCATGAGTGTAATTGCTTCAAGAGCATTGCCAGATGTAAGAGATGGATTGAAACCGGTTCAGCGCAGAATTTTATATGCCATGATTGAGCTGAACAATGGACCGGATAAGCCTCACAGGAAATGCGCCCGTATCGTCGGCGATACCATGGGTAAATATCATCCCCACGGAGACAGCTCTATTTACGGAGCCCTGGTGAATATGGCCCAGAAATGGTCCACCCGCTATATGCTGGTGGACGGCCACGGAAACTTCGGCTCCATTGACGGAGACCCCCCTGCCGCCTACCGTTATACAGAGGCGAGAATGTCAAAGCTTGCCAACGAGATGCTGACAGATATAGAAAAAGAGACGGTGGATTTCGACCCAAACTACGACGACAAGAGACAGGAGCCCTCGGTGCTGCCCTCCCGTTTCCCAAATCTATTGGTAAACGGCTCTGTGGGTATCGCCGTCGGTATGGCGACAAACATACCTCCCCACAATCTCCGTGAGGTTGTCGACGCCGCCTGCTACATAATAGACCACCCCGAAGCCACCACAGACGACCTGTGCCAGATAGTAAAAGGCCCCGATTTCCCCCTGGGTGGCATAATCATGGGCAAGAGCGGCATAAGGAGCGCCTACCACACAGGCAAGGGCAAGATAGTTGTCAGGGCAAGGTGCGAGATAGAGGAGCACGCCCCCGGAAGATTCCGCATAATCGTCACCGAGATACCCTACATGGTCAACAAGGCTCGCCTTGTTGAGAGCATTTCCGACCTTCACAGAGACAGAAGGGTCGACGGCATTACGGCTCTCCGTGACGAGAGCGACCGCGAGGGCATGAGAGTCGTCATCGAGCTGAGAAGAGATGTAAACCCCCAGGTAGTCCTCAATCAGCTCTATCAGTACACCTCCCTTCAGGAGACATTTTCGGTAAATATGCTGGCTCTCGCCGACGGTCAGCCCAAGATAATGGGACTCAGAAGCATGCTCGACCATTATGTGGGTCATCAGTTCAGCGTAGTCACAAGGCGCACCGAGTACAACCTCAGAAAGGCAAGAGAGCGTGCACATATTTTGGAAGGTCTTAAAATCGCCTGCGAGAATATCGACGAGGTTATCAGAATAATCCGCACCAGCTACGACGACGCCAAGGAGCGCCTTATGGAGCGCTTCAGCCTGTCGGAAATTCAGGCTGCCGCAATTCTCGACATGCGTCTCGGAAGACTTCAGGGTCTCGAGGTTGAGAAGATAGAGAGCGAGCTCAAGATGCTCATGGAAAAGATCGAGGAATACACGGCGATTTTGGCCGATCCCGCCAAGGTCTACGCCATAATCAAGACCGAGATGAACGAGATAAAGGACAAATTCGGCGACGACAGAAGAACCGAGATTTCCTTTGACGAAAACGATATA
This sequence comes from uncultured Eubacteriales bacterium, assembly GCA_905199135.1. Taxonomy (GTDB): domain Bacteria; phylum Bacillota; class Clostridia; order Oscillospirales; family Butyricicoccaceae; genus SIG471. The sequence continues at coordinate 1,587 of CAJKFC010000028.1, forward strand.
GATATAGAAGACCTCATCGAGGAGGAGCAGTGCGTCTACACACTGACCCGCTTCGGATACATCAAGCGTCAGCCCGCCGATGTTTACAGGGCTCAGCGCCGCGGCGGAAGAGGTATTTCCGCCATGACCACAAGGGAGGAAGATGTGGCAAAGACGGTGTTTACCGCCTCGTCCCACGACTACCTGCTCTTCTTTACAAATTACGGCAGAATGTATAAGCTCAAGGGCTACCATGTGCCCGAAAGCTCGAGAAACTCCAAGGGCAGAAACCTTGTAAATCTGCTGCAGCTCGAGGGCGACGAGACTGTCACCGCCATGATAGCCGTGCCCGATTTCGCCCCCGACACCTATGTGTTCTTCGCCACCAGAAAGGGCGTTGTAAAGCGCATAGCTCTTGAAAACCTTGTGACAAACCGCAAGGGCGGCATAAGATGCATAGGTATAGACGAAGATGACGAGGTCATCGGCGTAAGGCTCACAGGCGGCTCCGACAAGATAATGATAGGTACGAGAAACGGCAGGGTCATCCGCTTTGACGAAAAAGAGGTCAGACCCATGGGACGCGAGGCCTACGGCGTAAGGGGCATAAAGCTCATGGACGACGACTATGTGGTCGATGTGGCCTGCGACCGTGACGGCCCCTATCTTCTGACCGTAACCGAAAAGGGCTACGGCAAGGTGACACTCGCCGATGAATACACCGAGCATCACAGAGGTTCTTCGGGTATGACAGGTCACACCCTCACCGACAAGACAGGCAAGCTGACCGGTATCATGTGCGTCACAGGCGAGGAAGACCTTCTCGTCATCGCCGAGGGCGGCATAATGATACGCACAGGGGTCGACACCATAAGGGTGTGCGGCAGAGCTTCTCAGGGCGTCCGCATAATGCGTCTTGCCGAGGACGACAGGGTCATCTCCATAACGAGAGCCGAGCGCGAAGAGGAAGACAGCGCAGAAATCAACGATGACGCCGTGACAGACGCGACCGAAAACCCCGAAACCGAGGAAGTTTCCGCAGAGACAGAGACCGAACAGGTGACAGAGTAATTACAATTAGTAATATATTTGCAAAATAATACAAGGAGGCTATTATGCTTATCAAACAGATCATAGAGGTTTTCGACCTCTTGGACGACAGCCGTGTAAACGGCCAGAAAGTGAAGGATTTTCTTCTCAGCATCAGACCTGATACCGAAATCGAGGTCAAACCGTTAAAGGGCCCCAAAGGCGTGACCGATATGATCAAGATATGGATAAAGGGCTCCGAGGGCAAGAAGTCGGGTGGAAACGCCCCCACAATAGGCCTTTTGGGCAGACTGGGCGGCATAGGAGCAAGACCTGAGATGACAGGCTTTGTGTCCGACGGCGACGGCGCTCTGTGCGCTCTCACCCTTGCGGCAAAGCTTCTCGACATGCAGAACAAGGGCGACTTTTTGAAGGGCGATGTATTTATCTCGACACACATCTGCCCCGACGCCCCCACATCGCCCCACTACCCCGTGCCTTTCATGGGCTCTCCCGTTGAGATGGCTCAGGTCAATGCCGAGGAGGTCACACCCGAGCTCGACGCCATTCTCTCTGTCGACACCACAAAGGGCAACCGCATTATAAACAGCCGCGGCTTTGCCATATCCCCCACAGTCAAGCAGGGATATATCCTCCGCACCAGCGAGGATCTTCTCGACATCATGCAGCAGACCACAGGCGAGCTGCCCAAGGTCTTTGCCCTGACAATTCAGGACATCACACCTTACGGCAACGACCTCTATCACCTCAACAGCATACTTCAGCCGGCGACAGCCACCGACGCCCCCGTTGTAGGCGTGGCTATAACGGCTCAGACCATGGTGGCAGGCTGCGCCACAGGAGCCAGCCATTTCACCGACTGCGAGGAGGCCGCCCGCTTTATGCTTGAGGTTGCCAAGCGCTTCGGTCAGGGCACATGCTCCTTCTACGACAAGGAGGAGTGGGAAAAGATACAGGAGAAATACGGCGACCTTTCCCACTTCCAAAAGCTCCACAGATAGTTATAAAAAAAGAACGGCTCAGCCGTTCTTTTTATTTGTCTCTCTTTTCGATATGGGCAGAAGTTTCCAATTTCATGGGAGATATGCTTTTCAGGCTGATTCCCATGGTGGAAAGATTGTGGAGCAGAGCGGATGAAGCTGGAGAAATAAGACCCAAAAGACCGCCTGCGATAAGACAGCCGTTGAAACCAATTATAAAACGGTAGTTGAAAGCTATTCTCTTTGAAAGTTTCAGAGAAATCTCCTTGAGACATACAAGCTCCCAAAGGGTTTCGGCAGTTATGGTTATGTCTGCCACCTCTCTTGCTATGGCAGCGCCGTCGTCTATGGCGATGCCTACATCGGCTCTGGAAAGGGCGGGGGAATCGTTTATACCGTCGCCCACCATAATTACGGTGTGGCCCTTGTTTTTAAGGCGAGCCACATATTCTGCCTTGTCAGAGGGCAAAACCTCGGCCTGGAAACAGTCTACACCTACATTTTCGGCTATCACCTTTGCAGTTCGGTAGTTGTCGCCGGTAAGCATGACGGTTTTGGTTATGCCGAAGGGTCTTAGGGCCGATAAAACCTCGGCTGCCTCCTGTCTGAGAGGATCGAATATACATATGACGGCAGCCAGCTGTCCGTCGACAGCAAGATAGAGATGAGAGTACTCCGGAGGAAGATTTTCTACGGTATCCTTGTCATAGGGGGAAATGGTGCACTGCTCATCTTCAAATACAAAGTGGGCGCTGCCTATTAAAACGGTTTTTCCGTCTACCGAGCTTCTGATGCCGTGGGCCACCTGATATTCCACCTTGGAGTGGAATTCATCGTGGGTTATTCCCTCTTCCTTTGCCTTTGCTACTACGGCGTTGGCTATGGAATGGGGGAAATGCTCTTCGAGACAGGCGGCAAGACGCAGCATTTCGGTTTCGTCTCGTCCCGAGAGGGCTACAACCTTTGCCACTTTGGGACAGGCATGAGTGAGAGTGCCGGTTTTGTCAAACACTACCGTGTCGGCAGCAGCCACCTTTTCGAGAAATTTTCCGCCTTTTACGGTGATATGGTTTCGTCCGGCGTCTCTCATGGCAGAGAGAACCGAAAGGGGCATGGCCAGCTTCAGAGCGCAGGAAAAATCTATCATGAGCACGGCAACGGCCTTTGTGATATTTCCGGTGAGTAAGAATCCCAAAAAGCTTACCACAAAGGTGTAGGGTACAAGCTTGTCGGCAAGTTCCAAAGCCTTGCTCTCGGTAGACGATTTGAGCTGCTCCGATTCCTCTATCATTTTGACTATTCTGTCATAGCGGCTATTGCCTGCGCAGCTGGTGACAGACATTACACATTCGCCCTCTTCTATGACCGTTCCTGCATAGAGAGCGCCTCCCTCGCGTTTTACAACGGGCACATGCTCCCCTGTAAGGGAGGCCTGATTTACCGTCATTTCTCCTCGGTGTACAATGCCGTCCAGAGGAACGATGCCTCCGGATCTGAGGACGATAAGGTCTTTTGGTGCTATTTCGGATATGGGCGTAAGTACCTCGCCGCCGTCGGTTTTGAGCCATACCTTGCTGACATTGAGAGACATGCTGTTGGCCAGATCGGACATGGCTTTTCTTCTTGTCCACTCTTCCAGCAGCTCGGAAATCTCCAAAAGGAACATTACGGCGCCGGCGGTAGAGAAATCTCTGCGGAAAATGGAAAGGCCTATGGATGTTCCGTCGAGGATATCTACTTTGAACTGTCGGCGGCAAAGGCAGCGGGCAGCCCTGAAAATATATCCCAAAGATTTTACGGCTATTCTAAAGGCTCTGAGACCATAGGGCATAAACATATCCCACAGTATCTTTTTGACACATTTTATAATGAGCTTTTCTTCAAAACTGCGTCTCAAAGCTCGGCTGCTGCCCGATACGGTTATTAAATTTTCCGCCTCAGCCAGGTCGAACCCTGCGATAAGCTGAGTTATGTCTGTTCTGCTGCAGCTGTATTTAAGTATAACGCAGCAGGTTCTCTCGTGAACGGTGACAGACTGTATGTGGCGCTGTCTTTTGAACCATTCCTCTATTATATCTGCCTGGGCGATAGTCATGCGGGGCATGTTGAGCTTAAAGCGTATTCGCCCCTGGCTTTCGTGAAGTATAAATGCTTTCATTTATGTATTCTCCCGTTAAAAAAGAGCCGCAAGCGGCTCTTTGTTGACTAAGCTTCTGTCTTTTCGGAATCGTCCGATATGACTATCTGCTCTTTTGCCAGTCTTGCCTCGTTGAGGTCTTTGGCAGAAGCCAGGATATCGGCCGCATTTTCCTGTACTGTTGTTACGGTTTCCATTACGGAATCTTTCATTCTAAGTCCTGCGGCAGCGGCGTGTACATATACCTTTTTTGCGTCCTTACTGGACAAAAGCTTGAGACCTACCGAGCCGGCAAGAGCTCCGCCTATAAAGCAGGCGAGCTTTGTGTGCATTCCCATTGTGATTTCCTCCTGATTATTTGCGCTTATAGCCTGTTACCATTACCATAATCATGCAGATTACAGCGCCCCAGGCCCAAAATCGATGCTGTTTCATAAAAGCCTCCTACTAAGAATCGCTATATATTATAGTTTAGAAACAAATATAAGTCTTTCGGTTTCGGACATAAATCATATGTTTTTCGACAATTTTCGATATAGGGTTGGAGTCATGGAGTACATCTGCTTAAAAGAGCAGTTGAACTGACTGATGCTGTTGTATCCAACAGCCTGAGAGATGTCCAGGACAGATTTATCCGATGAGGCGAGGAGAAACGCCGCATGCTCCATTCGTCTGGATTTTATCCATTTGTGAATAGATACGCCTTGGCTGTTTTTGAAATCGCATTTGAGCTTGGTCTGTGACATGCAGAAAAGCTTGCTTATTTTGGAAATGCTCAACTTTTCGCCTAAATTATCCTGAATATAGCTGCATATAGAGATAATTTGACAATCAGAAGGTGCAGGATTGGGGTCGGAGGCTGATTTTATGGTGTTGTCTCCTGCAAGGTAGCAAATCTCAAGGGATTTGATAGCCAAAAAGTTCTCCATATCGCCGGGTAAAGCGTACAGCATATCGAAAAAAGACATAATCCACGGACAGGGAGCCAGCAGCATATATCCGTGAAGACCGAGCATGCTGCACAGCCTTTGCAGAGTAGGAGGCACATAGTTCTGAGACAGCCTGTGAGGGTCTATGGAAACGAGAAAAAGCTTTGTCATTGTCTCGCAGCTTAAAGTTATGCTCTGACCGGAAAAAATATATATTTCCCGGCAGGAAACGGGGAGCGGCGCCTTTGAAGAGAGACTCAAAGCCACTTTCCCTTCCAGGCAAAACAGTATATTTATAGGATACCGGGAAAAATTGCCACTGAATGGCAACTTCTCCGAGATCTCCAATGCTGTAATTTTAAAACCTTTCATTCTGAATATCAATGTTTGCCGCATAATTCGCCGGTACAGATTTTTCCGTCTTTGATGCGTATTACCGAGGTGCAGTCTGTAAGGGTGGACGGTCTGTGAGAAACTATTATGATTGTTTTGTCATGAAACTCTTCCCGCAGAGTCTTTAAAAGGGCCTTTTCGTGAAGAATATCGAGACTGCCGGTGGGTTCGTCCATGACTATTACATCGGGGTCGGAAAGCAGAACGCGAGCTATGCCGATTCGCTGCTTTTCTCCTCCCGAAAGTCTGCTGCCCATCTCTCCCATTTGGGTGGAATATCCCTGGGGAAGGCTGGCTATAAATTTATCTATGCCGGCTCTGCGGGCTGCCAGCTCAATTTCTTTGGGAGAGGCGTTTGGTCGTCCGAGGGCTATGTTTTGAGCAATAGTGCCGCTGAAGATAAAGGTATCCTGCTGGAATACCGCTATTCTCGAATAGAGCTCATCAAAGGAAACCTTATCTATCGGTATGCCGTTTATAAGGATCTTACCCTTTGTCGTCTTCCAAAAACCCATTAAAAGCCTTAAAACGGTAGATTTTCCTATACCGCTTTCGCCTACTATTCCCAGCTTGTCGCCTTTCTTTATAGAAAGGCTGAAGTCGGAAAGTATTTCCTTGGGTCTTCCGCCGTAATTGAAAGATACATTATCAAATACAATACTTTCGATTTTGCCGATTTTTTCAGGGTGGTCAGCAGGGATAAATTCGGGAGCTGTGTCCTCGAGGGCAAAGAGACGCTCGGCAGCAGCATAAGTCTCCAAAAGGCTGGACACCACCATGGTCAGAGACTGAGTGGAAGAGAAGGAGGCTGTGGCAACAAAGGAAATGACCACCGTGCCGACAGGGTTGACTGTGCCCTTTGAGGCAAGATAGGAGGCGACAGCAATTATGGCGATTCTTGCAAGATATACCAAAAAGGCAGGGGCACAGGAAACGGTCTGCCTGTGCAAGGTCAGCCCGTGAGCCGCGCGGTTTACCTGAATATTGGTGTCCTGTACCTGCTTGAGCTTTTCCTGTCCGCAGCCGAATATCTGTATGTCCCGTAAGCCGTAGATGCTCTCCAGCACCTGGGATTTAAGCCTGCCCAGCTGCACACGGTAGTTGTATCCTGTCTTTCTGCCGGCTTTTACGGCAAAAAGAGGAAAAATGATGCTGACCGTTACATATATGGGCAGCAAAACGGCGGCAAATATGGGGTTTACGGCAAAGGCGAGAGCAAGGGTTGCGGTGGGAAGAATTACAACGGTAAAAATCGGGCCTATGGTGTGGGCAAAGAAAAACTCCACCGTTTCGATGTCGGATACGGCGATATTCATAATATCACCTTTTTCCCTGTCGACAAGACGGGCAGGGGCAAGGCGGCGTATTACATCGAAAAAAGAAATTCTCATGTGAGCCAGAAGACTGTATGCACCTGCGTGAGAGACATAGCCTTCGATATAACGGCAGACTACTATTAAAATGGCGCTTACAGCCGCCGCTGCAATGGAAAAAGCAGGGGAAAAATATGTGTCATAGCCGGCGGCAGACAAAAGAAGGAGAGCGCCGAAAGCCATGATGCTCATCTGTGAGAGATTACCCACAATGCTGGCAAGAGTCGATACGACAAGCTGTTTTTTGACAGGTGCCGCTATTGCAAGCAGCCTTTTTGTCATAACAGGTATTGAATATCGAAATTTATCGGACATTTGCAAATACCTCCTCTCCGTGCCTTTCGAGGGCCGACTGCTGGTCTGTAAGCTGTTTGTAAAGACCGTTTTCCGACATCAGATGGCTGTGAGTTCCACTTTCGGACACCGAGCCGTTTTTCAGAACATATATGCAGTCGGCGTCCTTTATTGTAGACAGCCTGTGAGATATTATGATGAGCGTTCTCGTGCGGGACAGCTCTGATATACAGCTCCATATCTCCTGCTCGCTGTCTATGTCGACGCTGGAGGTAGCTTCGTCAAAAATTATGTAGGGGGCGTTGGATAAAAGCGCCCTTGCTATGCCGATTTTCTGTCTCTGACCGCCCGAAAGCCTACTGCCGAAATCTCCCACGGGAGATTTAAGTCCCATGGGCTGAAGGTCGAGCCATTCTTTAAGCCTGACCTGTTCCAAAACCTTCAAAAGCTGGGCTTCGGAGGCGTCGGGAGCGGCGATGCGCAGATTTTCCTCGACAGTACCGGTAAATATGCTGACAGTCTGAGGGACCATAATTATGTTTTTGCGGAGCTGCCGGGGCGTGAGAGACAGATAGTCTCTGCCTTCAAAATATATGTGTCCTTCGAGAGGGTCGAAAAATTTCATCAAAAGACCGGCAGCAGTACTTTTGCCGCAGCCGGAAAGACCCACTATGGCTGTGACCTTGTCTTTGGGAATATCCATAGACAGGCGGCAGACGGCGGGATTTCTGCCGGGGTAGCAATAGGATACATTGTCTATCCTTATGCCGTCAAAGCTGTCGGCACAGAGGGGCATATTTGGATAATAGGGGCGGGAGGTGTCGATAGACAGCAGCTTTTCCACTTTGTCGGCGGCAGCCACCCCTGCAAGAGCCGAGTGAGTGGCGTTCATAAGAGATCTGACCGAAGCGAAAAAACCGGAGCTCATGAGCAGTATCATGAGAGATGAGGAAAAATCGATGCGGTGCAATGCAAGCTGTCGGTAGGACATGACGGCAGATATAAATACCGCCGAATATATAAGACCGTCGGTGAGAAAAAAGGAACGGAAGTTGACCTTCATCACCTGCATTATCTTTTTGTTGAAATCAAATGCCTTGGAACGCAGAACAGAGGCTCTGGCGTCGTCCTGCCGGAAAAGTTTAAGCTCGGTAAGACCTCGGATGCTTTCGAGATAATATCCCGTAAGATCTTCCAGAGATGTCCAGTAGTCGGCTTTCAGCTTTTCTATACGGCTGCGGAATATGTTGTTGAGAGGCATCAGCACTATGGAAACGGCAAACAGAACCAGCGCCACAGAAGGCGACAGAGGACGAAGTCTGAAGTATAGGTATATGGGAGCTATCAGGCAGTATATGAGACCGGGGAGATATTTGCTGTAATATATCTGCATGGCTTCTACTGCGTCTACGCTGGCGGTTATTGCCGAAACGGGGCCGATCTTTTCAATATTGCCCACATCCAGCTCCAGAGCTTTGGAAAAAATATCTCCTCTGAGAGATTTTCTGGCTTTGGCGGTGCAGCGGTATTCTGCCTCGCCTATTAGCAGCTCTGTCAAAAGCATGGTGACGGCGGCTGCCAAGGCTGTCAGAACGGCGGCGGAGGCTTTGTCTGAATCCAAAGACGCAGAGGCGGCGCTCCCCAAAAAGCCGGATATCACCTGAGCAAAACGGGCGGTGAGGACCAAGGAAAAAAGCTTGAGAGCCACTATCAAAAGTATCCGTCCCCATAGACCCTTTGACATGCGGATTAAAGTTTTGTTTAGCAGAAGCATGACATACCTCTCAAATAATAATTAGTTATAGCTAACTAACTCAATTCTAACACTATTTTCTAAAACCGTCAATATGTTTTAATATAAATTATTGTAAAAAAGTTGGGGAGCCGGCAGGGTATGTTGACAGAGGGGATTGTCATATAGTAAAATATATTTGTCATAGTATAAGGCGGGCCGAAAGGAGAGATAATATGGGACTTTTCAGCAAAAAACCGAAATACACTCTCAAGGACGAGATTTTCACCGCCTCCGACCATATGCGAAAGCTGCTGCACTCCTTTGGTTACAGAGCCGACTATTCCATGGCTTCTTTAAAGGACACCGACAGCTTTTTGAGGGAGAGGCGCAATCACCTGACCGATAACGACAAATTCCTCATCGGCTCCTATGTGGGGGAGACGGTGATAAGGCTCATGGGCGGCGAATGGCACATCGACAAGACCGACGAAAACTGGAAGATAAACGCCACGGTGGTGACAGCCCACGGAATAATTTTCCGCCCCATGCAGAAGGTTGAAAAAAGATGCTGCGAGGAGGACGGAGAGAGCCTCTACGACTATGTGGAAAAGGCCAAGGAGGCCGGAGAATAAAAAAGACTTCCCTCGGGAAGTCTTTTTTACGGCTGTGCCGTTCATAAAATAGCCGAAATAAATTGACAAAATATATAAAATATGGTAAATTAAAAACAGATAAACAGTAAATAACGACTATATTGAAAACGAAAGGAGAGGGAATATGAAAAAGCTTATATCCATACTGCTTTGTCTGTCGATGTTTGCAATTATTTTGGTGCCGTCTTTGGCTATAAGCGAAGAGGAAAGGCTTGAAAACAATTTAAAGGCCGACGAGTACAACACAAGGCTTGTGATATACTTCACGGAAAAAGGCGCATACCCCGACAATTACGGCGGCGCCCATTTGAATCAGGAGACGGGTAATCTCGTCATAAACCTCACCGAGAGAAGCGAGGCCATCGAGGCCGAGTATTATGAGATATGTCAGGCAGAAAAGCTCGAGTTCAGAACGGTCAAATACTCCTTAAATCAGCTTTTTGCGGCGACAAACGAGGTGAAACGCCGCACCGATGAGCTGGAAAAGACAGGAAAATATACCGACGGCCCCATAGTTACTGCCAGCGCCGTGAGACAGAGCGAAAACATAGTGTGGCTCTTTGCAAACTACGCCTATTACGGCAGGATAACCGAGGAAGCCCTCTGCCCCGACACTCCCGACGCGATAGTTCTCAAGTTCAGCATCGACGAAAAGGCCATAACGCAGGCGGTGAAATCGGGCGCGGACATGATAAAATCCACGGCGGAAACACTCAAAAAATAGGCTCTGTATTTGAAATAAACAGAAAGGCAGGTTAAAGCATGAAAACTGCGGCAATTTTTATGGCGATTATTATATTCAATATTTTCCTTTTTTATCTCGTCAAAAGTATATTGAGCAAAAACAAAAAATACAGCCCCACAGGCGTCTACGCCTGCCTGTCGATAATAGCCACCTTTGTATTCATCAAATCCATGGTCATGCAGATTACCGACAGCGAATTTCTCGCACTTTTGCTGACCGCCGTCATATGGTATGTGCTGTCGGGTCTGGCGATTTTCCCGTGCCGATGGGTGTGCCGAAAAATAAAACACAGCTCCGCAAAATAAAAAAACCGTCCGATATTTCGGACGGTTTTTTAGCGCAGACTGGAAATTTATTGTGTAGGGAACGGCTAATATGCCGTTCCGCCCCCATCCATCGTCCCCCCGTAAAAAACTCCGTATCCACCGAGCTGCATCTGACAATTCGCGTCGGTAGGGGGGCGCGACACTTGAAATTTAATTCTCTTCTCGCGTTTTGCTTACTTTTTCTCAAAAAGCAGGAGGGAGTTCCGCGGGTGCTTCGTATTGCACTCTCTTATTGATACTACCAAAACTTCATTTTGCGGAACGACACACGGTCGTTCCCTACAAGGAGGAAACAAAACCCGTGCCGTTCACAATGAAAACGGACAAAATACAAAATTTCAGTCGTTTCCTACGGGTGCGCGGTGTGTTGCCGTTTCGCTGAATATCATTCGCCGTTTATAAGGCGCTGAAGGTCGTCTAAAAAGCGGCACAGGTGAAAGCCGTCGCACACGGCGTGGTGCACCTGCACCGAGAGGGGCATGAGATATCTGCCCTTTTCCTCATAATATCTGCCCATGGTGAAGATGGGGATAAGATAGCCGTAGCCCCTTTGAAGATTGAGGTTGAAGCCGTCAAAGGACGACCACGGAATCATTGAAACGGGAAAATTGTTTTCGGGTACATTCGGCTTGGCGTCCATATCATGACAGCCGCCGTAGAGGGATATGTCCTCGTTATAGTTTTTGAGAAACACATCGTAATCCTCGCTGTACTCTGTCCATATGTTGGAAAAGGTCTCGGTGTCCTTGTGAAACACAGTGTAGCAGGGCAGCATGGAGTCGAAAACACCCAGCCTTCCCTCGCCGTCAAAGGACATTCTGAAAGCCCTGTGCCTGTTTACCGCCGAAGTTATGAAATAGAGCATGGCGGGGTAGAGCTTTTGCCCTCTGTTTTTGATCTCGGTTATGTCGAGTTTTACGCACATGCTGTATGTGCAGGGAACGGATTTTGTAAAATGCTCAAAATGCTCCCGCCTTTGGAATTTTTCAAGGTCTATAAGTTCAAACATAATTCCTCCCGATAAAAAAGAGCCTTAAGGCTCTTTTTTACTCTGTTACTCGTTTTTTGAAAATGTCCAGTTTTCTTATAATGGTGGACGAAAGGGCGAAGCGGCACAGAATGTCTATGCTCATGGCGATCCATATCCATACGATTGTGGTATTGGGAACAAGATATGCGAATATGTAGGACAGGGAAACTCTGACGCCCCAAAGGCAGGCGGCTGCAATATACATCGGGGGCTTTGTATGTCCTGCGCCTCTCATGGCGCCGCAGAATATGCCGTGGAGATTCTGGGGAATGAGGGTGCAGGAGGTTATGATGAGGTAGATCGAGCCGAGGGCGATGATGTCTTCCGAGGGGGTCAGTATGCCCATGAGCTGACGGCGGAAGAGTATCATTATCGTCATTGTCATGGCCGATATGGTGCCCATGTATTTGAATATTTTTTTGTAATATTTTCTGCCGGTCTCCATGTCGCCCGCGCCGAAGGAACGGCCGACAAAAGAGGTTGTGGCGATACCGAAGCCCATGGTGGGCATATAGGATATGCTTTCGGCCTGCATGGCAAGCTGATGGGCGGCGTAGGAATAGTCGCCGTACTGGATAATCGGCTTCATCATGGCGATAGAGCCCAGCTGCCAGACCATGTTTTCAAAGGCCGACGGAATGCCTATCTGATAAAGGTGCACAAGCTGAGCCTTTGTGTTGGCTAAGTTGGCCTTAAGCTCTTTGAACATATCGGTTATAATTTTCTTTTTTATAAGTATTACCACGCAGACAAAGCACATGGCAACCTGGGATATGACTGTGGCGAGGGCGGCGCCCACTATGCCGAACTTGGGTATGCCGAGAGGGCCGAACATGAGGACATAGCCCAAAACGATGTTGACTATGTTGTATACCACCGACACCTTCATGGGAGTCTTGGCGTTGCCGAAGCCCTGGAGAATACTGGCGGTCGAAAGCATGACCGACCAGAAGGGGAGGCCGACGGCAATTATGCGCATGTAAATTATGGAATTGGCCATAGTCTCCTCACTGCCGCCGAAAAATCTGACGATGGGGGGAGCGAAAGCCACTATAAGGGACGAGAAAAATGCCACTATGAGAATGAGGGAGAACACGCCGAGTATCGAGGTCAGCTTGAGGTTCTTCTCCTGCTTGGCGCCCACATCTCGGGCGACACATACCGTGATGCCTATTCCCATACCTTTTACAAAGGACCATAGGAGCTGGGTTATTCTGGTGCCCACGCCCACGGCGTTTACGGCCAGGACATCTATCCTGCCGAGCATAGCCATGATGACCGTGCTGGAGATCATCTGAAGTATGCCCTCTATCGTGACGGGCACGATCATTGACAGCACATTTCTGCGTATCTCTGCGTCGGACGACGCGGAGAGCACTTTGTTTTCCATATTTACCTCCCAAAATATTGTTTTATAATAAGTATATCAAATTATAACAAAATTTGCAACATCAAAGAGGTATAATTTAATTGAAAACAGCAAAGAGGTGAAAGCGGTTGAAAGTCATTTATATCGATGTGCTGTTCGCCGTAGGCGCCATGACGGCCTTTGTGCTGCTCTCTCTGACCGCCTTTCTGACGGGCAGCTATCTCGGAAAAATAAGGCATATTTCGGCTTCGCTTTTGTCAGGCCTGTTCTCGGTGGGCTCCTTTTTTGCACCTTTCGGAGCGGCCGCGGGCCTTCTTTGCAAGGCAGTTATGTGCGCCGCGATAGTAGCCGTCGCCTTTAAAGGGCAGAGGGGAAGGTACATAAGGCTTTGCGGAGTGTTTTTCCTCGCCACCCTCTTTACGGCAGGTATGATGTATGCGCTGTCCTTTATGGGCTTCGGGGTAGAGGTGCAGGGGGGCAGCGTGTATATCGAAGTGGGATTTTTCGAGCTGGCACTGGCCTTTGCCGCCTCTTACGCGGCGGCGGCCCTCGCCATGGGAAAGGGGGGATTTGTGAAAAAGAACATGATCGTCCCCGTAAAGCTGGGTATTTTCGGAAAAGAGCTGTCTTTTTCCGCCATGGTAGATACGGGAAACAGGGTTTTTGAACCGGTCACCAAAAAGGCCGTCATTTTGGTTTCCCCCGATATTTTAAAGGAGGTCTTTCCCGAAAACATGGGAGATAAGAGGATATATCCCATAAGGGTAGAGACGGCTGGGCAGCCCTTTATGATATACGCTTTGGAGCCCGAAAGGCTCGAGATAAACGGAAATGAGAGAAAGGACTGCATGGTGGCGGCGGCAGCCTCGCCCATCGAGGGGGTCCAGGGGTGCAAGGCGATAATAGGAGGTGAAGCATGAGGTTTTTTAAAAAACTTATCGGTATTTTAAAACGCCTTTTCAGGGGAAGAAGCGTCAGTTATTACATAGGCGGCAGCGAGAGTCTGCCTCCCCCTCTTTCGGCAGAGGAGGAGAGGAGATATCTGGAGGTGTACGACGGCAGTCAGGGCGACATAAAGCGGCTGCTCATAGAGCACAATCTGCGCCTTGTGGTCTACATAGCCAAAAAGTTTGAAAATACAGGCATCGGCATAGAGGATCTGGTGTCCATCGGCACGATAGGCCTCATAAAGGCGGTATCCACATACAGAAAGGACAAAAATGCCAAGCTGGCCACCTATGCCTCGAGGTGCATAGAAAACGAGATACTTATGTATCTGAGGAAAAACAGCGGTCTGAGACTGGAAATCTCCATCGACGAGCCTTTGAGTCAGGACGGCGAGGGCGGCGAGCTCTCCCTTTCAGATGTTCTCGGCACAGAGCCCGACAGCGTTGTGCGCCCTTTAGAGGACATGACCGACAGGGAGATTCTGAGAAACTGCATAGAAAAACTCGGGGCGAGAGAGAGGGAGATAATCGACATGCGCTACGGTCTTTCGGGCAGAAAGGAGCTGACCCAAAAGGAAGTGGCCGACATTCTGGGCATATCCCAGTCATACATATCCCGCCTTGAAAAGAAGATAATAAGAAAGCTGAGAAAAGACATGCAGAAGGCCATGTAGCTCTTCTGAGCGTTGACATAAATGAAAAGAGGATACGGCTCGTCCGTATCCTCTTTTTCCTTTTATAAAATATTCGGCAGTATTTTGTAGCAAAACTCTATCATAAAGGGCACAGCTGCCGAGCACAGTATGCCGTTCATAAGGGACAGCACCACCGTCGGCTCGTCGGTATACCTTATCATCATGGGCAGCGTCGTGTCCTCGCTGGTGGCTCCCGCGGGAGCTATGCAGGTGAGACCGTTGAGCCGCTTCGCGATAATCGGTATCAGGGCAAAGGACATTATCTCCCTCAAAAGATTGCTCAAAAAGGCTATGCTGCCCATGTCCGCCCCCGCCATTTCGCCCAGCATGACGCCCGAAAGGCTGTACCACCCCATGCCCGAGGCTATTGCCGCACCCTCGTTTATCTTGAGAGATGTCAGCAGGGCGCACACGATGCCGCCCGCAAAAGATCCCGCCATGACTCCGATGGGAATGAGAAATATTTTAAATCCGTAGCTCTTTATTTTGGAAACTATGTCCTTGTTCATGCCGACGCTTATGCCCACGAGAAACATGAGCATATAGAGCACCATGCCGCTCATGTCGGTGACGGTGTTCAAAAGGGCAAGGTCGGGAAAGAAATAGCGCGCCAAAACGCCGCACACAAGGGCGGCTATCGCCATAAATACCATTTTCTACTCCCCCTTTTTGTTTTCCATATATTTTTTGGTGAGAAAATACACAAATATCACCGAGAAGAGGACGGGGAAGAGAAAGGCAACAAAGCTTATAAGTCCCATGTCCAAAAGCTCAGAAAAGAAATTCTCCCTCCTGCCCAGCATGAGACCCATGGAAAATATGAGGGTCAGAGTGCATATGAGCTGAAGTTTTTCATTTATCTTTCTGCCCTTTACGGGGAAAACGGTGGCGCCCACAAGCACCCCCAAAAGCATTACCAAAATTACATCCATAGCTTACTCCTTTATCATTCGGCTTTTTTGACCGGCGCAAAGGCCAGGAAAAGCGACACAAACAGCACCAAAAGCTCGGTCACGGGGAATGAAAGCCATATTCCCGTCATCTTCAAAAGGTGTGACAGCACAAAGGCGGCGGGCACTATGACCACAAGGCTGCGCATAACCGAAACGGCGAAAGACGCCGCCGAGCGCCCGAGAGCCGAGAGGTATACGCTGGAGCATATGTTGATTCCTGAGAAGAAAAAGCCTGCGAAATATATCCTAAGTCCCGTATAAGCCAAAACCGCCAGAGCGGCGTTGCCCTCGCTGTTGAATATGGCGGTGACGGGGACGGCAAAGACAAATATTACGGCATATATTACCGCCGCCGATATGAGGGACAGGGTAAAGGCGTACTTGCGGTAGGTTTTAACAGCCTGTTCGTCACCTCTGCCGAAAGACGAGCTGACAAGGGGCTGCGGCGTGGGCGTGGGCTGCGTGCCCTGGGCGATGCCGTTGAATATGGCGGTGGCAACTATGGCTATGTTTGCCACGACGCCGTAGGCGGCGACACCTGTGTTGCCCTCGAGGGCGAGAATGAGAAAGTTGAATACCAGAATGACTATGCCCGACGAAAGCTCGTTTATAAATGAGGAAATGCCGGGGGACATTATGTAAAAAAGCCTCAAGGGCTTTATGCTCTTAAAGGAGAAGGAAAGGCGGCACTTTTTGCGGAAAAAGTGCACAGAAAGAACCGATATGCTGATGAGAGGTGAAAGCCCTGTGGCAAAAGCGGCGCCGAACATTCCCATTTTGAGGGGGAACATGAAAACATAGTCCAAGACAATGTTGGAAAGGCTGCTTATTATGGTGGCGCAGGAGGCGAGTGACGGGTCAAAGTCGTTTCGCACAAAGGCGCACAAAGTGTTGTTGAAAACAAAGGCAGGGCCGAATAGCAGTACGGTACGGAGATATACCTCGGCTAATGGCAAAGCCTCTCCCGACGCCCCCAAAAGGGCGGCAAGAGGGCGTGAACAAAAGAGACCCAAAGCTATAAACACAAGGGAAAACAGAAAGGCGAAAAACAGAGCCGTCGAAAAACTCTCGCGGCACTTTTCATCCTCTCCCTTGGAGAGAGACACCGAAAAGCGAACTCCGCCGCCGACGCCCAGCATGAGTCCGAGACCCATCATGACGCTGAAGGCGCACAGACAGAAATTGAGGGCGGCAAGACCCGACGCCCCAAGTGCCTTTGATATGAAAAATGTGTCGGCCAGAATGTAGCACGAAAGACCCACCATAGCCATTACACTGAATGACACATATCCGATGAATGACCTGAAAATACCGTTCATTTTTACCTCTTAAAACTTCTTTTTAGTATTCACATCAATACATCATACCATTAAAGAGGGATAAAAGCAACAGACAAAATATAAATTCGCCGTAAAACATAAAAAAGCCGCCCCGAAGGGCGGCTGCGCTTTGTCATACTTCAAATTCATACTCAAGATCGCCGAGATTTGAGGTGGAAAGAACTATTTTTATCGTCTTGAAACCCTGATTTTTCATATAGGTTTCGGCGTCTTTTTCGGTTTTAAGGGCGTTTGCAATCTCCTCGGCAAGCTTTGGCAGCTCGGTTTCATCATCGTCCGAGGGGACGAAAATGCCTATTTCAATGTAGAGCTGATCGTTTTCAACAGGGCCGAAAAGGGAAAGAGCTCTGTCGCCTTCGATAAAGCCGTTTACAAGCTCCATGGCTTTGGCTTCGCCCTCGGGCTGCTGGGGTCCCATGCCGAAGTATTTGTTGCCTGCCGACGACTTGCCCGAGGTGAACTCCCTCTCACGGCGGAGCTCTGGGTCTTCAAAGCGGGCGTTGACCTCCTTTAAACGGAAACGGGCAACGGGGTCTTCGCCCGAAACCTTTACGATTTCATCGTCAAACCAGCCGGATATCTTGCTTTCCATGTCGTCATAGGGAATAGAGTCGTCATAGCTGAACTCCACCACCAAATCGGCGTACAGATCCTGAATCGGTCTTTCTCCGCCGCTGACAGCCAAAGGCTCGCTGTATATCTCTACCGATGTGAGGGTTATCTCCTCGTGGTCTTTGAGTGCTTCTTCGAAGGCGGCGGTCAGATGCTCGGTGGCCTCCTCGCGGCTGAGACTGCGGATAAACTCGTATATTTTCTGCTGCTGCGCTCTTTCGAGGGTCTCGTATTTGCCGAGGGACTCTATCTGCTCAAAGCTCGTTATCTCCGCGGCTTCTTCTTTGGCGCAGCCCGCC
>CAJKFC010000029.1 GCA_905199135.1 uncultured Eubacteriales bacterium
GTCCAGGGCTTTACGGAATTTTTGCCTGTGTCCTCCAGCGGACATCTGGCCCTTTTGCAGAACTTTTTTGATTTTGAAGCCTACATGAGCTCCCACATCGTATTCGACATCGCCCTTCACCTGGGCACTCTGGTGTCGGTATTTATCGCCTTTTGGGACGACATTGTGTGGCTCTTCAAATCGGGCATCAAATGGCTGTCTAAAGGCTTTAAAGTGGAAAAAGACAGCGGCAAACGCACCGTTGTCCTGCTGATAATCGCCACCGCTCCCCTGGTTCTCGCCCTTATTTTAAAGGACACCATAGAGATTCTTTTCTCAAAGCCCATCATCATAGGCTTTGCCCTTTTGTTTACGGCTCTGCTGCTCCGGCTCTCCGACAGGGTCAAGGGAGGCAGCAAGACGGGAAAGAACGCAAAATACACCGACGCTTTGAAGATAGGCCTCATGCAGGTTCTGGCTGTAACACCCGGTATATCCCGTTCGGGCTCCACCATAACGACAAGCCTTTTCTGCGGCTTTGAGAGGGAGTTTGCCGTAAAGTTCGCCTTCCTCATGTCGATACCCGCCGTTTTGGGAGCCACAGTCACAAGCATTCCCGATGTCCTCGCCATGACATGGACTGCAAATGATTTTCTCACCTTCGGCATCGGCATGGTGTGCGCCGCCGTCTCGGGCTATTTCGCCATCTTCATGGTGAGAAAGATCGTAGCTTCTCAGCACTTCAAGTATTTCGCCTATTACTGCGCCTTTGCGGGTACTCTCGCCATAATACTCTCCCTTTTGGGTGTTTTGTAAATAACAAAAATAACGGCCGCGGAGATTTCCGCGGCCTTTTTTATCAGTTTTTCTCGCGGCGGAAGCACATGAACCAATCGAGACAGTACTGATCATCGTTCTGGCTTTCCATACGCTCTCTGGCGACGCCGCAGCTGCCTGCCGTCGGCACAATTACATCATCGCCCGGTCTCCAGTCGGCAGGTGTTGCGCAGGAGTCTGCGTCTGTCTTCTGAAGGGCGAGAATTATTCTCTTTATCTCGTCAAAGTTTCGCCCTGTGGAGAGAGGATAGTAGAGAATTGTGCGAACCGTTCCTTCGGGATCTATGACAAATACGGCTCTCACCGCCTGGGTGTTGGATTGCCCCGGCTGAATCATGCCGTACTTATTTGCAACTTCCATTCTTATGTCCTCGATCAGGGGGAATGTGACATCAATATTTTTCTTGTCCTTCCATTCCAGCTCTCTTATCTTTCTGAGCCATGCAATGTGGGAATATATCGAATCTACCGAAAGTCCCACAAGCTCGGTGTTGAGCGCCTTGAACTCCTCGATCATTGAGCCAAATGTCATAAACTCCGTGGTGCAAACCGGAGTGAAATCGGCGGGGGGTGAAAAGAGTATCACCCATTTTCCCTTATAATCTTCGGGGAAGTTTATCTTTCCCTGAGTGGTCACAGCTTCAAATGCAGGGGCTTTATCGCCTATGAGAGGCATTCTGTTTTGATATTCCATATTTTTAACTCTCCTTTTGCAACATTTTGATGGTGAAATTATACTATATTGGTATATATTTTTCAATACCTTCAACGCAATCATTTTTTACAAAGGGAGAATTGTTCCTAAATATTAAAAATCCCCTTTGACTTGCGTCAAAGGGGATTTTTTAAACCTCCATATTTATGGGGAGTATCATCGGGTTGCGCTTTGTGTGCTTATAGACATAGTC
The DNA here is from genome assembly GCA_905199135.1 of uncultured Eubacteriales bacterium. Classification (GTDB taxonomy): domain Bacteria; phylum Bacillota; class Clostridia; order Oscillospirales; family Butyricicoccaceae; genus SIG471. The sequence goes on from CAJKFC010000029.1 coordinate 1,725, forward strand.
GGCTATCCTCGACCTGAGCTCGGATTTTATCGTCGCCCAGTCGGAGAGATTTTTCTCGAGACAGCTCTCTATGGTCTCGTAGGCTATGCCCCTCACCACCTCGGAGATGTCCTCGGTGTCCTTGGTGAGGTTTACGCCGCGGGTTATTATATCGGGGCCCGCCGCTATGGTTGCCGTCTCGCCGTCAAAGGTGGTGACAATTATAATAAGGCCGTCCTGTGACAGGTGCTGACGGTCTCTCAAAACCGTCTGACCCACATCGCCGACGCCTATGCCGTCGACAAGCACCTTGCCCGAGGGCACGCTGCCGTTGATTCTGGCAGAGTTTCTGCCAACCTCGAGCACCTTGCCTATCTCGTTTATAAACACATTTTCGGCGGGAATACCCATGGCCTTTGCGTGCTCCGCATGGCATCTCAGATGCCGGTATTCACCGTGCACCGGCATAAAGAACTTGGGCTTTGTCAGTGCGAGAATTATTTTGAGCTCCTCGCTGCAAGCATGGCCCGACACATGGAGCTCGGCCAGCTTGTCGTATACGACCTCCGCGCCTCTCTTCTCCAGCTCATTTATCAGGGTATATATGCTCTTTTCATTGCCCGGTATTGGGCTTGCCGAAATGAGGATTTTATCCTCGGGGCTTATGTGTATCTGCTTATGGCTGCCCATGGACATGCGCATAAGGGCCGACATGGGCTCTCCCTGACTGCCCGTAGTGATTACGGTGATCTGATCCTTGGGGTACTTTTTCATAAGGCTTATATCTATGAGAGTTCCCTTGGGAATGTCGAGATAGCCAAGCTCGACGCCCACCTTGACCATATTCTCCATGCTTCTGCCCGAAACACAGACCTTTCGGCCGTATTTATTGGATATGTCGATTATCTGCTGAAGCCTGTGAATATTGGAGCTGAAGGTGGCGACAAGTATTCGCCTGTCGCAGTTTTTGAACTGTGCTTCCAAAGCTTTGCCAACCTTTTTTTCGCTCATGGCCATGCCCGGTCTTTCGGCGTTGGTGGAGTCGCTCATGAGAAGCAGCACTCCCTCTTTTCCCAGTTCACCGAAGCGTGCCAAATCTATTATCCTGCCGTCTATCGGCGTGGTGTCTATCTTGAAGTCTCCCATAAAGACGCATTTGCCCACGGGAGTGTCGATAGTGAGGGCCACGGCGTCGGCTATCGAGTGGTTGACATGCACCATCTCCACCTTGAATATGCCCACCTTAAAGACATCGCCCGCCTTTTTGATGTGCATTTTTACCTTCTTGATGTTCTTGTGCTCCTCAAGCTTGCTCTTTATGATTCCGCCTGCCAAAGCCGTGCAGTATATCGGCACATTGAGGTCTCTCAAAATATAGGGCAGACCGCCGACATGATCCTCGTGACCATGGGTTATTACTATGCCCTTGACCTTATTTATGTTTTTCTTGAGATAGGTTATGTCGGGAATTACCATGTCGACGCCGAGCATATCGCCGTTTGGGAATGTCATGCCGCAGTCGATTATCATTATGTCGTTTTCATACTCTATAACCGTCAGGTTCTTTCCTATCTCCTGAAGTCCGCCCAGAGATATTACCCTGAGCTTTTTTCCGTCGTCCTGCTGAGCCTTGGGTTTTCTGCCTCTTGAGGACTTGGACTGGGTCTGTTTTGTATCGGCTTTTGCCGTCTTGCTTTTGGACGCCGTCTTTTGAGCAGCGCTCTTTTCAGCTGTCTTTTTTGACGAGCTCTTTGAAGAGCTTTTCTGAGTATTTTTAGCGGCGCTCTTTGTCGATGACGCCGTTTTGGCGGAGCTTTTTTTCCTGCTGCTCTGCCTCTTTTTGGGGGCTGACCCCTCTGAAGCGGGTATATCCGCTATGTTGATTTCTGTGTTGTTATTATTCATAATTCTCCTTTTTCTCGATTTGCGGACACGAAAACAAGAGAGATGCAAACGATCTCTTTTTTATTTTTTTAAGAGTGGAAGTGTCCGTAGACGCCGCAAAGCGGCTTTATTTATTTTAAAAGACCATATAGCAAAAGCTCATAAAGGTCTTTTCGTTTCATATTTCAAATATGTATCTATATAAAAACGGCTGTGCCGTAAAAATGCGCTGCTGCGCAATAATATCCATTATATTATAGCATTATTTTAAAGCAAAGTCAACAAACTGCTGCCGTTAGTATTATATACGGCCTTTATAAAAAATATTCTTTTACACAAAGAAACAGGACAGAAAGTGTCTGAAAATTGTTCAGCCTCAATTTCTGCCCTGTTTAACGCTGTTTATATTTAATTAGACAAGCTCGATAATTGCCATTTCGGCATTGTCACCGCGGCGAACGCCGATGCGGATAATGCGTGTGTAGCCGCCGTTGCGCTCTGCGTACTTGGGAGCTATCTCATCGAAGAGCTTCTTTACGACATCTTCCTTTGTGATGAAGGAGAGAGCCTGACGCTTCGATGCCAATGTATTTTTCTTGCCCAAAGTGATCATCTTCTCAGCGAGAGGACGAACCTCTTTAGCACGGGTTACAGTAGTTTCAATTTTGCCGTTTTCCAGCAGATATGTCACCATTGCACGGAGCATGGCCATACGGTGATCTGTAGGTCTGCCGAGTTTGCGAGTTCCTGGCATTTCTGAATACCTCCTTGTTAGGTTTATTAGGGAGCGCTAAGGCTCCCTTTTAATTATCGCCTTTCGAAAGCAGAAGATTTAAATCTGCCATTTTCTTTATTACTTCTTCGAGAGATTTACGGCCGAGATTTCTGACCTTCATCATCTCTTCCTCTGTGGTGTTCATCAGATCGCCGACAGTGTTGATACCGGCTCTCTTGAGACAGTTGAAGGAACGAACCGACAAGTCGAGCTCCTCGATGGTCATCTCAAGAACTTTGTTCTGAGCCTTCTCGGTGGTCTCTACGACTGTGGGCTTGATTCCTATCTCCTCCGACAGATCGACAAACAGAGCCAGATGGTCTGTGAGAACTTTTGCCGAAAGAGAAACGGCGTCTCTTACAGATATGGTCTTGTCTGTCCAGATCTCCAAAGTGAGCTTATCGTAGTCTGTCATGTTGCCGACACGGGTGTTTTCAACCGTGTAGTTGACCTTATATACAGGAGTATATGTGGAATCGACGGGGATAAGACCTATTATCGGAGTCTGAGGTTTGTTACGCTCCGCCGGAACATAGCCGCGGCCGTGGGAGAAGATTATCTCCATATTGAACTTGGCGTCGGGCATGATGTATGCTATGTGATGCTCGGGATTGAGGATCTCGATGTCGGAGTCGCATTTGATGTCTCCGGCAGTGATCTCGCTCTGTCCGCTTGCTTCAATATATACGGTCTTTGTTCCTTCGCAGTGTATTTTTGAAATTATACCCTTTATGTTGAGCACAATTTCGGCAACATCTTCCTTTACGCCGGGCATTACACCGAATTCATGCTGTACGCCTTCAATCTTGATGCCTATGGGAGCTGTTCCCGGCAGCGAAGAGAGAAGAACTCGGCGTAAAGAGTTACCAAGCGTTGTACCATAACCGCGCTCGAGCGGCTCTACGACGAACTTGCCGTAGGAACCGTCTTCTGTCATATCGATACAATCTATACGAGGTTTTTCTATTGCGATCATCTGTTGCCCTCCTTATAATAATTTAACGAAACCGTGTGCTTTAACACAAATAATATTATTACTTGGAGTAAAGCTCAACGATGAGATGCTCCTCGATGCCGAGGTCGATCTCTTCACGAGTGGGCTCGCTGACAACTGTTGCTGTGCCCTTTGTGCGGTCTACTGTGAGCCAGGAAAGAGTGGGTTTTGCGGAGTTTGCCTCGATGTTGTTCTTGATCTTGTCAAGAGAAAGGCTCTTTTCACGGATAGCCACTACATCGCCGGGCTTTACGGCGTAGGAGGGGATATCAACCTTTTTGCCGTTGACTGTGAAATGAGCGTGCTTTACAAGCTGTCTTGCCTCGGGACGGCTCATAGCGAAGCCTGCACGGTAGACAATGTTGTCAAGTCTTGTCTCCAGGATCTTGAGGAGGTTTTCACCTGCCATACCCTGCTTCTTTGTAGCCTGATCGAAGTAGTTCTCGAACTGAGTCTCGAGAACGCCGTAGTACTTTCTTGCCTTCTGCTTCTCACGGAGCTGGAGACCATACTCGGAGAGCTTCTTTCTGCTCTGGCCGTGCTGGCCGGGAGCGTATGCTCTGCGGGACATGGGGCATTTATCTGAATAACATTTTTCACCCTTCAAAAAGAGCTTATCGCCTTCACGGCGGCAAATACGGCACACTGCCTCTGTATATCTTGCCATTATTTCACTCTCCTTTTAATATTAGACACGACGGCGCTTTGGCGGGCGGCAGCCGTTGTGCGGAATCGGTGTTACATCCTTGATCATTGTGACCTCGAGGCCTGCTGCCTGAAGTGCACGGATAGCTGCTTCGCGTCCGGAACCGGGGCCCTTGACATAGACTTCAACAGTCTTGAGACCGTGCTCCATAGCTGCCTTTGCGGCAGTCTCGGAAGCGGACTGAGCTGCGAAGGGAGTGGACTTTCTCGAGCCGCGGAAGCCGAGGCCGCCGGCGCTTGCCCAGGAAAGTGCGTTACCCTTGAGATCTGTGATGGTTACGATTGTATTGTTGAAGGACGAGTGAATGTGTGCTGCGCCCTTTTCGATATTTTTACGCTCACGACGCTTTTTAGTGACGACAGCGCCTTTTTTAGCCTGAACTTTAGCCATTTAATACACCCTCCTTTACTTCTTCTTGTTAGCAATGGTCTTCTTGGGACCTTTGCGGGTTCTTGCGTTTGTCTTGCTGCGCTGACCGCGAACGGGGAGACCCTTGCGGTGACGGAGACCGCGGTAGGAACCGATCTCGACAAGACGCTTGATGTTGAGTGCTACATCGCGGCGAAGATCGCCTTCGACTGTGTAGGAACGCTCGATTGTCTCACGAAGCGCTGCGACCTGCTCCTCTGTGAGGTCACGCACTCTTATATCCGGATTTATACCTGTCTCTTTAAGGATATCGTTGGAAAGCTTTCTTCCGATACCGTAGATATAAGTAAGGCCGATTTCAACTCTTTTTTCACGAGGAATATCTACACCTGCTATACGAGCCATAGTACTTCTGGCACCTCCTGCTTTTATTTAATATAATTAACCTTGTTTCTGCTTGTGCTTGGGATTTACACAAATAACCATGACATTGCCCTTGCGGCGAATGACTTTGCATTTTTCACAAATTGGTTTTACTGATGGTTTAACTTTCATTTTGTTTTCCCTCCTGTTTCCCCAAAAGTTACTTAGAACGCCAGGTGATTCTTCCCTGGGTCAAATCATAGGGCGAAAGCTGCATTGTGACCTTGTCGCCCGGTAAGATGCGTATAAAATTCATGCGAAGTTTACCTGAAAGATGAGCTGTTACCACATGTCCGCCGGTAATCTCCACCTTGAATGTAGCATTTGGCAGCGCCTCTATAACGGTACCTTCTACTTCAATCATATCTTCTTTAGACAAACGAAATTATCCTCCTTGTGAAGTTGTATCCAACTGTCTGCGGGCAAGCTCTCTTCGGATTTCCTTGTTTAAGGGAACCTCGCCCGAGAGTATTTTTCGAGAGACCGGATTTTCGCTTCTCTCAAAAAGCTCCGCATGTTTTTCCTTTTTCGTCTTTGGATTTTCGACCTTGCGGCACTTGCCGTCGGCAAGCAGCAGGGTTCCTCCTTCGAGAACCGACAGCACGAACATCAGCCTTCCCTTATCTCTTCCGGCTGTTGACATGACGATATCAGCTCTCTTAATTTCGTCTTTCATTTAATCCTCCAGCGGACGGGTGAGAATTATGGGTTCGCCGTCGGTTATGACGATGGTGTTTTCATAGTGAGCCGAAAGGCCTCCGTCCACCGTTTTTACCGTCCAGCCGTCGGGAAGTATCTTCACGCCGTACGATTTCGAATTAACCATAGGTTCAATGGCAAGTGTCATACCCTTTACAAGTTTCGGGCCGTGACCCCTTAAACTGCAGTAATTAGGTACTTCAGGGGCTTCATGCATATCCCGGCCTATTCCGTGACCAACAAAATCGCGAACTACGCTGTATCCGTTTTTCTCAACATACTGCTGAACAGCCGCCGAGATATCGGATATTCTGTTGCCCACTACCGCTTGCTTGATACCCTCATAGAAGCTCTGTCGCGTCACATCTATAAGCCTTCTCGCCTCGTCCGATATATCGCCTGCGGCGAAGGTATCGGCGTTGTCTCCGTGATAGCCTCTGTAATAGGCTCCCACATCGATGGAGACGATATCGCCCTCCTTTATCTTGAGCTTACCGGGGATTCCGTGGATAACTGTGTCGTTTATCGAGCAGCATATCGCCGCGGGATAGCCCTGGTAGCCGAGGAAAGAGGGGGTGGCTCCCAGCTGCTTGATGACTCTTCTTGCGACCTCATCAAGCTCTCTGGTTGTGACTCCCGGATGGACTGCCTTGCCGCACTCGATGAGTGCGAGCTTGGCAATCGCTCCGGCTTCTCTCATAATTTTAAGTTCCTGAGAAGACTTAACTTTTATCATAATGATACTCCCACAGCCTGAGCTACAAGTCTCTGTGTATCCTCGACCTTTTTCTGTCCGACTACTATTTTGAGCTTGTTCTGTCTCTCATAGTATTTCTTGACAGGCTCGGTGTCGTGATGATACACGCTAAGTCTCTCCTTTACGATCTCTTTGTCGTCGTCGGTTCTCCTTGTGGTCTTTGCTCCGCATCTGTCGCAAATACCGGGAACCGCCGTGGGGTTGTACTCCACATGATAAGTGGCCTGACACTTGGTGCAGATCTCTCTGCCCGTAAGTCTGCTTATTATCTCATCGTCGGAGACCTCAATGGAGATCGCAAGATCTATCGGCATAACTTCATCTATTCTTTCGGCCTGAGCCAAAGTTCTGGGGAAACCGTCCAGGATGGCGCCGTTTTTGCAGTCGTCATCTTTGAGTCTTTTTGAAACCAGGTCGACAATCAGGTCGTCGGGGACCAGATGTCCTGTGTTCATGTACTCCTTAATGGACTTTCCCAGCTCGGTCTCCGCCTTCATTGCGTCGCGCAGAAGGTTGCCTGTGGCAATTATCGGAACTCCGAGCTTTTCTTTAAGAAAAAGTGCCTGTGTGCCTTTACCCGCACCCGGGGCACCTAAAATAGTGCAAAGCATTTAATTTACCGTCCTATTCGAGGAAGCCCTTATAATGCCTCATGAGCATCTGAGCTTCGATAGCTTTAACCGTTTCAAGGGCGACACCGACAAGAATGAGTATCGATGTACCTCCGACAGCCAAACCGGAAAGACCGTTGATGTTGCTCATCACCTGGGGCAGAAGGGCGATAAAGCCCAGGAAGATTGCGCCCATGAGAGTGATCTTGTTGAGAACTCTTGTGATAAACTCTGTTGTGGGTCTGCCCGAACGGAAGCCGGGGATAAATCCGCCGTTTTTACGGATGTTATTGGAGACCTCTATCGGATTGAACTGAATCGTCGAATAGAAGTATGCGAAACCTACGATGAGGAGTGCATATACGATCATATAGGGAATTGTGCCCTGGGAGAAGGACTTTGCGAAATTGCTCCAGAAAGAACCTTCAGCCGGCTGCAGGAACTCGATGATCGTTGCGGGAACTGTTACTATGGACGAGGCAAAGATGATGGGCATAACGCCGGACATATTTACCTTCATCGGAATGTTTGTCGACTGTCCGCCGTATATCTTTCTTCCGACAACACGCTTTGCATACTGAACCGGTATGCGGCGCTCAGCGTTGGTGACAAATACAACGAGAGCTATGATAGCCACAGCGATTACAAGTATTACCAAAAGCGAGAATATGTTGAGGTTGCCGTTTATAAAGGAAGATACTATCGATATGACAGCCTGGGGACCGCGGCTTACGATCGAGGCGAAGAGGATAAGGGAAATACCGTTTCCTATGCCCTTTTCAGTGATCTGTTCGCCGAGCCACATGATAAACGCCGAACCAGCTGTGAAAGTTATGAGGATAACTATCATGGAGATGGCGTCTGTTCTTGTGAGAGCGCCCGTGCTCTTGAGCATGACATAATATGTGTAGCCCAGGATGAGGGCGAGACCGACCGTCACATAGCGGGTGATGGCGGCCAGTTTCTTTCTGCCTTCCTCGCCGCCGTCTTTTACCATTCTCTCAAGGGCGGGTATAGCTACCTGCAAGAGGTTCATGATAATCGAGGCGTTGATATACGGATAGATAGAAAGAGCGAATATAGATGCCTGGCTGAAGCCGCCGCCGGACAGTACATTGAAGTATCCGAGGACAGTGTCGCTGTACTGTTCAAATACGGCCTTTACCATGTCGAGATCTACATAGGGAACATAGATCGAATAACCGAAACGGTATACAACCAAAGCAAAGATAACAAAGAGAAGTTTTTTTCTAAGATCCGGAATTCTCCACGCGTTTCTAAGTGTCTGTATCATATTACAAGACCTCCGCGCTTCCTCCGGCGGCTTCTATCTTCTCTTTTGCCGAGGCAGTGATGCCTGCGGCTTTGACAGTCAACTTCTTAGTAAGCTCGCCGCCACCGAGAACTCTGATGCCATCATATTTTTTCTGTACGAGGCCCATCTCATAGAGAGTCTCGAAAGATACGACTGTTCCGTCCTCAAGCTTGTTGAGCTCGGAAACATTGAACTCTGCATAGTTCTTTGCGAATACATTGTGGAATCCGCGCTTGGGGAGACGGCGTGCCAGCATTGTCTGGCCGCCCTCGAAGCCGGGACGGACGCCGCCGCCGCTTCTGGCCCACTGACCCTTATGGCCGCGGCCTGCTGTCTTGCCGTTGCCGGATCCGATTCCGCGTCCCTTGCGCTTGTTTTCCTTTGTTGCGCCGGGAGCCGGTGTCAATTCGTGAATTTTCATATTCTACCTCCTACTTAACCACTTCGACGCTGATAAGGTAGCTTATCTGAGCGACCTTACCCATTGTCTGGGGGTTTTCAGGCTGAACCGACACATCACCGATACGGCGAAGGCCGAGAGCGTTAGCTGTTGCGATGTGCTTTGCATGTCTGCCTGCAAGGCTCTTTTTGAGAGTAATTTTTACATTGTTCATTTCGTTACCCTCCGTTATTTCATGATCTGCTCGGGTGTAAGACCGCGAACCTTGGATACTTCTTCAATAGTTCTCAAAGATTTGAGACCTGCCATTGTAGCAGCGACAACATTCTGGGGGTTGTTGCTTCTGAGGCACTTTGTACGGATGTCGCGTACGCCTGCTGCTTCCAAAACCGCACGGACAGGACCGCCGGCGATAACACCGGTACCCTGTGCAGCCGGCTTGAGAAGAACACGGCCTGCGCCGAACTCGCCGATCACCTCGTGGGGGATCGATGTGCCCTTGAGGGACACCTTTACGAGATTCTTCTTTGCGTCTTCAATTCCCTTGCGGATAGCTTCGGGAACTTCGGAGGCTTTACCGAGACCGTAGCCTACGATGCCGTTCTGGTCGCCCACTACTACGAGTGCTGCGAACTTGAAAATACGGCCGCCTTTTACTGTCTTAGAAACACGGTTGAGGGCAACGACTGTCTCTTTAAGGTCAAGCGCTCCTGCGTCTATAATATGAGCCATAATCTTCCTCCTCCTTAAAAGTTGAGTCCACCCTCGCGGGCTGCCTCTGCCAAAGCCTTTACACGGCCGTGATAGAGATAACCGCCACGGTCAAAGACTACATTCTCGATGCCCTTCTCTTTGCAGACCTGGGCGATCTTCTTGCCAACCATAGCTGCAGCTTCGCAGTTGCCGCCGTACTGGTTGAAATCCTTTTCGATTGTCGATGCGGAGCAGAGTGTTACACCTGCTACATCGTCTATTACCTGTGCGTAGATGTTCTTGGCACTGCGGTATACATTGAGACGGGGAAGCTCAGCAGTACCGGAAATCTTAGCACGAACACGCTTATGTCTCTGCAAGCGCTTTTCGTTGGAATTAAATTTCTTAACCATTTAGCCAAAACCTCCTTATTTCTTCTTACCGCCGGCCTTGCCCTCTTTACGGCGAATGACCTCGTCAACATACTTGATGCCTTTTCCCTTATAGGGCTCGGGAGGACGCTTGCCGCGAACTTCGGCTGCGAACTGACCGACCTTCTGCTTGTCGATACCGGAGATGACAAGCTTGTTGGGAGCGGGAACATCGATTGTTATGTCCTCGTTGTCGGAGACGATGACAGGATGGGAGTAACCCAGTGTGAGAGTTTCATCTTTACCGCTCTTTGCGGCACGGTAGCCGACGCCGTTGATTTCAAGCTCTTTTGTGTAGCCCTTGCTTACGCCGATTATCATGTTGTTGATAAGTGTGCGTGTCAGGCCGTGGAGAGCTCTGTGGAGCTTATCGTCCGAAGGACGGGCAACATGGATCACATTGCCTTCCATTGTAATTGTTATATCAGGGTGAAACTCTTTCTTGAGTGTACCTTTTGCGCCTTTAACTTCAACTTCGTGACCGTTTACGGCAACAGTCACATCTGCCGGTACAGTTATAGGAGCACGACCGATTCTCGACATATTCTCCTACCTCCTTACCATACGAATGCCAGGACTTCGCCGCCGACATTGAGCTTTCTTGCCTCTTTATCGGTCATAACGCCCTTGGATGTTGAAACGATCGCAATACCGAGTCCTTTGAGAACCTTGGGGAGATTCTCTCTGCCGGCGTAGATGCGAAGGCCGGGCTTGGAAACTCTGCGGAGTCCCTGGATTGCGTGGGACTTGTCGGCATTGTACTTGAGTGTGATGCGAATGATGCCCTGTGTGCCGTTGTCTACAAGCTCAAAGGATTTGATGTAGCCGTTGTCCAAAAGGATCTGGGCTATTGCCTTCTTAACGCCGGAAGCCGGAACATCGACTGTGGCGTGGCGGGCGGAGCCTGCGTTGCGAACACGAGTGAGCATATCTGCTATCGGATCTGTGATATGCATAATTTTCCTCCTTGAAGTTAGAGGGTTCTCCCTCCACTTTTCTCGTATCCCCTTCTCGGGGCTTTATTGTTTATGACTGACGGCGTCCGTCAGTCAGCTTACCAGGATGCCTTCTTTACTCCGGGGATCTGGCCCTTGTGAGCCAGCTCTCTGAAGCAGATACGGCAGATGCCGTAGTTGCGAAGATAAGCGTGAGGACGGCCGCAGATTTTACATCTGTTGTATGCTCTTGTAGAGAACTTAGGCTCGGCCTGCTGCTTCAAAATCATTGCTTTTTTAGCCATTTTTTATTCCCCCTATGCCTTCATGAACGGAGCGCCGAGAAGTGTGAGGAGCTCCTTTGCTTCTTCGTCTGTATTAGCCGTCGTTGTGAACACTATATCCATGCCGCGGATCTTGTCGATTTTATCGTACTCGATCTCGGGGAATATGAGCTGCTCTTTGAGGCCGAAGGCATAGTTGCCGCGTCCGTCAAAGCCGTTGGGATTGATGCCTCTGAAGTCACGAACACGGGGAAGAGCCAGATTGAAAAGTCTGTCCAAAAACTCCCACATTCTGTCTGCTCTCAGAGTTACCTTTGCGCCGACGGGCTGACCTTCACGGAGCTTAAAGTTAGCGACGGATTTTCTCGCCTTTGTGACGACGGGCTTCTGACCTGTGATCTTTGCGAGATCGTTTGCGATGGCTTCTACCATCTTGGAGTTGTCACGGGCCTCACCGCAGCCGATGTTGACCGTGATTTTCTCGAGCTTCGGAATCTGCATTACATTCTCATATCCGAATTTCTTCATAAGAGCAGGAGCTACTTCCTGTGTGTACTTGGCCTTGAGCCTCGGAATGTATTTCTCAGACATTTTATTTCCTCCCTACCCTTATATCTGTTCCTTGCAGTGAGCGCAGACGCGCACCTTTTCGCCGGAAGCCAAAATCTCGTGCTTTACGCGAGTAGGCTTGTCACATTTGGGGCAGACGCGCATAACCTTGCAAGCGCGGAGAGAAGTCTCCTGCTTGATGATTCCGCCTGTATCGCCCTGACGGCGAGGCTTTGTGTGCTTTGTGGCAAAATTGATGCCCTCAACGATAACTGCGCCCTTCTTGGGATCTGTCTTGAGGACTTTGCCCTTCTTGCCCTTATCTTTACCGGAAAGGACGATGACTGTGTCACCTGTTTTTATGTGAAGTGTATTCATGGCGTCCTCCTATTACAAAACTTCCGGTGCGAGTGAAAGAATCTTCATGTAGTTTTTATCACGAAGCTCACGAGCGACCGGTCCAAAAATACGGGTTCCTCTGGGGTTCTGATCGTCTCTGATGATAACTGCTGCGTTCTCGTCGAAACGGACATAGCTGCCGTCTGCGCGGCGCAGACCCTTGCGGGAACGGACGATAACGGCCTTTACGACCTCACCCTTCTTGACAACACCGCCCGGTGCTGCCTTGCGGACGGAAGCGACGATGACATCGCCGATGTTTCCGTATCTGCGTGTAGAGCCGCCAAGAACGCGGATACACTTGAGTTCTTTAGCTCCTGTGTTATCTGCAACACGGAGATATGATTCCTGCTGTACCATTCTGTGGCTCCTCCTTACTTAGCTTTTTCTACGATTCTGACAAGGCGCCATCTCTTATCCTTAGAGAGAGGTCTTGTCTCCATTACTTCTACTATATCGCCAATTCCTGCTTCATTTTTCTCATCATGAGCCTTGAGCTTGTATGTTGTGTTCATGATTTTCTTATAAAGAGGATGCTGTACTCTGTCTTCTATCGAAACCACGATGGTCTTGTCCATCTTGTCGGATGTGACCTTACCTACGCGGGTTTTGCGGAAAGCTCTTTCCATCACAGTTTTACCTCCCTTTTATTATGCCTTATTCGCCATGTTCTTCTGGCGGATAATTGTGTTTACGCGAGCGATGTCCTTTTTGACCTCGGCTATTTTAAGAGGATTGTCCAGCTGGTTGATAGCATGCTGAAGTCTGAGATTGAAAAGGTCCTTTTTAAGCTCTGCGAGCTTTGTGTTAAGCTCTTCTGCTGTCATCTGGCGGATTTCTGCCGGCTTCATTATGCTTCACCCCCTACATTCTCTTCTGCTTTCTCGGCCTTTACGAACTTCGATTTGAGCGGAAGCTTGTGGCCTGCAAGACGGAGAGCCTCGCGAGCCGTCTCTTCGGATACGCCTGCGATCTCAAACATAACGCGGCCGGGTTTTACTACTGCTACCCAATATTCCGGAGAACCTTTACCGGAACCCATACGGGTTTCAGCGGGTTTCTGTGTTACGGGCTTGTCAGGGAATATCTTGATCCAAACCTGACCGCCTCTCTTTATATAACGGGTCATAGCAACACGAGCTGCCTCGATCTGATTGCTGGTAACCCATGCCGGCTCTGTGGCCATCAGGCCGTACTCACCGTTTGAAACTTTATTTCCGCGAGTGGCAACGCCTGTCATGCGTCCTCTGTGAACTCTGCGGTATTTTACTCTCTTAGGCAGAAGCATTACTTGACCTCCTGTTCCTTGCGTGGTCCGTTGTTTCTGGGACCGTTGTTGAATCTGCGATTTCTGTCACCGTCACGGCGGGGGCGACGATCGCCTCTGTCGTTCTGACGGCCGTCGCGTCTGTCGCGGCGGGGAGCCTGAACTTCAGTTGTGCGGGGACCGCCTGTGAGGACTTCGCCCTTATAGAGCCAAACCTTTACGCCGATGATACCGAATGTTGTGTGAGCCTCGGCAAAGCCGTAGTCGATGTCTGCACGGAGTGTCTGAAGGGGAATTGTACCCTCATGATAGTGCTCTGTGCGGGCGATCTCGGCGCCGCCCAAACGGCCGGAGACATTGGTCTTGATGCCCTTTGCGCCGAGCTTCATAGCTCTGGACATAGCCTGCTTCATAGCGCGGCGGAAAGAAATACGCTTCTCGAGCTGAGCTGCGATGTTCTCTGCAACGAGCTGAGCGTTGAGGTCGGGCTGACGAACCTCTACGATGCTGATGTTGACTGTCTTGCCGATCATCTTCTGAACTCTCTCCTTGAGAGCCTCGATCTCGGCGCCGCCCTTACCGACTATAACGCCGGGACGAGCGCAGTGGATGAAAATGCGGACGCGGTCACCGCTTCTCTCGATTTCGATCTTGGCGATACCGGCTGCATAGAGTGTCTTCTTGAGATATTTACGAAGGTTGTAGTCCTCTACCAAAAGGTCACCGAAGGCACCGTCTTTGGCATACCAGCGGGAATCCCAACCTTTTATAACGCCGACACGCAAACCGTGCGGATTGATTTTCTGGCCCATTATATTACCTCCTTAACCTTTATTCCTTCTCTTTGAGAACCAGTGTCACATGAGATGTTCTCTTGAGTATTCTGAACGCGCGGCCCTGGGCACGCGGCATAACTCTCTTCATCACAGGACCCGGGCATGCAAAAACCTCAGACACATAGAGCTTCTCGGGGTTCATGCTGTGATTGTTCTCTGCGTTGGCCATGGCGCTCTTAAGGAGCTTGAGCATGGGCTCTGAAGACGATTTATTCAAATTGAGCAGAATACCTGCTGCCTGCTGTACGCTCTTTCCGCGGATAAGGTCGCAAACGATTTGCACCTTACGAGGAGAAACGCGTAAATGCTTAAGATAAGCTCTTGCTTCCATTGTAATTTCCTCCTCTTTTATTTGCCGTTGTTGGATGTCTTGCTTCCGGCGTGACCCTTGAAGGTTCTTGTCGGTGCGAACTCGCCGAACTTATGGCCGACCATATCTTCTGTTACATATACCGGAACATGCTTGCGTCCGTCGTATACAGCGATCGTATGACCTACAAAGTCGGGGTAGATCGTAGATGCTCTGGACCATGTTCTGAGAACCTTTTTATCGCCTTTCTCATTGAGCTCTCTGACTCTCTTGATGAGCTCGGGAGCTACGAAAGGTACCTTTTTGAGACTTCTTCCCATTATTCTATGCCCCTTTCTTATTTGTCATTGCGACGCTTGACAATCTGCTTGTTTGTACGAGCGTTCTTCTTGCGAGTTTTGAATCCGAGTGCGGGCTTGCCCCAGGGAGTAACAGGACCGGGACGGCCGATCGGAGACTTACCTTCACCACCGCCGTGGGGGTGGTCATTGGGGTTCATGACAGAACCGCGTACTGTCGGGCGAATGCCCATGTGGCGTGTGCGGCCTGCTTTACCGATCTGAACATTCTCGTGATCGATGTTGCCTATCTGGCCGATTGTGGCCTTGCAGTTGAGCTTGATGTAGCGAACCTCGCCGGAGGGGAGACGAACCTGAGCGGCTGCGCCCTCTTTAGCCATCAGCTGAGCTGCGACGCCTGCGGAACGGACGAGCTGGGCACCTTTGCCGGGATATATCTCAATGTTGTGGATAAATGTACCGAGGGGTATGTTTGCTATGGGGAGGCAGTTGCCCGGCTTGATATCTGCGTTTTCGGAGCAGATGATCTTGTCGCCTACCTTGAGGTCAACGGGAGCGAGAATATAACGCTTTTCGCCGTCCTCATACTGCACGAGAGCGATGTGAGCGGAGCGGTTGGGATCGTACTCGAGAGTAAGAACTGTTGCGCTCATGTCCATCTTGTCGCGCTTGAAGTCGATGATGCGGTATTTCTGCTTGTTTCCGCCGCCGTGGTGACGGACTGTTATTCTGCCGTAGCTGTTTCTGCCTGCCTTTTTCTTCTGTGTCTCAAGAAGACTCTTTTCAGGCTTTACACGGCTCAAACCCGAGTAATCAGTTACTGTCATGTTGCGACGGGAGGCTGTTGTCGGGTTAAAAGACTTTATTGCCATTGTTGCTTTCTCCTTATCTTTTTGTTTTGCACTGCTTTAAGCAGTATACATTCGGCGGCCGAAGCCGCAATCCTCATTGAGGATTAGTACATACCCTCGAATACCTCGATTGTCTTGGAATCGGGAGTGAGAGTTACGATAGCCTTTTTGCGGGCCGATGTCTTGCCCACATGTACGCCCATTCTCTTCTCTTTGCCGCGTACATTCATTGTGTTTACCGAGCTGACCTTTACCTTGAAGATCTCTTCGATGGCTTTCTTGATCTCGATCTTGCCGGCATCTCTTGCCACTTCAAAGACATATACCTTGTTGGCAACGCCCATCATAGACTCTTCAGTGATGATCGGTCTTCTGATTATATCGTAAGCGGATTTCATTATGCGTATACCTCCTGAATCTTCTCTACGGCAACCTTGTCAACTACGAACTTGTCGGCCTTGAGGATATCGTATGTGGAAATAACGCCGGAGACTGTTGTCTTTACGCCGGGGATATTTCTTGCGGAGAGAACGACATTCTTTCTGACCTCGGGCATGACAACGAGTGTCTTGCCTGCTGCACCTATATTATTAAGGAAAGAGATGAAGCTCTTTGTCTTGATCTCCTGGAGCTCTATGTTGTCAACAACAACCATAGCGCCGGCCTGGAACTTTGCCGAAAGAGCGCTCTTTATGGCAAGCTGTCTTGCCTTCTTGTTCATGCTCTTCTCAAAATCTCTCGGCTTGGGACCCAAAGCGATACCGCCGTGTGTCCACTGAGGAGCGCGGATGGAGCCCTGGCGAGCACGGCCCGTGCCCTTCTGGCGCCACGGCTTGCGGCCGCCGCCGGCGAGGCCATCAGTCGTTCCAGCCTGCTCAAGAATGTCTGGGGATACGAGAATTCCGGCGATACGCGCCTGATCAATGTGCATGTTCAACGCCTTAGGGCCAAAGTGGAGGACGACCCCGAGAACCCGCAAATCGTGCAGACCGTACGCGGTATTGGCTACAAGTTCGTCACTCCTGAACAATGAACCTGCGCCCTCGATTCAGCCTCAAACGCTTGCTGCGCCACGGACGCGCTGAAGTTCGTCGCTCACTGCAGGCCCGCACCGTGGCCCTCACCGTGATTCTTACGCTGGCCGTGGCCATCGTCTTCTCTGGCGTATCGATGGTATCAGTGCGCGCCTCGCTGCTTACCCAAATCACTTCGCAGTCGCGTGCCGACTATTCAAACATGGTGCAGCAGGCCCAAACCAGTCTGGACGCGGCCGATGTCTCC
>CAJKFC010000030.1 GCA_905199135.1 uncultured Eubacteriales bacterium
CCGTTTTTGTCGGTGCAGTTGTTGACCCAGCCGTTTTTGCAGAAAAAGCAGTTTCCGCAAAATGTCTCCACATTGACGGTCACCCTGTCGCCCGGCTTTACCTCCGTGACGGCGCTGCCCGTCTGCTCCACAATTCCCACCATCTCGTGACCTACCGTAATCCCCGGCACAGCCCTCGGCACGCTGCCGTACTTGATGTGGAGGTCGCTGGAACAGATGCTGGCCAAAGTCACCCTGACAACGGCGTCACGCTCATCTAAAATCTCCGGCTTGGGCTTTTCTATAAGCTCAAATTTTCCCTTTTCCATGTATGTATACGCAAGCATGTCTGTCACCTCGGTTGTGTTTCATCTTTAAGCTCGCCCATGCGGACAAGGCGTGTCACAATAGACCCTCTCGTGCGTTTGTGCCTGTCGGCTATTTCCGATATTTTAATGCCGTTTCGATAGGCGAGCCTTATCTCCTCTTCTTCCTCTTTTGTCCACGGTTTTCCTGCGTTTTCAGGCTGAGGCTTTGCTTTCCTTTTTGCTATTCTCTCCAGTTCCGCGACGGCGGTGTGCAGCGCTCTCACAATTTCTGCTTGATTGCAGCTGTCATTTTCGGGCAGCACCTCTCCCGTAAGAGGATTTATTCCGTCTGCCAGTACGCTGAGCAGCTCTTTAGCTCGAATAATATCCATGATTAACTCTCCTGATTACCTTTATATTTTTCCTTTTATCTGTGAGCCATATAGTTCCAAATAGAGTGATCTAAAAGTCTTACTGTCATATGCGGATATTTTTCTCGGAGACTCTCCGCCGCATTTGTAAGTATACCCTGAGCCTGAGACACGGAAAACTCCTGTCCCGTCTGCTCTTTCAAAAACCTCAATATATGGCGGTCGGGTTTGGCCTGTGAATCATCTCCCGAGAGCATATAAAAATACCTGAGACACAGACCACTTTTTTGCCCGGGGATTTGCATTATCTCCCTTTCCGCATCAGCAGGCAGGCCTTTTGACACAATATCGGACAATGTTTCAATTCCGTATTTTTGAAGAATACATGCAAAGCGCATTACCGCTTCCGACTTTAAAATTCCGTTTCGTGTCGATGTTCGCTGATGATTTTTAAAAATCGTATCTGCACTTTTCTCCGCTCCCTCCGATACAATATGCTCAATAAGCTGCGAAATTGTGTGAGTGTCGCCTTTATTGTCGCGCACAGTGTTGAACTCACGCAGACCGTAACGGGAACAATAGTTTTTCACCGTATTCTGCGTGCTTGTATATTTTACTCCTATGGAAAATACCGCATCTATTACACATTGCGGCAATGAATCATAGTAATACGCGGGACTCAGCGAAGCGGACGGCAGATTGAGCAATGCTTCGCAGACGCTGCAAACCGAATCTATATATATACTCAGATTTTCATTTTTAATATAGCTTTCCATTTCTTTACCCTTTCTCTCTTTTCAGTTTTTCCAAGACTTCTTTGTCTGCAGGGCAGAATGTGTATTCGTCTATCTCTTTTGCCGTTATCCACCTGATGTCGCTGTGTTCCAGCATTTGAGGTGTGCCTTCTTTTATTTTCGCATTGAACAGGGTGAGGCGGACGGTTATATCGGAATATTCATGGGTGACCTCCATAAATACATCGCCCACATGGAGGGTCACCGCCAGCTCTTCGCGGCACTCCCTGATGAGAGCCTGCTCCTTTGTCTCGCCTTTTTCCACCTTTCCCCCGGGAAACTCCCACATAAGCCCCCTCGCCTTGTGAGCGGGACGCCTGCATATCATAAATCTGTCTCCGTCCCGTATGATTGCCGCCGCTACCTCGGTCATTGCTCTGTCCTCCCGTATTTCCGCCTAAAATATTGCTGAATTACATATATTATATCTTTTTTCTCCATAAAATTCAACAAGGCGGCGGGTTTGGAGATAAAATGTCCGCTGTATGACACATTTTCGGACACCGCCTGCAGTCAAAACCCTCTTTTAATAACATTTCTTTTGTGGTATACTTTTGGCAGGAGGATACCGAATATGAAACGAAAAATATCTCTGACCGCCGCCCTGTTGCTCTGCGCGGGCTGCGCCGCTTTGGGGGCGGCCGCCGCTCTTATCTGGACAGGCAGTCTGATTTCTCCCCCAAAAGCGCCTTCCGTTCCCACCGAACAGCAGACCACTGCCGAAACCTCGGAGAGTACTGCCGCAGAAACAACAGAGGCTCCTAACGAAGCCGAAACAGAAGCTGAAACAGAAAACCCCGCCATAGAGGACAACGGTCTTCCCAAAGACAAGCTCTATACCACCGAAGCCCGTGAAAGTTATGCGGACAGCTCCATGAGGCTGATAATTCCCAAGCTTTCGGTGGACATTCCCGTCTTGGACGGCACCGACGCCGACACCCTTCTCAAAGGCGTAGGGCTTTACGAATACGCCCAGCTGCCCGGCGAGGGAGGGGCAAATGTGTCGATAGCCGGTCACCGCAACGGACGCCGCGGCGGCGTAGTCACCGACAACATGCCATTTTACTACATAAACACCCTGACCGAGGGAGATTATCTCTATCTCACCGAGGGAGACACCGTATATCAGTATCTGTGGCAGGCGTGTGAGGTCATTGAGCCCGACGACTGGAGCGTAATTTTCAACAGGGGCTACGGCTGCGTAACGCTGACCACCTGCACTCCCATAGGAATATCCGACCACCGTCTCGTGGTGCGCGGAGAGCTCGTTGACACATACCCCGCAGAAGGCGCCGTCTTTCCTTCAAACACTTCGGAGCAATAACTCCGTTTTAAAAATGCTGTCAAAAAAAGTCGCAGAAAAATCTGCGATTTTTTTCATAAGTCGGTGTTTTTTTGAGAAATGTGACCATTATGTGACCAATCCGTGTTATAATTGTATATACAATGAGAGGTTTATATAAGTCCGAAAAGCTTCGGGCTCACTGTAAACGGCAAACCGCATGAAAGTGCGGGACGCAAAGCCAGGGGGCTAAGGCGAATATGCTATGCACGCCCGGCTGCCGGTATTTCCATCTCAAATAAACGAAAAGGAGAACGGAAAATGGCAAAAAAGAAATTGCAGAGAATGATTTCCCTCGTCACGCTTTTTTGTATGACCTTCGGCATGTTCAATATAACCGGCTTTGCCGAAGCGGATCATTCTCACAACGAAATTTCCTGTGAAGTCTGCACATCGGGCAAAGTTGAATGTTCGGTCTGCGGCGGCACAGGCACTGTATCTGACGATACCGAAGACGGTACGGCAGAGGAAATCACCTGCGACGCCTGCGACGGCACAGGCGATGCAACATGCGAAGCCTGCGGCGGCACAGGCAAGACAGAGTGCACCGGCACCTTTGAAATCGACCCAGAAAACACCACAGCTACCTGCTATCATTCGGGTACTGTGGCATATAAATGCTCGGTCTGCGGCGCCTCGTACACAGAGAGCAACACATTTTTGGAGCATGATCCCACAGAAGTAACGGTTAAGACTCCCGCCACCTGCACTGAAAAAGGTGAAGAGGAGTGCTACTGCGAGATATGCGACGAAACATATCTCCGCCCCATCCCCGCTCTGGGTCATGAGCTGGATGAAAACGGCAAGTGCACCCGCGAGGGCTGCGACTATTCCGTATCGTCTGTCGGCGGCACATTCAAAGTCGACGACTGCTGGGAACAGTATAACAACAAGCCCAGCTTTGATACCTTCTCGCTGACCTGCAAAGTCCTCACCGCCTCTGAAAACGGCGAAAACGGCACCGTTGCCGTAACAGGCTGGAGCGGAGCCGAGGGCAACACAAGCTCCACAGGTATCTATATCCTGATCCCCCCCACTGTGACAGACGACTTTGGCAACACATATGATGTCACCCAGGTCACCGCCAACTTTCAGAGAAATCAGTCCAACTCTGCCAAGGGCAAGCTCCTGGGCTTCTACCTGAAAGCTCCCATGGTCAAAGAGCTGACGGTAAACAGCATGTTCCTGGATCAGTCCAACATGAAAGTTTTGGATCTGGGCAACAGCTTGGAAGTCATAGGCACAGGCTGCTTCTCCGGCTGCAAGAAGATTGACAGCACCTACCCTGTGGTTCTGCCCGAGAGCCTTAAGGAAATCGGCATAGGCGCATTTAAGGGTGTGCCCTTCAGCGGAAAGAACGAAAAGACTATCGACATTCCCGAATCGGTCACCTATATCGGCACAGGCGCTTTTGAAAGCTCCAACCTTAAAACAGTCACAGGCGGCGAAGGCATTACCAGGCTTGAGAGCACCGTGTTCCAGGACTGCTGGCTTCTCAAGTCGGTGGAATTTCCCAATGTCACCGAGTTTGAAAGCGCCGTATTCTACAACAGCGGTTTAACCAATGTGGGCTGGGACTGGAGCAAGATCACCAGCCTGGACAGCGACACCTTTGGCGGCTGCTACGGCTTGATCGGCGACTTGGTTCTCTCCGGCGACTGTGAACTGGGCTGGAGCACCTTCTCGGGCACCGGCTTCTCCAGTATCACCATCGGCGAAGGCATGACCGAGATCCCCAACTGGGCCTTCTACGGCTGCTTCAACCTGACCGAGATCAACCTGCCCAACAGCATTACCACCATCGGGCAGGAGGCCTTCGGCAATGCCGGCTACCAGGTTGCCGAGGGCCAGGAAGACTTCGCTGTGGAGGTCAACATCGGCTCCGACGACGGCAGCCGTCTGACAGACATAGCCTCCGGCGCCTTTGACGGCAGCAATTTCAACATCACGGTAAACACCTCCGAGGACAGCATTTCCAACACAGCATTCCTCGAAGGCAACGGCAACACAGTAACCTATACTGTGGCATCCATTGAGACCACAAAGACAGCTGCCGACCTTCAGCAGCAGATAAATGACGCTGCCGCCACAGAGGATACGGCAGACGACACCATTGTTCTCACCGAAAACTACAATATAGACGCTACTGTAACAATTCCCACAGATTCCAATATAACAATCGTCGGCATGACCGCAAGAAGCGCTGACGGCGGCGCCATACTCAAGGGCACTGTGGACGGCTATATGTTCAGCGTTCCCGAAAATGCCGAGTTTACCCTCGGCGCAGATGTAAACTGCATGGTTCGCAGCTCGAGACTCATAGAGTCTTACGGCGTGTTCAACATGAACGGCGCAGCCGTAACAGGCGGCGTGGCAGGCATGAAGCAGGGCGTCGTACACATTGCCGGCGGCGTGTTCAATATGAACGGCGGCAATATTTCGGGCGCTGCAATTACAAATCAGCACTCCGGCACAGTTCTGCTCTCCAACGGAGCTGAAATGACCATGGAGGGCGGCGTTATCTCGGGCAACACCGCCGGCGACCTCAACACAAGCGCAGGCGTGACGGTATGTCAGGGCGCTTCCTTTACAATGAACGGCGGCGAGATTTCGGGCAACAAAGCCTTCCGCGGCGCAGGCGTGCTGGTATTCGGCGGCACTGTAAGCGGCGAATATTCCGAAGAGCCCGCCGTATTCACAATGAACGACGGTAAAATCACAGGCAACACCGCAAGCGGCTATTTGGGTAACCTCCGCGCTGCAGGCGGCGGCGTATATGTCCAGAACAACGCTCAGTTCACAATGAACGACGGTGAAATATCCGGCAATGTCTCCGACCATCAGGGCGGCGGCGTGGCAACTCAGGACGAAAATGGCGCAGGCGGCGTGTTCATCATGAACGGCGGCTCCGTTACAGGCAACTCCGCTGTCAACGGCGGCGGCATATACAGCTACTCCAGAGCTGTAAAGCTTTTGGCAGGCAACATTGAAAACAACACCGCTTCCTCTCTCGGCGGCGGCATGTATGTCAGCACCAATCCTTACAGCATAGAGCTTGGCGATGTCCTCATCACCGGCAACTCAGCCGAAGTCATGGGCGGCGGCATCTGGTCCTGCCCCATAGGCACGGTTGATTTCGTAAACGGCAGCTTCGCAATTTACGGCAATTCTGCCGAAAAGGCGGGCGACGATGTGGCGGCTCTCAACAAGAAAGCCGATACCGTTACAACACTCGGCGACAATATGCCGGGCGGCGGCGTCATGGCATGGTACAAGGACGGCAGCATTTCGGCTGTATCCATGGACGGAAACGATCTCGGCGCCATTTCGGGCGACAGCGTGCGCTATGCCGAAGGCGATATCCGCATAGAAGCTCCCGTAAAAAGCGAGAAATCTTTCTCGGCAAAGTCTATAGTCACCGATGACGCGGCCTCTCTCATTTCGGCCTCCCTCATAATCAGAGGCAACAAGGCCTCTCAGGGCGGCGGTATCGGCAGCAACGGTATCGTAAAGCAGAACGGCGAGTCTCTCACTCCCTCAGAAATCACCGTAAACAAGGTGTGGAGCGGCAGCGGTGAGCACCCCGACAGCGTAACCGTTGAGCTGACAGCCACAAAGGACGACAAGACCATCGTTTTGGACCGCGCAGTTCTCAGCGAAGACAACAAGTGGACATATACCTTTAAATACGAGCCTCTCGCCGACATGGTTTACGGCGTACAGGAAATCGTACCCGAAGGATATGAGAGTACCGTGTCGACAGACGAGGATACAGGCGCTGTCACCATAACCAACACCAAGAAGTCCACACCCGGTCCCGACATAGATGATCCCGATGTTCCTGACGGCGGCGAGGATATAGACGATCCCGATGTTCTCCTTGACGGCGGTGAGGATATAGACGATCCCGATGTTCCCCTTGACGGCGGCGAAGACATAGAGGATCCCGATGTTCCTCTGGGAGAACTGCCTCACACGGGAACACCCCCCTTCTCCGCAAATAAGGCGGCTGCCGTGATGATGATTCTCGCGGCTGTGCTCACACTTTCGGGCGCTGCGGCTGCTTTCGCAGGCAGGAGAAAGGAACAGTAATCACAGACCAATTACAGTATAAAATACAGCCTGCGGCATAGCCGCAGGCTGTATTTTTACCCTCTTTCGGTCTGTCTTGCATAAAATTCAGTATTTATCTATGGCGGCAAACACAAAAATATGATATATTTATAGTAAAATATATGATTGCGGTGATAAAATGGATACGAGAGAAATAAAACTGAGTTTAGATGACAGTTACATCAATGTAATTCACTTCGGAACAGGCAGCAAACCTGTGATTATCATATCCGGGGTCAGCCTGACAGGATTGGAAGGACAGGGTCAGGCGGTAGCCGAAGCATATCATCTGTTTGCTAAAGATTACTCCGTCTACCTGTTTGAGCGAAAAAAGGTTTTGAAAGAAGGGTATACTGTGGAGGATATGGCAGAGGACATCTCTAAAGCGATGGATTTGCTCAATATAGACTCCGCCTATATCTACGGAGTTTCACAAGGCGGTATGATTGCGCAGGTTCTTGCCGTAAAATACCCCGAAAATGTAAAAAAGCTGGTGCTGTGTTCAACCATGAGCAGACCCACGGAAACCATGAAAAAAGTGGTTGAAAACTGGCTGGAGCTTGCGGGCAGACAGGATGTCATAGCGCTTAACCGAAGCTTTTTTAATGTCGTGTATTCCCCGGCTTTTCTGGAGAGTGTAAAGGAGCTTCTCCCCTCTTTGGAAAAGGTCGGAAGCACCGAGGACTGTGCGCGGTTCAGCATACTGGTAAACGCCGTTCTGCAGTTTGATATTTATGAAAAGCTAAAGCAAATCAAGTGCCCTGTGCTGGTAATCGGAGATAAGAACGACAAGACCATAGGTATAGAGGGTTCGTATGAGATCATCGACAAGTTAGGCTGCAAGAGTTATATATATGATCGGTACAGCCACGCAGTATATGACGAAGCCCCTGATATCAAAGAAAAAATCATGGACTTCTTCCGGTGTTCTTGATGCGATAAAAAATATCTCCGTCATTTTCAGTTCAAATGACGGAGATATTTTATCAATAAGGCAGATAAGCAGCCCTGCACTTCGGTGTTTATTATACGGCAACTCTGAAGATGCAAATGACATGGGGGATAAAATGCAGATACATTATTTTCAAAAATCCCATTCAAAAAAGTAAGTTTTTCAACCTTGCTGATATGTTCGGTTATAAAACCATGCCTGATACGGAGAAAATTGCAGCAGATTTAAACGGAAGAAGCTGGGAGGAATTTTAATATTATTCAGGAGATGAGCTCATGAGAAATTTGAAACAAGTTCACGACTTTGCGACAAAGTGGATTGATAAATTCCGTGACCGGAAAATAGATTACATCGAACTTGTCGATCACTATATGGCAGACGACTGTGCTGCTCTCGGCTTTCAGATGGATTGCGGTCATGCCTTTTCGGAGAAATATGGGGCCGCTGCAAGCAAATATGATGAACTGGACAAGATTATAGACAACATTACCGACATCGATTTATTGGGCTCTGCAATCTATTCTCAGTGGAGATACTTCAATCACTGGGCGTATGATGCCTCGTCCATATTGGAAACCGAAAACCGCTTATGGTTTATCCTTGCTCTGAGCCGTTTGGCAATACTTTCGGGGGAAAATCCGTTTGTATTCACCGGACAGCTCCAAAAGATTCAGCTCGTTTCCAATCGGTTAGGCTACGGTCCTCTTCCGGCTCCGGAAGAAGAGGTGGAACAGCATCTTACCATTGACGCAGATGGACAAGTATGGTTTTCGGCATACATTTTCGGACAAAGCGGTGATGACCGATACGAGAGGTTCAGATCACAAAATTTAAATCTGAGTAAAAATGATGCAGATAAGATTTTTTCAGCATTCACAGCTTATTTCAGCGAGGGATATGATGAGGTTTTTGCCACGGACATCGGCGACTGGATTTTGAAGTTGACGAACACAGAAGGAAAGACTTACAACTTTCGCGGTTCGTTATGTTCTGATTTTAAAGTTGACGGAACCGACCTCTCCGACCTGCTTCGCGACTGCCTGAATATGCCTGACCTATACGCCTTTGACGGAAATTCAAAGCCCGATACTGTAACTCGAATCGAAATATTCTACCATCGTATTACTAAAATCAGGACGGAATCACCGTTTTCGGAAACCGCGAAGCCCTCCGTCATGGACTATACCGAATCAATCGCCATAGACAGCGACAGTAAAACTGTTGAACATATCCAAAATATCGGCACGGGATGCTCTGTCACCCGCACATACAGGTTTGAAAGCGGTGTCGAGCGTCTGCTTGAGAATTTGGATGCAGAAACACTCTTTGAACATATCGAGGGAAATCCCGACAATGTGTTTGTTGATCCATCGGAAAGCAGAAATTATACCATCAAAGTGCTTACCAAAAAGGGGAAAGAAAGAATTATTCAGGGAACTTACGATAAAAAGGGGTTGCCGGATGATTGGTCAGCGTTTATAGGCTCAGTGCTTGATTTTCTTGCCTTTTATAATTGTGGGGAGATTATGAACCCTTCTGTATACGGCAAAATCCGCAGAACAAACGGTGATGTCATTTATTGCAGTGTCTCTTTCGATGACGGATACAAAACCTACTACTACACGACAAATGACGACTCTATTGAAGTGGGAGATCTTGTAGTTGTTCCTGTCGGTAAAGACAACCGTGAAATAACCGCTAAGGTAATGAAGAAAGAATATTTTCCAACTGACGATGTTCCTCTGCCTTTGGAG
Source organism: uncultured Eubacteriales bacterium (assembly GCA_905199135.1). Lineage (GTDB taxonomy): Bacteria > Bacillota > Clostridia > Oscillospirales > Butyricicoccaceae > SIG471. Next base: position 9,614 of record CAJKFC010000030.1, read on the forward strand.
CAGACAAAACATATAATCCGTAAATGTAAGGATAGCAAGTTTTTCAATCCTTTTGATATCCTTATTACCTAAAAGCAAAAGCAGACCTATTGTAGGTCTGCTTTTTATCTGAAGGATCATTTTAATTTTTTTGCAGACTGAAGAAATGATTCTCATTTCTCCGTTGCTTAAATACACAGCGTTTTTATATAAAAATCTCCTTTAATGCCTTTTTTCGACAAAAATCTCAGGCTGCATTAAGTTTTGTGCATATTTTTCCACTTTCGGACGATACTATTAAGGCAACAAAAGCAGACAGGAGATTTTATATATGAAAGCGACAGGAATTGTAAGACGAATAGACGATTTGGGAAGGGTTGTTCTGCCCAAAGAGATACGCAAGACCATGAGGATAAGAGAGGGCGACCCTTTGGAAATATATACCGACTCGTCGGGCAGCATAATTTTCAAAAAATACTCACAGCTTGGGGAAAACACCGAGGTGGTGAGATGTCTGTGCCGCGCCCTCCACAAGGCTTTGGGGCTGCCCTGCGCCGTAAGCGACCGCAGCGCCGTTGTGGCGGCCTGCGGAGCCTATGAGGACATACAGGACAAGGCCATATCCGACGGCGTAAAGGACGCTTTGGGTGCGAGAAACGCCGAGGACTTTCCGAGTGGAATAGAGCTGTGTCAGGGCTGCAAGGCATACAGGATTGTGCCTGTCATTTCGGCGGGCGATATTCTGGGCGGCATATATTTTCTCGAAAATGCGGAAAACCTTCAGAGTGAAAAGGTCGAGACCCTTTGCAAAAGCTTTTTGCAGAACTTTTTCGAGCAGTAAAGACGGCTGTGCCGTCTTTATTTTTTTAAAATTGACATTTCGTACCGTTTATAGTAAACTGAAAATATAAACATAACGGAGGTGCACCATGAGCGTTTCATCGGAATTGGGCAGCAGAATAAGGCTTTACCGCCAGGCAAAGGGCATATCTTTGGCGGCTCTTTCGGAGCTTGTGGGCAAGAGCAAGGCCACCCTTTCAAAATATGAAAACGGCGAGATAACCATCGACATCGAGACCCTTTTTTCGATAGCCGACGCTTTGGAGGTGGTCCCCGTACAGCTTTTGCAGGGCGTCGCCCCCTCTGCTCCCAAATACACGGGAGACTGCGACGGCACTGTGCACCAGTATCTCTACATATACGACGGCGTGGCAGGCAGAGTTACCAAAAGCCTTTTGGAGACCACATATCACAAGGAACAGCCCCCGATGGTGACATTTTTCTACAACCTGCCCGACTTTGAAAACCCCGAAAGGTGCAAGGCTCTCTATTACGGCACCCTCCATGTCCACGACATCATCACCAACTACTCGCTGCAAAACCAATCGACCGGCTACGAAAGCGTTTTCATGTGTCTCATAAGACCTTTCGGCTCGTCGGACAGGCAGGTGGGTCTCATTTCGGGAATAGCCGCCAGCAAACGCCTGCCCATGTCGGCAAAGGTGGTTTTGTGCGACGAGATACAGGAGGAGACCGAGGAATTCATAAATTCGCTGATTCTCACCAAGGACGACTTCCGCGTCATAAGACGCAGCAACGCCTTTATGATAGATCAGCTCATATAATTTAAGGAGGAAATTATGGTCAAGCAGCAACTCAAAAACATCTTCAAGTCTCTCTGCTCGGTGACGGCTCCCTCGGGCCGCGAAACCCTTATGTTTTCGGCTGTCGAAAAGATAGTGCGTGACATGGGCTACGAGCCTCAGTATGACAATTTCGGCAGCATGTATGTCCACGCAGGTGGCAAGGGCGAGAAGATGCTCATTTCGGCCCATGTGGACGAGATAGGCCTCATCGTGCGCTCCATAAGCCGTGACGGCTTTATCCGCGTAGCCAAGATGGGCGGCGTACAGGAGAAGATAATGCAGGCCAGAAAGGTCGTATCTGACAATGGCGTCGTAGGCATAATCGGCGTAAAGCCGGGCCATCTTCAGACCGAAGCCGACAAGACCAGAATAACCACCGCCAAAGACTGCTACATAGATGTGGGCGCCCGCTCCAAAGAGGAAGTCATCAAAATGGGCATCGACATCGGCACTCCCTTCGCCTTTGACGGCGAGTACACCGAGATGTATAACGGCGACCTCATATGCGCCAAAGCCTCCGACGACCGCATAGGCTGCGCCGTACTCTTGCAGCTTTTGCAGGACATAAAGGGCAAGGAGCTGAATTATGACCTCTATGTAGGCTTTACCGTCCAGGAGGAGACAGGCTGCAAGGGTGCCCTTGCTCTCGGCAATTTTCTCTCCCCCGACATTTCGATAGCCGTCGACACAATCCCCTGCGGCGACACCCCCGATGTGGACGCCGAAAAAGACCTTCCCATATATCTGGGCGCAGGCGCCGTAATGCAGATGGCCGAGGGAATCTCCCCTGCCAACTTCATGCACGCCAAGGTGAGAAAACTCCTGTCCGAGGCGGCCGAAAAGGGTAGTGTGCCCCTTCAGAAGGTCATTATGCTGGGCTTTTCCTACGGCACCGAAGCCAAGGAGCTGTCCCACGCAGGCACAGGCAGCGCGGCGGGCACGGTCTGCATACCGAGAAGATATTCCCACTCCCCTGTGGAGCTCTTCGATATAAACGACGCCGTATCCCTTTTGAACCTTTTGAAAACGGCAGTTGAAAAATAATTTACACAAAAATAAACCCCTCTTTGAGGGGTTTATTTTTTTATTATCTCTATTGACAAACAAGCTCACTTGCATTACAATATAGTTAGCTACTATGTTTTGCAATATAGCAAGGAGGGGATCAGATGATACCGTCGCAAATGCTCAAAGGTACTCTTGAAGGCTGTATTTTGGCCGTAATCGGCAAAAAAGAGACCTACGGATATGAAATATCGGAGCAGCTCATGGAATATGGCTTCGGCAAAATCACCGAGGGAACGATATACCCGCTTTTGCTTCGCCTTGAAAAAAATGAGCTTGTAACGGCCACCTATAAGGCGTCGGACATCGGCCCGAAAAGAAAATATTACGAGCTGACCGAAAAAGGAAGGTCGGCGCTGACGGATTTTTTAAACAGCTATCTTGAATTGTCAAATGCAGTAAACCGCCTGATAACAGACATAAAGGGAGGAAAATAATATGAGCAGACGAACCAAACTTTTACTAAAAGAGAACAACCGAGCCGAAAAACAAATTCAAAACGACGGCAACAGGGCGGTACTTACCGACATAACCGTATACCTCCGCTCGGCCAACATCAGTCCGTATTATCAGGAAAAAGTGAGACGGGATATTTGCGATATGATTGCCGACGGTGAGCAGAGAGGAGAAAGCGCAAAAGACATAATAGGCGGCGATTATAAGCAGTTTTGCGACAGCGTAATTGAGGAAATTCCAAAGCTTGGCGCAAAAGAACGCTCCCTTTCTCTTTTAAGAGACATACTGCTGTGCGCCGATGTGCTTTTGATTTTGTGGGCTGTCTCCAATCTGGCAGAGCTGCTGATAACTGCCGCTCCGTCGCTGTACTTCACCGTCACGGCGGGAAATGCCGTATGCGGCGTTTTATGCATCTCAATGGCCTTTTGGCTGTTTCGCACTCTGTCGGAAAATGCCTTTGACTCTGATAAATATTCGGGCGAAAAGGGATTTTTTATTCTGTTCTTTGCCCTCGTGATATGTATGAGCGCCAATGTTTTTATAAAATACCCCCTTTTTCAGATCCACGCCTTTGCGGCTGCCGCCTCAGTCGTCCTCCTGTTTGCCTTATATAAGCTTCTCGACGCCAAGCTCGATTAAAAAAACAAACCCCTCAAAAAGGGGTTTGTTTTTTAATATCCGACGATTACTCCGCCGCGCATGGCGTAATAGGAAGTCAGCATTTTACAGGCAAGTATTTTTATCTCGGAGGGAGAGAAAGCTGTTTTTATCATATCGGCCAGTTTCTGAGCCATTTCGGGGTTTTTGCAGTGGCATATGGACACGGGAGAGCCGACCGGGGGCTTTTTCTTTCTCATTATATCCACCATGGTCTCCAGCACCTTATTTTCGCCCCTGACCTTTTTGGACACCGAAATCTCGCCCTCTTTTGTCTTGACGGCTACCGCTCTTATACCCAGATGGGTTGCCACAGCTCCTATAAAGGGATTCATTCTGCCGGCGTTTATGAGGTTGTCGTAACTGCTCAGGGTAAATACCAGCTCGAGGCTGTGGCAGTATTCCTCGGTTCTTTTTGCCACCGTCTCAAAATCGCAGCCTATCTCAATCAGCTCCGCGGCCTTTTCTGCGGTCAGCACCATGGCGCCCGCCGTGGAATAGGAGTTGATGACCTTTATATTTTTTTCGGGGTGCTCCTCTTTTAAAAGCTTCGCCGCGAGACATGCGCTGCCGTATGTGCCCGAAAGGGTACCCGTCATGCATATACAGATTATATTGTCGTGCTTTTCAAAGGCGCTTTTGAAGTCGTCGGGGGAGGGGCAGGCGCTGGAAGAGCGGTATTTTTTCGTATATTCCAAAAATTCATCTATATCGGGGTCCTCGCAGTCGACAAAAACTCTGTCGCCCGCCATGACCGAAAGAGGCACTATCTCAAGCTCGATGTCCTCAAAATTAAAATCGCTTTTTACAAGGTCACTGCTGCTGTCTGTAACAATTCCCCACTTCATATTTTAGCCTCCGTTTCACATCTGATTTTCAATACCATATTAACGCATTTTAGATATTTTGTCAAGGGATTTTTGATATTGATTTTTTGTCTCTTTTGGTATATAATGTGTTTGAGGTGATTAAATGAAGGAGAAAATGGAGCTTTACCGCAAAAGGCTCGAAAGCCTGCACATACCCCGCTACAACGAGCTGCCCGACATAGAGCTTTACATGGACCAGCTGGTGGCCTACATAAACCGCAATCTCGCCGTCCTTCAGATAGACGGCAAAGATGTCATAACCACCGCCATGGTCAACAACTATGTCAAATCAAAGGTGCTCATGCCCCCCGTCAAAAAGCGCTACTGCAAGAGTCACATAGCCTATCTCATGGTTGTGGCCGTATTCAAGCAGATATATCCCATATCCAAGATAAGCCAGATGATCGAGATTCAAAAGCAGCTTTTCGACACCACCGTGGCCTACGACTATTTCTGCACCGAGCTGGAAAACGCCCTTCAGGCCGCCTTTTCCATGGACTTTTCCTTTTCTCCCGACACTACCGTCACGGGAAACGAAGAGCGACTCTTTGTCAGGGCGTCGGTCAACTCCTTTGCCCAAAAACTTCTTGTGGAGAAGTATCTCGACTTAAAGCTGACGGGAGATATTATAAGCAGAGGAGAAAATTAAAAAAATCACTGCCAAAGCAGTGATTTTTTCTTTTATTTTCTCACAAAGGCTACGGCTATGGCCTTGGGCCCTGCGTGGGTGCCCACCACGCTGCCTATGCTGCATATGGGGGAGCTTTCAAGACCGAGCTTTTTCAAAAACTCCATGCACTCCTCCTCGGCGTCGGTGTGTCCGCCGTAGCAGCCTGCATCCTCAAAGATTTCGGCTTCGTCTACGGTTTTCTTGAGCCTTTCCATGGCGGCCGCCATGCCCTTTTCCTTGCCCGTGTTGAGCACCTCTCCGCCCTTGACGGTAAGTATCGGCTTAATTTTGAGAAGGGTGCCGAAAGCCCCTGCCACGCCCGAAAGCCTGCCGCCCTTTACGAGATACTTGAGGGTATCTACGGCGGCGTGTATCTCGGTTTTGGGAGCCAGCTCGGAAAGCTTTTGAGCTATTTCGGCGGGGGATTTGCGCTCGTCTCTCATTTTCACACCGTATTCAACCAGAATGGCCAGGCCGCAGGCGACGCTCTGACTGTCCACAAGCCATATGTTGTCTCTTTTGAGCTCTTCCTTTGCTATGACGGCCGACTGATATGTGCCCGAAAGCCTGGACGATATAAACACGCCCACTATGTCGTCGTCGGGATATTTTGAAAACACCTTTATAAAATCATCGGGCGACGCCAGGCTTGTCACGGGCGTCTCCTTGCACTGAGCCAGCTTTTTATAAAACTCGCCGCAGGACAGCTCCGCTTTGTCCACATATGTCACACCGTCTATCGTAACCTTTAAACACACCACCTCTATTCCCAGCTCGGCAGCTCTCTCTAAGCTGATATCGCAGGTGCTGTCGGTGATTATTTTTACAGCCATTATATTCCTCCAAAAAATAGTTTGAATCTCAAATGAAATACCTTTATATTATACACTATTTGCCACCCTGTGTCAAACAATGTATTTAATATTTATATTTGAAAAAACAGCTTGAAACATACCGCCGAAGAGTCCGTTTACAAAAAATTTACACTTTGATATTGATAATAAATTAACTCTATTTTATTAAAATTCTCTTATTTTGGGGTCTGTTTTTTTCGTTTTCTTTGCGTTTATCAACAATTTTTTACAAAATTTTTATCAGCTATTCACAAGTGAGGCGAAATATTCCTTTTTTCTAAAAATACCCATCTTACGCTCGCCCTCTCTTATGCAACCTTGCCAATTTTTTGATTGACACAAAAAAAGAATTGTGCTATTATTTTAATATGATATATGAATATTATTATGTCTTTATGACACCGCATATGAATGAGTGGAGGATAAAACTATGGTAAACAAAAACTCTTCTGTTCCCATGTACGAACAGATCGTCCAGATTCTCAAAAAAGAGATTCTGGAGCACAAGTATCCTGAGGGCGGCTCTATCGGCACCCATGAAGATCTGGTAAAACGCTTCGGCGTCAGCCTCATCACGGTCAGAAGAGCGGTCCTCATACTCCAAAAAGAAGGCCTTGTGGTGATCCGCCAGGGCAAAGGCACATTTGTCAAGACGAAAGCGGTCAGCGACGATCTGACCCGCCTCACCGTTGTAAACAACCTCCTCAAGAACAAGGACCCCGCCCCCAAGGTCGTCGTCAAAAGCATCGAGCGCATCAAAACTCCCTCCTATTTTGAAAATGACCTCAAAAAAGAGCTGGGCGACGAGTGTATCCGCATTATCCGCGCCCACATGCTTGAAAATGTAGTCTACGGTTACGCCAAAATCTATCTCCCCGAAGAATACGGAAGCCTCTTTACCGAGGCAGATGTGGAGGCCCGCTCCATTTACGAGACATACCAGAACAAATTCGGCATAAAGCTCGGCAAGGGCGTTCAGAAAATCTTTGCCGACAAGGCCACAAAAACTCTGGCCGACGCCATGGACATCGCCCCCAACACCCCTATCCTCTGCATCGAGAGAAGGGCGTACAGCTCCGACAAGGACCTCATCGAATACATGGAGCTTTACTACGAACATTCTCAGTACTATTTCCAGGTGGAAATGGATCTTACAGTATAAATACAAGAGAAAAAGCCTCCCTCGGGAGGCTTTTTTTATTTTTCGCAAAACTCTGCTGCGATGGGTCTCGCTTTCAAATCTACTCCCACAGCATATTGTTGCCCTCGATGACCACCCACGGGCCTACATAGAACTTTTCCTTTAAGATTTTCCGAACCTCTCCGGTAAACTGATCTTTGGGAAATATGGAGACATAAGCCTCCTCCAAAAAGCCGTAGTCGATAGGGCCGGCCATCCCGAAGCGGGGATAATCAAGTATATTCGCCCCTTCCGGTATAGGGTAGTAGACGCTTAAAGCGTTTTCATCATATGCCCAATAGTAAAAGGCAATGGCTCTTTCCACATAGTTGACCTTAAAATTGAGCACGGAGCACATAAAGCAGACGAGAATCAGGGCGCATATCAGCAACCGGATATTTCTCATTGTAATTTTTTCAAAATACTTCATATCAATACCCCGCTACTATTCCGTATTCGTTCTGTATATTGTACGCGCTTACCGTTACGGCATATACTGTTCCTTCTACCGGATATCTCCCTTGATGGATACCAATAACCTTAGCCGTTCCGGCTCCGCTTGCAAACACGATGCCCCCGCTGTCCGACTCTCTAGAGTTATATGTGCTGAGTATCCTTTTTACGCGCGGCCCTGTCATATAGTCGGTATCGGTGTTAAAGTATATAGAAAAAACATATCCGGTCGTAAGTCCTGTCGCGGCGCCCGATTTATGTATGAAGCTTCCTTCTCCCGGTACATAATTCTGTGTGTACGCATCCTGGGGATAACCGAAAAGCCTCACGGTAGGACTCATGGTCACCCCGTTGTCAAGCTTAATAAAGGAGAAATCAAAGTCTCCGGTTCCGTTTATTTCATTATCCGGTCGTCCTACCGTCAAAGTACTTACCCCTATGCGCTGTCCCGATGAATCGTAGATGACCCTGCCCCCATTGACAGAACCGTTATAGGCGAAATGACCCGCCGTAACCAATCCGGTTTCTGCTGTGCCGCCTGTATTTCTTCTGGCCAGGTATCCCACACTTGCCTCTGTACTACCATCAATGCCGCTTTTGTTTATTCCGTATCCCGGTCCTTCAGCCGCAGATTCTAACATCAAATCTCCCGCCTGTTTAAAAACTACGGCGTCGAGATCATTTTTTTCCAAACCGGAACCGAAAAACAATTTTTCCTTGCTGTTGTTGATATTATAGCTTGAAGAATAAGCTGTAATATCTGAACCATCGGTCCAAATTTCCACTTGATTATTCTTTTGTATTATTGCATAAGCTTTAAAATCAAGCGGTGAAGAGCTTTTTCTTAAATGGCTCGACGCTTTACCCGCTATGGCAAAAAGTTCATTCAAGGAATATTCAACTACTTGGAACTCCAACTTTTCTGCCCCTGTCACTTCATAATATACAGCTTCGATATCAGGTGTACGCTCTGTTACATTGATTACAAGGTTTCGGCTGACCGGCTTGATATATGAGCCTCCATAATGATCGGGATATCCTCCGTGATTTTCAAAATAGGTGACTAATTCGGTATGGTACATATTTGCCATATCCTCAGCCGCAGAAGTATTTTGAAGTGCGGCAGAAGAAAATAACGGCAATATCAGCATCGCCATGGCAATAAACACACAAATGGTTTTTTTCATACTGTACTCCTTTCTGCTGCACCCCAGCCGATACGGTTTTTCATTCACATTTTAACCTATTTTTTAATTATTTGTCACCTAAATAATACTATATTTTGTAAATTATGTCAATACT
>CAJKFC010000031.1 GCA_905199135.1 uncultured Eubacteriales bacterium
TCAGGCTTTAAGTCTGTGCCATATCAATAAATCGGAAGAATTTTGAACCTTTTTTTAGTAGGGAACGGCTGAAATGCCGTTCCGTAAAGCTTAATCAACGCACAGACTAAACGGAACGACACGCGGTCGTTCCCTACAAATCAGGCTTTAAGTCTGTGCCATATCAATAAATCGGAAGAATTTTGAACCTTTTTTTAGTAGGGAACGGCTGAAATGCCGTTCCGTAAAGCTTAATCAACGCACAGACTAAACGGAACGACACGCGGTCGTTCCCTACAAATCAGGCTTTAAGTCTGTGCCATATCAATAAATCGGAAGAATTTTGAACCTTTTTTCAGTAGGGAACGGCTGAAATGCCGTTCCGTAAGGATTATTCATTCCGCAGGCTTTGGCGGAATGACATAAAAGTCGTTCCCCACAGGTGCAGATTTAAAATCCTGCACAGGGAAGAAATAGATTTCATTTATCCTTTGAGATTTTTGAAATGGCGGACTCAAACTTTTCGTTGGCCTTTTGCAGCTTTTCAAAATAATCGCGGTAAAAGGGGCTAAGGCGGCACATGGCGGGTATAAAGATTTCCGAATAACCCTTGTTCTGTGCAAACTCCTTTAACGCCTTTTCCAAAAGAAACGCCTTTGAAGCTCGGTACTCATCGGAATTTTTAAAGGAAATATAGCTTTCCAGCTCCTCTCTGTGATTTTCCACATACTTTTCAGGGTCTTCTATGGCCTTTGAAATATTTTCGTTTTGTATTTTTTGCAAATTTTTCCTCTAATCCGCCCGGAGTTTCCTCCACATATTCCTCCAGCTCTGATGGCAGCTCAAAGCGGCAACCGTCCAAAAATTCGATAATTTCCTCAAAGGCGCGGTTTTGCTCCTCGGTTTTTACGGTGTCATTCAGATAACGGCCGAAATGCAGGCAGAGATACCGTCCGTAAAAGCCGGGAAAGCTGCCTGCAAGGCGGTTCATAATCGACTCCTTTTTATAAATGCGGTCGAGCTCAGCTTTGACATTTTCAAAGCTCTCGCCCTCGGACAGGGCCTTGAGCAGCTCCTGCTTTTCCGACATAATTTCCAGCCTCAAGCTGTTTTTTCTGCAAATACCCTTTATATTTTTGCTTTCTCTATCCAAAACACTCGAAATTTCCGACAATGACAGCCCCAAACCTCTGTATACCGAAATTTTTTCTATGCATTTTAAGTCATCTTCCGAAAAATCTCGGTATCCGTTTTGCAGGGAAACGGGGGCTATAAGGCCTTTGAGGGCGTAATATTCCACCGCCTTTTTGGTGACGCCCGCCCTTCTGCACACTTCGTTTATAAGCATTTTATCACCTCGCCTATATGATACACCATTCCCCAAGGGCGCAGTCAAGAGATTTTTTAAATAATGCGGCGGATTGTGCGGGGCGGCATACGGAGGGCGAGTGCGTTATTTATAAATGTTTCACGGGGAACATTTTTCGGCAAAATATTTTACATGAATCTGACGCACCAGACGGCGGCGAGGAATGCCGCCATGTCGGCGCAGAGGGCGGCAACGAGGATTTTTCCCGTGTTTTTTATTCCCAAAACGCCGCCGTAAAGGGCGATTGTGTAGACACTGGTCTCGCTGGCCCCCAGCATGACTGCGGCGATGCGGCCAATGTAGCTTTCGGCGCCGTACTGCTCCATTATCTCTCTGCCGAGAGCTAAAGCTCCCGACCCCGAAAAGGGTCGCAAAAGCACGATCTGCGCCGTCTCGACGGGTATGCCGAAAAGGTCAAAGAGGGGAGAGATAAGGCGGGCAAAAAAGTCGGTGCCGCCGCAGCTTGAAAAAATTGTCACCGCCACCAGCATTATCAAAATGTTGGGGAAAATAAAGGCGCAGAGCTTGAGTCCTTTTTCAACTCCTGCGCAAAAATCGCTTTGCACATCGGTTTTTTTGAAAATTCCCCACACCAAAACCGAGATTACTATAAATACCGGTATCGCTTCGGTCATCTTTCCTTATCCTCCATGAGTTTGCATATGAAAAGTCCCACGCACACCGAAAAAACCGAGCTGACCCATACGGCAGGCAATATGTCATAGGGTGCGGCGGCGCCCAATGTGGCTCTTACGGCGCAGATGGAAGTGGGCAAAAGCTGTATTGAAGCGGTGTTTAAAACGATGAGCCTTGAAACGGCGTTAAGCCTTCCCATTTTCAAAAGTCTCCTGCCGCACTCGAGACCCTCAAGGGTTGCCATATTGCCGAGACCTAAGAAATTCGCCGTCATATTTTGGGAGAGATGGGAGGAAAACTCCCTGTCTTTTTTCTCCTTCGGAAACAGGAAGCCGATAAACGGCCTGAAAAAACAGGCCATTTTTTCCGAGAACCCTGATTTTGACATGATTTCGGAAAGTCCGCTCCAAAAACATATGGGGGCGCAGATGGTTGTGATGAGCTCGAAAGCCGAGCTCAGGCCGTCGAAAAAGCCTGCCGACATGTTTCCCCACTCTCCGTTTATAAGGCACAGAAAGCAGGAAAAAAGCAGCATGAAAACTACCGTTTTGTAAATCATTTTTTCTCCTTTGAAAAGGGTTTGTCGAGCCTTGTCAAAAAATGTCAGTTTATGTAATAATATGTAAATTAAAAATGTTAAATAATGTAAAAAAAGGTTGACTTTCGGCGAAAATCGGTATATAATTTAATCAGCCTTAAAAAGGCCCTATGACTGTCACTGATTTTAGGAGGTGCAATATGAAAACAGGCGGTTTTACAAGAAAAGTAGACGAATTGGGAAGAGTTGTTTTTCCCATTGAGATAAGAAGAAAACTCAAGATAGAGCCGGGAGATCAGATGAGAATATATCTCGAGGGCGGCAGCATTATCATGAAAAAGGACGCTGCCGAGTGCGTGTTCTGCGGCTCTTCCAAAAATCTCACCGAGATCTCGGGAAAGCACATATGCAGGAAATGCCTCGACGCGGCTCTGGCAAAAAACAGCACCGGGGAGGCTGATGCAAATGGACAGCAGGGTTGAGATTTTTACCGACTACATAAAGCTCGATTCCTTTTTGAAATACGCCGCCTTCGCGGCAAGCGGCGGCGAAGCCAAAGAGCTGATAAAAGACGGTTTTGTAACGGTAAACGGCGCCGCATGCTTTGAAAGAGGAAAAAAGCTTCGCGACGGCGACACGGTTTCCTGCGGCGGCATGACCGTCACGGTATTTAAAAGAAATGAAAATTAACGGTATTTCTCTCTCATCTTTCCGAAATTACCGGCAGAGGGAGTTTGAGTTTGCGGAGGGCGTAAATGTCATAACGGGCAAAAACGCCACCGGCAAGACAAACCTACTTGAGGCCATCGGAATGATGTGCGGCATAGGCTCCTTTCGGGGGGCCAAAAGGGCCGATCTTATAAATTGGGAGGAGCAGGCGGCATTTTTGTCCTGCTCCGCTTTTTCGCGTCTTCGGGACTTTAAACTGGAGCTTACGATAAACCGCGCCGCCCCCTCCGTGGCAAAAATCAACGGAGTTAAAAAAACGGCGTCCGAGTTTTCCGATGTGCTCAAATGTGTGGTTTTCTGTCCCGAGGACCTTTTTATTGTCTCCTCCGCCCCCGCTTTAAGGCGTGATTTTCTCGACAGATGCATCAAAAACCTCCACCCCTCCTATCACACACTTTTGCAGAAATATTCAAAGCTCATGGCAGGCAAGGCCAAGATACTGAAAAATCTCGATGAAAACCCCTCCATGGGTGACATTCTGCCCGAGTACGACGGCGCTCTCATAGAGTGCTGTATTCGCATGGCCCATCTGAGGCACCGCCTTGTAAAGGCTCTTTCGCCTTTGGCGGCCGAGGCTCAAAAGGAAATCTCGGGTGGCAGAGACGAGCTTTTCATCGAGTACTCATGCCCAAAGGAGCTCAAAAGCTTTGACGATCTCTCTCTTTTGAGAGAGGAGATGAGGGCAAACTTTGACCGTCTCAAAAACGCCGAAATGGCGTCCCGCTCCTGCCTTGCAGGGGTACACAAGGACGATGTCGCCATATTCGTAAACGACAGAAACGCCCGTCTTTTTGCATCACAGGGTCAGACCCGCACGGCGTCGCTGGCACTCAAACTCTCGGAGCGTGAGCTCTACCGGAGAGACTGCGGCGAGTATCCGCTGCTGCTACTTGACGATGTATTCAGCGAGCTTGACAAGAGCCGCAGGGAGTATATAATGGAAAGTGCAGGGAAGGGGCAGGTCATCATCACAAGCTGCACCCGAGTGGACGAGATACCCGCAAGCGCCAGAGTTTTAAGCCCCTCCTGTGACGATTATATGTAAAGTCAGCCTTTAAAATGACAGGGTTTAACCCTGCATTTTTGTAATATAGATATTAAATTATACTTACAGTATTCAAAAGAGGCTCTTATGTTATTCCTTTTATTTAACATCACCTTTTCCTCGGCAATAACTCTCTTTCTCAAAATAGGCGAAAAGCAAAAGACCCACCAGGACACCGTCACCTCGGTCAACTACCTCTTCGCCAGTGTTTTTGCCCTCATTCTGTTTTTCATGAGGGGCGGACTTCAGATAGACGCGCCCCTTTACAAGTGGATTATGACGGTGGGCTTTTCGCTGTTTACAGGCACAATGTACCTCATGACTTTGGCCCTGATGATAAGGGCGATTTCCACCTCGGGCGCCGGAATGTGCACCCTTTGGAACAAGGCGGGAATACTCATTCCCATATTTACAAGCCTTGTGCTTTGGGGCGAAGCCCCCAAGACGCTGGGGTGGATAGGCGTTGTCTTTACCCTTGCCGCCGTATTTTTGGCGAGCTACACGGGCGGAGCCATAAAGGCCGACAAATACCTTGTGGCTCTCATGCTTTGCTCGGGCATAGGCAGCACCTCTCTTAAAGTCTTTCAAAAGACCGTCACCACCGATCTCAATGACTTTTTCGTTTTCTGCACCTTTTTCTCGGCGTTTCTGGCGTCGGTCATATTTATAAAGAAGAGGGGCGGAGCCAAACTGAACTTTAAAAACATATTTTTCGGCGCCGCCGTCGGTTTTTCAAATGTGACATCTGATGTCTTTATGCTGATGGCTCTCATGAGCCTTCCCGCCGCCGTGGTGTACCCCGTCAGCTCCTCGGGCACAATATCCTTTATCGCCCTGATATCCGCCCTTGTATTTAAGGAAAAGCTGACCAAAAAACAAATTTTAGCCTTGATTTTAACGGTGATAGGCATTATACTTATAAATATGTAGACACACTCCCTGCCGGGCAGGAGACTATTTTACGGAGTATAGATATATGAATAACTGCACAAACCGCCGCTACTGCGGCACCATGAGAGAAAGCGACATAGGAAGCCGCGTGACTGTATACGGCTGGGTTGCGAGAAACCGCAATCTCGGCAGCCTTATCTTCACCGATGTGAGAGACCGCACGGGCATCATGCAGTGCGTCTTTGACAGCGCCGTCGACGCCGCTTTGGCCGAAAGGGCGGAGGACATGAGAATGGAATGGGTCGTCGCCATAGAGGGCGTCGTCCGTATGCGCTCCTCGATAAATCCCAACATTCCCACAGGCAAGGTGGAGATTCTTGCCGACACACTCAAGGTCTTTACAAAGGCCGAGACACCTCCCTTTGAGGTCAACGACAATGTAAATGTAGGCGAAATGCTCCGCCTTAAATACCGCTATCTCGACCTGCGCCGCCCCTCTCTCCAGAGCATTCTCCGGATGCGCCACAAGGCGGCAATGATTACGAGGGATTATTTTGACAAAGAGGGCTTTTTGGAGATAGAGACCCCCATGCTGACAAAGTCCACACCCGAGGGAGCGAGAGACTACCTTGTGCCCTCCCGTGTCCATCCGGGCAGCTTTTACGCCCTGCCCCAGTCGCCCCAGCAGTACAAGCAGATGCTCATGCTTTCGGGCGTCGACCGCTATATGCAGCTGGCAAGATGTTTCAGAGACGAAGACCTCCGCGCCGACCGTCAGCCCGAGTTTACACAGATAGACCTTGAGATGTCCTTTGTAGATGTGGACGATGTAATCGCCATTCAGGAGGGCTTTATCAAGCGCATCTTCAAAGAGGCAATAGATGTAGATGTAAAGACCCCGATACTCCGCATGAGCTATCATGAGGCCATGAGCCGTTTCGGCTCGGACAAGCCCGATATGCGTTTCGGCTTTGAGCTTAGCGATGTTTCGGAGACCGTAAAAGGCAGCGGTTTTGCTCCCTTTGAGGGCGCTTTGGAAAAGGGCGGCTCGGTTGTCGCCATAAACTTCGAGGGTCTTGCAGATGTTCTCAGCCGCAAGGAGATAGACTCCCTCGGCGAATATGTCAAGACATACAGGGCAAAGGGTCTCGCCTGGGCAAAGGTGACAAAGGACGCTGTTTCCTCCTCCTTCCTCAAAAATCTCTCGGAAGAGAAGAAGAACGAGCTCTTTGAAAAGCTCAATGTCAAGGAAGGCGACTTTGTGGCTATCATTGCCCACGAGGACACCGAGACTGCTCAGACAGCCCTCGGCGCACTGAGATGCGAGGTGGCAAGACGCAAGAACCTCATCGACCCCAAGGCTTTTGCATTCCTGTGGGTCACAGACTTCCCGCTGTTTGAAAAAGGCGTAGACGACGACGGCGTCGAGAGACTTTACGCCAAGCACCACCCCTTCACGGCTCCCCGCGATGAGGACATTCCGCTTTTTGAGACAGCTCCCGAAAAGATGATGGCAAAGGCCTACGACATAGTGTGCAACGGCTACGAAATGGGCGGCGGATCTATCCGTATCCACGACCCCGAAGTGCAGAACAAGATGTTTGAGGCTCTCGGCTTCACAAGGGAGGACGCCCACGAGCGTTTCGGCCACATGATAGACGCCTTTAAGTACGGCGCACCTCCTCACGGCGGTATCGCCTACGGCTTTGACCGTCTCGTCATGCTGCTGACAGGCACAGACGACATCAGAGATGTCATCGCATTCCCCAAGATTCAGACTGCCGCCGAGGTCATGACAGCCTGTCCCGCTCCCGTCGACGAGAAACAGCTCAAGGAGCTTTCCATCAAGGTCGACATCGAGAAAAAAGCCGAATAATTTATTTATACCGATATGAAAGGCCAAGTCAAAAACCTTGAAAAGGTGATACAGGGCGCTTTGAGCTACGCTAAGGGCTTTGAAAACAACGGCAAGGTGGCCAGCTACATACCCCAGCTGGCCACCGCCGACAAAAACGCCCTGGGCATAGCCATCGCCGCCAACAACAAAAAGCTCTACACGGCGGGAGACTGTCTCACGCCTTTCACCATGCAGAGCATATCCAAAATCATATCCCTTATCCTCGCCATTCAGACGGCAGGGTACAATAAAGTCTTTTCCAAGGTGGGGGTAGAGCCCACGGGCGACGCCTTCAACTCCCTTGTAAAGCTGGAGACCAAGACCCACATACCTCTCAACCCCATGATAAACGCAGGCGCCATCGCCGTGGCGGGGGTTATAGACAGCCCGTCTCCCTTTGAGGATTTTCTCTGTCTCACGAGAAAGCTCTGCGGCAGGGCAGACATAGGGCTCAATGAAAAGGTCTATCTTTCGGAAAAATCCTCCGGCATGAAAAACAGGGCCATAGCCTATATGCTTTTGAACGAGGGCATTTTGGAAAAAGATGTGGAAGAAGTGCTGGATATATACTTCAAAATGTGCTCCGTCGAGGTTACGGCGGTAGATCTGGCATATTTCGGCAGCGTCCTTGCCAACGGCGGAGTGAACATCTTAACGGGGGAGAGGATTGTGGAGGAAAAGATATCCACCCTCGTCAAGACCCTCATGGTAACCTGTGGCATGTACGACGGCTCGGGGGAGTTCGCCATAAATGTCGGCATGCCTGCCAAAAGCGGAGTGGGCGGCGGCATTGTGAGCTGCGCCGAGGAAAACTTCGGAATCGCCGTGTACGGCCCCAGCCTCAACAGCAAGGGCAACAGCGTGTGGGGCATAAAGGCTCTGGAATATATCTCGAGAGAGCTCAGTCTTCACTATTTTTCAGGCTACGGCATATGCGAATATGTGTAATTCAAGGTTTTAATAAAAAGGAACGGCTTCGCCGTTCCTTTTTTGTGTTTTGCAGGAAATGCCGTTCCATTGGGATTTGTCAATGCCCGGACTATGCGGAACAGCAGTTATTTATTATGACTGCCGCATTCATTTTAACATTTTGCGTTATTTTTTAGCTTCAAAAAATATCACGAAATGTATAGTGGGGCACTATCTGCCCATCGTAGCTCCGTTGACTTATTTCATGCGGTGTGATATAATTTTTTCACAATATATAGGCTATCCCGGCAAAGGAGGCAGTTATGAAAAGAAAGGTATTTATCACTCTCAGCGGTATTTTGCTTTTGGCTTTCGTATCCTTTTGCCTGTCGTCCCTTGTGACGCCTAAAAAAAACACCCTTTGGCAGGGGATTCTGGACGGATTTGAGGAGTCCGGCGTCGCTCCCGACGAGATAGTGTGGAAGCACATAAGCTATTACGACGACGACAGGAACGACTTCCATTTCCCTGCCGATGATGAGGTTTTCGGCAGCACTTTAGAGGCTTTTGAAAACATTCAGGTAAGGCGCGCCCTTACGAAAGGGGAGTACGGCGAGTTTCACTATCTCAGCATACACGGACAGTACAAGGGCACTCTTAAGGAGGGCGTATACAGGACCTACGAAATCGGCGCCGATATCAGAAAAATGCAGAATGACAACATCCTTGTAAATATATACGGCGTCAAGAGCCGCACTCTTTATTTCCAGAGCCTTTCGGAAGTTCCGCCATTTATCGAGCTCTTTGAATAAGTCTGTATACAAATTGTATTTTATATTTTAATTTAAACTTTAAGTATTGAAAATTGGAGGATAAAATGGAAAATTCTATGGCAAAAAGCTTTGCTCTTTATTCGGAGCTTGTAAAATCGGGACTTCTCAAGGAGGTTTTTTCGGCTCTTTTTTCGTCTTTCTCGGTGGCGGGGAAATACCTGACCCAGAAGGGTTTTAAAGTGTCCGACCTTTACAAGGGCAGCTGTGACATAAGTTTTCTGTCCTTTTCCGATGAGTTTTTGAGGGAGAGAAAGCTCAAAATCTCCCTTGCATACATTCACGGCGAAAATGTATTTGTGCTGTGGCTTTTGGGTCAGAACCGTGAAATCGGCGAAAGCTTCGCTCCGCTTTTTGAAAAAAGCGGCGAGATTTATAGCGAAAACGCCGTATGGGGCAAGGTAGTTTGCCAAAATCCCGATTTTTCCGCCTTTGCCGCCCTTGCCGCCGAGCTTTGCACCCGGTGCGAGAGCTTTGCCGAAGAGTGCCGCGGTATTTTGGACAGGAAATAGACGGGGGTATATCTGTGAACAAAAGACTTGTGGGCGATTTTCTGCTCACTACTTTCTGCCTTACGGCAGTTTTCTGGGGCGGCGCCGCCCTTTTGAGCACTTTTTGTGGGTTTGACATAGGCAGCCCGATTTTGCAGGTCTTGCACATACTGGGGGGTTTTTCTCCCACCGCCGCCTCTTACATTTCCCTTGTGAGATGCAAAAAGACCGACGGTTTTATACCCTGGCTTTCGTCGGTATTCGATGTAAAGCATCGCCCTTCGGTCTATCTTGTCGCCCTGCTGTTTACCGCAATATATTTTGTCACAGGCTGTGCCGTAAACGGCTTTGAAATGGGCGCACCCTTTTCCATGCTTCTGATAATTTTGCCGATGACCCTTTTCATGGGCGGCAACGAGGAAGCAGGCTGGCGAATGATTTTACAGCCCGAGCTGGAAAAAGAGCTGGGTTTCTTTGGAGCTGCCGCCGTAACGGCAGGGATATGGTGGATATGGCATCTGCCGCTGTTTTTCATCAAAGGCACCTCTAACTTTGACATGAATTTCTTTTTGTTCGGCATCATGTGTCTCAGTCTTTCCTTTGCCCTGGCGGCAATAAGGAAGATCTCCGGGGGAGTGTTTCCCTGTGTTCTGACTCACTGTCTTATAAACGGTCTTTCGTCGGTTTTTGTCTTTAGTTTCAGCGCGGCAGGCTGTCTTTTGACATTGGCTGTCACAGCGGTCACGGCGGTGATGATAATTCGTAAAGTTTAAAAAAAACAGCCCCGAAGGGCTGTTTTTTATTCTTTGGAGATTTGATGTTTTCTCGGAACGGCTTTCTTTATTCCGCTTCTCAGAGCCGCCGTATTTATCGGTATGTCGATGCCGAACAGCATTTTGAGCACCCAGAAGGCGAAAAGGAGCACCAAAACCGGTATTATGCAGGCTGTGACCACCATTACCGCCGTGGCTTCGATGAGATTGCTCATGGTGTTTTTTGCCTTTTCAAGCTGTGAGCTGACAAAGCCTGTGACGGCGTCGGTGACCTTTGAGATTATTCCTGCAAAGAATCCCTCCTCCTCTTCGGCAGCTTTTTCGTTGCCCTCCTCCATCTCCTCCACAGATTTCCGGGCGTCGGCTATCGTTTTATCCATAGTCTCCTGATATGTGCTTTGAATTATGCCCGAAACAGTTTCTCCGACAGGCACTACAAAGGTTATTATCAGGGCAAAGACTATGAGCTTTACCGCCATCTGTCTCATTTTGTAATTGGCAGCAAATACCGTCACGGCTATCATGGCTAAAGCTATGGGAATTATGATTTTGAATGCGGCGTAGCCCAGCACTGTCAGCATATATTTTTCCAGATATATGATACACAGTATTATTGCAAGCCCTGTGGTAAGGTCTGCCAGCTTGTCTGCTATCGATGAGCCCGCGTCCCCCGGCAGAAAGGACACCGCCGTCGAGGCTGCCGCCGCCGACGCCGTCAGGGCAAGGACATCGTTTTTCTTTTGGTCGAGAGACTCCATGGTCTTTTCATATGTCTCGGGAGATGTCGCCACCGCTCCGAGACCGAAGAAGGACACGAGAGCCACGGCCAGAAGCACCGCCGCCGATATTATTCTCTTTTTGTTTTCAATGATGATATTCAGCATACTTTTCTCCTTTATTTTGTGTTTTTAAGGGTTGCCGTTTTTATTCCTTTTTCACCTCCCTTTGAAATATTGATTTTTTGCATAAAATGCCGACCTCCTTTCACAACATATCCTGTTTTTTTCGCGAAGGGGAAGGTCGGTTTTTGAAATATTTTGTCGATTGCATACAGATTATATCACAGCGAAAACAGAAACGCAAGAAAAAGCGCCCGAATACAGGCGCTGTGTGCTATAATATAGCGGGAATTTGATCGGCGGCGAGCGCCTTTATAAATTGCATAAAATATTTGTAAGGTTTCCGCGGCTGCGGAGTCTTACAGATGAAGGGAGGTGGCAGCGCAATGGAGTTTGAGGAAATTTATCAGACCTATTTCAAATCGGTGTATAAGTATATCCGTCAGCTTTCGGGCAGCGAGCATATCGCGGATGAGATCACGAGCGACACTTTTTTTAAAGCCATGAAGTCGGCAAATAAGTTTCGAAATGAATGCGATATGCGGGTCTGGCTCTGTCAGATTGCGAAGAACACCTATTACTCTTATCTGAGGAAAAACAAACGAATCGTAAATACCTGCGACGACGAGCTGATGAATACAGCCGATCCCGACACATTTGTCGAAGAACAGGTCGGCAGGGCCGAAGACGCCCGAGCTGCACGGAAAATCCTGCATGACATTCCCGACCCATACAAGGAGGTTTTCATGTGGCGTGTGTTCGGAGAGCTGTCATTCAAAGAAATAGGCGCCCTTTTCGGAAAAACCGACAACTGGGCCTGCGTTGCCTACCACCGAGCGAGAAAAATGATACAGAGCAGATTGGAGGAGATCGGTCATGAAAAATGAGTGCAGCGTCGTTCGTGATATTCTGCCGCTGTATTTTGAAGGCATGGTGAGCAAAGATACAGCCGAATTTGTAGAAGAACACATCAAAACATGCTCCGAATGCGGCGCCGAGCTGGAAGCCATGAAAGCGGGAAAGCAAATTGACAATCCCGAAACGGCGCAGAGCGCAACGGGCGCAGACGGTCTTGCGGCGATAAAGAGGAAAATCCGAAAAAAGACATTGACCGCGATCTACATAACGGCGTTTTGCCTGCTTGCGGCAATGACCCTGATACACTATTTCCCTGTCTACCGAATAGCCGAGGTGGGGGGCACTTCCTATTTCAGCGGCAGTGAAATAGCAAAACTCATCTATATAGGAAGCGCGGCCGACCGCGCGGAAGCTCAGTCGGTGCTCCGTAAAGCCGACGAGGCCTTCAACGATGTGCGGCACACGGGGGCCCAAAACGATGAAAAATACGGCCTGCTCGCCCGATACGCCACCGACACGGACATCTACGGCGATACGGCCTTCAATGAACATTCGTTAGAGCTATGGTCGGCGCATCTCGGGGAAGACGAGGGCTGCATCTGGGTATATTACTCGTCCGAAACATTCAATCACGACGGCAGCGTCGCCCGCGGAAGCCGAAACATTCCTTCTCTTTGGAATGTGGAGAGAGATGACGACGGGGAGTGGGTGGTGGTCCAGATCCGTGAACACCCGTAGAGCGCAGGAGGTCAAATAAGAATGGGCAAGCTGTACCGCTTTCTGAGCTCCGGTTCTGTATTAAGCCTGTTTTTGCAGGTCGTCCCCATAACTCTTTCGGCAGGCGCAGTTTACGGGGTTTTTCGGTGGGCTTATGTCAGGAAAAAGAAGATATCGGTCGGCAAAGGCAGGGAAATCATGCGCCTGCTGTTTGTGTGCTATCTCACGGGTCTGATAAATCTGACCCTTACGCCGCGCAATTTGTGGCTTAACATATGGGCGTTTATTTGCACAGGGCACGGCGGAAGCCGCATAGAATTGTTCGGCGGCTCCTTCAATTTCGTACCGGTCATTTTTAAGATAATATCGGGGGAGATGACGGCCGGAAGCCGGGTAAGGACAATGCTCACGGGCAATCTGCTCATGTTTGTGCCTATGGGTTTTTTTCTGCCGTTTGTCTCGGAAAAGATCAGCGGAAAAAACATTCTGAAAATCGCGGCGATGATTCCCGCCGCCGTCGAGATAGTTCAGCCCGCCGTCGGCCGCAGCTTTGATGTTGACGACCTGATATTGAATTTTGCGGGCATTGTCATCGGCTTTGCCTTTTCGGCGGCGGTTAAAACGATATTAAAAGGAAGAAACCCGTAAACCGAAACTTCTCAAATACAGCTTCGTGCCGCAGGCGCGGGGCTGTATTCTTATCTCGGTCTCAGATTTATTTATAATTTCAGGTGAAAAAAGTATAAAAACGATTGATTTTTTCCTCATCTTTTTATATAATGTTGTCATAAGACAGGAGGTGGAAATTATGATTTTCAAAATTGCCATGCTGCAAAAGCAGGCGTCTCTCGACATTACCAAAAACACCGCTGCGGTGCTCGCCGCTTTGGAAGAGGCAAAGGCTCTCAAATGCGACCTTCTGCTTTTGCCCGAGGCCTTTCTGACCTCCTACAAGCTGCCCATTGTCCAAAACGAGGCCCTTTCGGAGACTTCGGTACA
The DNA here is from genome assembly GCA_905199135.1 of uncultured Eubacteriales bacterium. Taxonomy (GTDB): domain Bacteria; phylum Bacillota; class Clostridia; order Oscillospirales; family Butyricicoccaceae; genus SIG471. The sequence goes on from CAJKFC010000031.1 coordinate 13,501, forward strand.
CATCGAAAATGTCCGCCGCAAGGCGGCAGACTTAGGCGTCGCCTGTCTTTTGACCTCATTTATGAAGGGCAGGGAGAGACCTAAAAACTCCGCCCTGCTCATAGACAAAAAGGGCGACATAATACTCCGCTACGACAAGGTGCACACCTGCGATTTTTCTTTAGAGAGCTGCCTTGAAAGCGGATCGGCCTTTAAAACCGCCGAGATAGATGGCGTGAGCCTCGGCGTAATGATATGCTACGACAGGGAATACCCCGAAAGCGCCCGCACCCTAATGCTCAAGGGCGCCGAGATAATCCTCGTGCCCAACGACTGCTCCTCCATGGAGATACGCCTCGACGCACTCAAGATAAGGGCTTATGAAAACATGGTGGGCATAGCCATGGCCAACCCTCCGGGGACTTTCAAGGGAAATTCCGTGGCCTTTGACGGCATCGCCTGGGACGGCGAGGGAATTTGCCGCGACATGTGCCTTGTAAAGGCAGGGGAGAAGTGCGAAGGGCTTTTCACGGCGTCGTTTGACATGGACTCACTGAGAAAATACCGCGAAAGGGAGATGATGGGAAACACCTTCCGCAAGGTACACGCTTACGAAGGTCTTTTGGATTCCCGTGTATCTCCGCCGTTTATAAGAAAAAAGCTGAGCTTTTAAATATCAAAGGAAAGAGGTAACGCAAATGATCATCGATGAATGCAGAGAGAAATCCCGTTTTGTATCAAAAGGTGAAGTGACCCTTAACGGCGTCAAAATCCCTTACGACACGGTGTGCGAGGACAATTTCTTTGTAAACGAGGACGGAAAGCCTGTGGCCTCCATCTTCTCCTACGCATACTTCAGAAGCGACATTGAGGACAATTCCACCCGTCCCATACTCTTCGCCTACAACGGCGGCCCCGGCTGCGGCAGCCTTTGGGTTCACATGGGTCTTTTCGGCCCCAAGAGACTGAAATTCGGCGACGAGCTCAATATTTCCCCCGTGCCTCCCTTTGAGCTGGAGGAAAACCCCCACTGTCTTTTGGACATGTGCGACATAGTCCTCGTCGACCCTGTGGGCACAGGCTTCGGCCGTCTCTTTGACGAGAGCAAAAAGGACGATTTTTACGGCACCGACAACGATGTCGAGTCGCTGGCAATGTTCATAGACCGGTTCCTTTCGAGATATAACCGCCACAACAGCCCTGTTCTTCTGGCAGGCGAGAGCTACGGCACGGGACGCTCGGCTCTTCTTGTGGGCGAGCTTTTAGGCGGCGGCCCCAAAAATGTCGTCACCATGGGCGTGTCGGTCAGCGGCGTAATGCTTTTGGGCTCCACATTCTTTGCCGATGTGCCCATCGAAAAGGCCGTTCTCAACCTTTCCACCATGGCTTCCACCTTCGATTTCCACAAGCCCCACTCCGACATCTCCCACGAGGACTTTGTCAAAAAGGCCGAGGATTTCGCAAAGTGCGAATATCTTGCCGCCCTCTATCAGGGTGATTTCTTAACTGACGATGAAAAGCAGAAGATAGCCGACAAGCTGAGCTATTTTACAGGCATCGACACCGAATACATACTGAGCCACAACCTCAAAATCGACATGCGCGACTTTATGCACCTGGTTCTCAAGGACAAGGGCGTCGTCGTCGGTTTCTACGACGGCCGCTACACATGGAAAGAGGAGAAGTGTCTCAAGGATTCCAATGTCATCGCCGACGACCCCGCCATGGGTCAGTACACCCCCGCTTTCCAGTCGGCCTTCGCCCTTATGAAAAAGGAGCTGGGCATCACCTTTGACCGCCGCTCCAACGGCCTTTCTTTCCCCATAAATATGGCTTGGGACAGAAAGTTCAAGATAAGCCCCGCCGATTCCTTGGGTCTCGCCATGAGGAGAAACAAAAAGCTCGAGGTTTTCTTTGCCTGCGGCGAGTATGACCTCTGCACCACCTCGGGCATGGCAAAATATCTTGCGTCCCACTCCAACCTCGATATGGACAGGGTCAAGATAGGGGTCTATCCCTCGGGTCACATGGCATATCTCGGCGAGGAGAGCGCAAATCTTCTCGGCGCAGACATGAGAAAGTTCTTTGAAAAGGCGATAAAAGGATGATATACCGCAGACCGAAAGCAGGTGAGGAGCACGAGCTCTTTAAGCTGATGTGCCTTGTGGACGGCGAGACGGAGTACATGCTTTACAGACCGGGCGAAAGGCAGTACAATCCCCACATGTACTCGGCTCTTGTCAGCGGTAAAGGCGGCCTTTTCTGCGCCGTCGCCGAGGAAGAGGGAGAGCTTTTGGGCTATGTGACGGTGCGCCGTGACGGACTTTTCAAAAACCGCCATGTGGGTCACCTGGTCATCGGCATAAGAGACAAAGCGAGAGGCAAGGGCGCAGGCAAAGCCCTCATGAGCCTTGCCGACAAGTGGTGCAGGGAAGAGGGGATAAGGCGCCTCGAGCTGACCGTCATCTGCAAAAACACGGCGGCTTTCGCCCTTTACAAATCAATGGGATTTGAAGTAGAGGGCACCCGAAAAGGCTCGGTTTTGGTGCTTGGAAACCTCGAAGATGAATACTATATGGCGAAGATTTATTAAATTATACTTATTGTATTGATTTGAGGGTCGGCTCGGAGGTGCGCTTCGGGCCGACCGCCGTATATGGGAAGTTTGCGCCGTTTGAAAATAATACGGCAAAACCCCGTAGGAAACGGCACATATTTATTATGACTGCCGTATTCATCTTAACATTTTGTGTTATTTTTTGGGCTGAAAAAATATCACGAAATGTATAGTGCGGCGCCTAAGGTATGAAATTCTTACCCGCAGGGCGCCATAATTCCGCACATTTCAGGGAGGGATTTTATGAAAAAGAATATTTTTATTCTGTGTCTCTGCCTTGTCCTTTTGGCCGCCGTCATATTTCAAAAACCCATTACACGGCTTTTAAATTACAGCAGCGGCACATTTTTCGATACAGTCCTTTCGGGAAAAGCTCTGCCCACAAGGGCGAGAATTTCGGTTTCGCCCTCGTTATCAGGCGAGGAAACCCCCTTTCTGACCGAAGGTCAGCTCGATGAGCTCAATGATTTTCTGACCTCGGCAGTCCTTGAAACTGTCGTCAAAAGCTCGGAAATCGAAAGGGCCGAAAGGGAAGATTTCTATATGCTGCACCTTATTTTTGACGGCGAATACACCCTTAACTGCCACATCTCCATATACCGCGGCGGCTATCTCAAATGGGAAAATGTCCTTTACAGGATATCGGGCGGCGATTATTTTCCGCCCTTTACAGAGGAATAGACAATTTTGTCCCTTTCTGGCCTTTCCGTTTGTCCCTTATATGAAAGGGGTGACGGCATGAAAAAGTATTTGACATGGATAATTTTGGCTTTTGTCTTGATTTTTCCCCATTTTGCGCCGCGAGCCGAGGAGTTTATCGCCATAGCTTTCAATAAAAATCAGACCCTCGGAGATTTTGTGTCGGGCAAAACGGCTCTTTTCAGGTTCAACTCGGTTTATATTGACAGCGAAGTCGCTTCGGCAGACGAAGCCTTTGAAATTTTGAAAAATATCCCCGTAAAGGCGATTTCCCAAAGGGATTTCAGCGAAAGCGGTGAGTACATACGCATTGTCTTTGACTGCGCAGACCGATTGGGCGTCAGGGGCAACAGATACATATATGTCAGGATTTTTTCCGACTGCGCCGCCGTGACGATGCACTGCCGCAGTCTCACAAGTCAGGCGGGCTTTTGGGACAGGGTCTCGCCCTTCCGCCTTTTGTTTCCGCCCATGACGGTAAAGAGATATTTTGAGGTGATATGATGAAGAAAAAGGTATTTTTGGTTTTGGCAGGAATTTTGATTCTGGCTTTGGCGTGCTATCTGGTTTCCTCGTTTATGGTGGGGGGAGAGCAGGATCTCTACGAGGTTTTAAACGGGCAGATCAAGGAGCTTTTTCTCGATCCCGAGAGGATCGAGTGGCAGGAGTTTTCCTACACGCCCAAAGATTCGGTGGGGGGATATTTAAAGAGCTTTGAGCTTGACGGTGAAAAAATCGAGAATCTCATGGCATATCTGTCCTCGGTGACCGTCAAAAAGTCGGTTTCGGAGGGCGGAATATCGGAATTCGCCTCCCTTACAGGTCTTCACACCGACGAAAACGGCAATTCCTGCACCGTTTCGGTGATGTTCTGCCGTATATCGGAAAACAGGCTGTATCTTTTGGTGTCGTCTCGGGGACACACGAGAGAAGATTTTTACAACATCACATCGGGGGAATATCCCGATTTTGAAAGGCTTTTTGCCGGCGAGTAGGGGAGAAATCCCAATACTTTAAGGCTAAATATTATATAATTATACTTACAGTATAAATCAGGAGGCTTTTATGGAGATTATAAAGCTGGAAAAAGGACATCTTGACGAGGCTTTGAGGCTGGTGTGGGACACATTTCTCCGCTTTGAGGCCCCCGACTATTCGGAAAAAGGGGGCAAAACCTTTTACGATTTTATTTCCGACAAAAACGCTGTCGGCTCTCTGGACTTTTTCGGAGCATTTGAGAACGGCTCTCTTTTAGGCGTAATCGCCGTGAGAAATATGTGCCACATAGCGCTGTTTTTCGTGTCGGCAGAAAATCAGCGGAAGGGTATAGGCCGCAGGCTTTGGGAGCATGTCAGGGACATGGGCGGAGAGCGTTTTACCGTCAACTCCTCGCCTTACGCCGTGCCCGTCTATCTCAAATTGGGCTTTGCGCCCCTCGGCGGCGAAAAAACCACCGACGGCATGAGGTACACCCCCATGGAATATGTAATTTCGTCCCGTGAGACCGAATAGCGCACCGACAGAGGGTGGCGGAGTGCCGAGTAAACTTTAAGTCATATGCAAGGAACGGCGCGGCTGTTCCGCGCGGCGGCGAACGCCGCAATTCATTTGCGACATAAGTATTAAATCGGGCTTTCCGCTCGGCAATACGGCGGAAAAAAGGGCCTGTGTGCCGTTCCGTGAAGATTTATCAACGAGCAGGTCAGGCAAAACGGCGTATATTTATTATCACTGCCGTATTCATCTTAACATTTTATGTTATTTTTTGAACTGAAAAAATATCACAAAATGTATATTGAGACGGCACTCACTGCCGTGCGGAACGACACACGGCCGTTTCCTGCATACGGGAGACGAGCGACAGAGAGCCGGGGCTCGACCGCCGAC
>CAJKFC010000032.1 GCA_905199135.1 uncultured Eubacteriales bacterium
GTTGTGGAACATACCGCCTTCACGGAGAAGGAAAATATACTCTGTCTCGGAAACTTCCTCAACACTTTCAGCCAGCCACGGAACTATCTCTGTGTTCTCATTGAGCTTCATAAGACCGTCGTTTGTCATATAAAGCACATGAGCCGAGTAGTTGTCGGTGATTTCGATGGGGTCGAGAGAGACAACATCACTTCCTTCACCGATGACGATGTCTCTTCTGACATTTCCTTCGCCGCTCTGCTGTTCGCTTTCGCTGCCCTCAGAGCCGCCTGCTGTCGTTTCGGTCTCTGTTTTGGCGCAACCTGCGAATACGGAAAACATCAGAGCTGCTACCAGCATAAGAGCCAGTAATCTGCTTTTTTTCATGGTTTCATACTCCCTTTTAAATATTTTAATCTTTTTTGATTAACTTGAGTGAATCGGGGAAAAAGCTTTGGAAACTTCTGCCCTTTGCGTCATATTCCTCATAAAGAGAGAGGAACTTGTTGTATACCTTCTGACCTTCTGCCAAAAGCTTCTCTTCATCAATGCCTATAAGGTGTTTGTCTCTCATGACAAATTTACCGTTTATGATCGTATTTGTCACATTGGCACCCGTACAGCTGACTATGAGTGTTCTCAAAACATCCTGATAGGGACCTACCTGAATGTCATTGAGATCTACCGAGATAATATCGGCTTTCGCTCCCTTGCAGAGCTTGCCTATATCGTCTCTCCTGAGGGCCACCGCTCCGTTGATGGTTGCAGCGTCAAAGAAAGTTTTTGCGGTTGTTCTCGGATAGTCGGGCTCATAGCTCAAAAGCTGCTCTGCCGTTCCGTCCTCGTGGTATCTGAAGAACATTCTCTTTCTGAAGCAAAGTCTGTCCAAATCCCAAGCGAAACGCATATTTCTTATCATGTCGTTGGGCTGGGCGTCTGTTCCCATGGTCATATTGATACCATAGGCAGCATACTTGCCGAAAGACAACAGTGCTGAACCTACATGAGCTTCGGCAAACGGTGTGTGGATTACGCTGACACCATTTTGAGCAAGCTTTTTAAGTTCGCTGTTTTTTGCCGTTACACAGTGCGGAATGAGGAGATTGTCACCCAAAAGACCTATACTTTCAAACCAGTCTATCGTCGTCATTCCGAAGTGGTGTTTTGTGTATTCCCATTCGTGAACTCCCTCACAGGCATGAAGTCTGTAAGGGGCGTTTTTGCATTTAGCGAACTCAAAGGCGTCGAGAAGAATTTCTTTTCTTGTTATCGCCAGCTGACATGGATTTACAAAGGATCTTATGAGGTCGCCCTCTATCCCGTTGAACTTATCAAAGAACTTTATAGCGTCTTCAAAGGATTGCTTTTCACGCTCTTTATCTACATCTATGTAGAGCTTTCTGTCTGTGGCGCTTTTAAAGGACGGACCCACATACATTCTCATTCCCATCTCAACAGAAGCCTGGGCAAGAAGTTCGTGCTCTCTGTAAGACTGAGAAAATCCGTGGAACAACTCGCCTTCTATTGGCATCGCCGTGGTAATTCCGTTTTTGATGAGCTGGGCTATCGAATATTTCTGCCTCGTGAGGTAATCCTCATCGGTATAAGGGTCTCCCCTTCTCACAGCCCTGTTTATCTGGAATCTGTCTTCGTCCTTGCCGCTTTTCGGGAAAGCCACATCGATCAGGGAATGATCGGTGTCTATGTCGGAATCGAGGTCTATAAATCCGGGGCTTATTATTGAAAGACCAAGATCGATAGTTTCATCGGCCTGTCCGTCATAATCATTTCCGCAATACAGTATCGTATCGCCTCTAAAGACCACCTGACCGTTCTCATAGACCACATGCTCGTCGTTTTCAAAACCTATGACATATTTCGCCTTGAGACAAGTCGTCTTTTCCATTAATAATGTCCTCCGTCCTGTCTCTGCCACTCAAGATCCATTCTCTCGGGAAGATCTATGTAGTTCTTACCGAAGAATATGGGATCCTGATATGCAAATCTCTGAAGGTGAGGCGCTCTGTCTACTGTTTTTTTAGCCTCTGCATTGGCTTTGAGAAGAATTTCTCTCTCGTCTGCCTTTGTGAGCTTTCTATTCTCCATGAGTACTTCGCCGCCTATGATGACATTGTCTATGTCGCAGCTCTGGCCGTGCATCATGAGAGAATATACGAGATTGAAATTGGGAACAAGTCTCGGATTGAGAATGTCGATTGTAATGATGTCGGCGTTTTTGCCTGTTTCGAGGGAGCCAACCTTATCTTCAAGGCCTATTACCTCGGCTGCCTCTATTGTGACAAGCTCCAAAACTCTCTCGGCAGGCAGGAATGTGAGGTCTTCAGCTATCAGTCTATACTGCTGCTGGAAGCGCTGCATGCACTTGAACATATCAAAACCTACGCCGTGCATGGAGCCGTCTGTGGTAGCTGCTACCTTTACGCCCTTTGCCATCAGCTTATGTACCGGAGCTCTCGAACCGCCGGCTGCCGAAACATGTGTGCCTGTTGCGGCGATCACATCTACTTCTTCGTCAGACAGAAGGCTGCAATGCTGAATATGTACATTGGGACCGAGAACCGCATTGTCGAGGTCTTCCATTGCCAGCTTTATCATTCCGCCGAAGCAGTCTGTGTGTATTCTTGTATTGTATTCCTTTGCGACTCTCAGCATCTCTCTTGCCTGATGCTTGTCATGCTCAGTGAGATGTGTAAGTTCGCTGTAAGGAGTTGCTCCCGAAGGATTTATGGATGTAATAACTCCGAAGGGGCCGACATAAGCATATGTCTTGCCGTTATTTGTATTGTTGAGTGTCTCTATAACCTTCTCAAGGCTCTTTACACATTCCTCAAAGGTTACGGCCTTCATGACTCTCTTTCCGTCTACCCAGCGGGAGAAGTTATGAGGCCAAGGTGTGTGACAGGGACCCGTTACGACGATATCTCTGACGCCGATCTCATTGTAAGCCTTTGCGTTGTTAATGGCGTGTATCGGATCATCGCAGCGAGGCTGAGATCCCATGACGCAGACGCCTGTGGTAACGCCGCATTTCAGTCTCTCAAGAGCTGAAAGTCTGCCCTCATAATACCAGAAATCATCGTCTATATAATGTTTATATGTATGGGTCATGGCAGGCATCCAGTATTTGGTGTTATTTACAACCGCCTTAAAGAATGTATGTCCGGCATGGCCGTGGGCATCTACAAAGCCGGGCATAATTATGTGGTTTTCCATATCCATAATTTTGTCTGCCGTATACTTTGCAAGAGCCTCTTCTGTTGTACCTACAAAAAGTATCTTACCGTTTTCAATGACAACGGCGCCGTTTTCTATAAGGCGTCTTTTTTTGTCCATCGTTATGACATATCCGTTTTTGAGAATTAAATCAGCCACTGTTCCCTCCGTCTATATTTCTAAATGTTGATATTATTATCACACAAACTTAACAAAATAGCTCTATCACGAGTTGATAAAAAGCTGCTTTGAGACATTGTCCTGAAAGGATAATGCGTTTTATCCTATATGTGATATAATTATCCTGTCAAAATTGAATTATTTTGCCCGCGCACCTATACATTTTTGCATTTTTATGATATAACTGATATATAAATAGCTGAATAGCTGCATTATATTTTGATTTTTGCTAAAAACGGAGAAAAACTAATGAGTCTCAGTATAAAAGATATTCTCGACCTCGAGGTCATGAAAGATGCAGAACTTTTGGTAAAAGGAGATAGTTTTGAAGAACCTGTCTCCGGTATAACCATTATGGAAGCCCCCGATATATCCAAATGGGTTGCAAAGGGATATGTAATTCTAAGTAACCTTTACAGCCTTTCGGGCCATGAGGACAGCATGGATAGCTTTGTGTCTGAGCTCAAGGAGAGCAAGGTCGCAGGAATGATTGTAAAGACAAGATATGACAAAACTCTGTATACTGCCCTTTTAAAATCGTGTCAGAAATACAGTTTCAGCCTTGTTAAGATTCCAAACTATACTCTTTATACCGATATAATGCAGTCGGTTATGGGACAGCTTTTTTCATATCAACTAAGCCGTGCTAACTATTTCAAAGCATGCCATGAAACATTTATGAAGATTGCGTTAAGCGGTCACGGTACAGATTTTATAATAGATACCCTTTCCGACATGATACACCGCAAGATGGCTGCCTACGATCTGGACGGACATGTCATAGCCTGTTCGAAAGGTCTTTCATGCAATTATGCCGAGCTTTCTGAAGACAGAGAATTTATAAAGGTACAGGGAGAAAATCTCATATATTATAAAGCGACCGTAAAGCTCTGCGGCCACGAAGTAACCGGCACCGCCATTCCCTTCAAAGCTCTTCAAAGGACAAAAGGTTTTTTGTTTATAGAACAAAGTCCCGATCAGACCTTCAATGAGTATGAATGGATAGCGATAGAGAACGCTATCAATGTTCTTAATCTTGAGATGACAAAACAGCTGGCGGTTTCCGAAATAGAGCAGCGCTTTAAAAATGACCTTGTGAACGATCTGCTGTTCGGAAACATTCCGTCCGAAAGCATCATCTATCAAAGAGCGCAAAATATAGGCTGGGATTTTTCCAAACCGCACATTGCCGTAGTATTGAATATATCTTTCGGCAATCCCTCCATGAGCAAAAGCGATATAGCTTTCGCAATGCAGGGCATACATAACGCTTTAAACAGAATACTCGCCGAGGGAACGGGAGATTTTGCCAACAGAAACATAATTTCCATAAGCGACAATACAATAAATATTCTCTGGGCTGCAGGCGAGCAGAAAAACCTTGAAAAAACAAATGAGTTTATAAAGGAATCTGTACTTAAACTTTTTGAAAACTGTCGTGAAAGATACAGCATTTCCTGCTTTAAAGGCGGAATAGGCCGATGTGCCGAAAGTATTTATGACATATCAAAAAGCTACGGCGATGCACTCAGCGCCATAAGATCGGGAAATATAATCTACGGTGAAAACTATATTACAGATCTGGAAAGTCTCGGAGTTTACCGCCTGATAGCACAATTTGAAGATTCGGAAAAACTTGAGGGATTTATCCCCCACTCTCTTCAAAAGCTAATCGCTCATGACAAAGAGACCGGAGGAAATCTCACCGAAACCCTTGATATATATCTGTCCTGCGACTGTAACAGCGTCAAAGCCGCCCAGCTCATGTATGTACACTATAAGACGCTGGTTTATAGGATAAACAGGATAAAAACCATAATGGAAGTTGAAAATATCGAGGGCGACTTCAGGTTTGAGCTTCAGTTCGCCCTTAAAATACTGCATTTTACCCGGCACAACAAACGCGAAAAATAAATGCCGAAAGGATATAAATAAATGTTTGATTTAATTATTAAAAACGGGTCTGTTGTGATGCCCGACGGTATTAAAATATGCGATATCGCCGTCAAAGACGGAGTTATCGCCGAGATATCCGATAACATCACACAGAGCGCAGTTCAGATTATCAATGCCCTCGGAAAAACTATAATGGCGGGCATGATAGACACCCATTTTCACGCCTCCGACCCCGGTGGAATAAGAAGCGACTGGGAGGGGTATACCACAGGTACAAAATCTCTTGCAAAGGGCGGCATAACATCATTTATCGATATGCCCCTCAACAATCTCCCCGCAACTGTTGATTGTGAAACTCTGGCGATTAAGAGAAAAAACGCACAGGAAAAATGCTATGTAGATTTCGGATTTTTCGGCGGAGTCGTCCCCGGAAACCACGAAGAACTCGGTAAAATGCAAAAAGACGGCGCAATAGCTTTCAAGGCTTTTCTCGCCACCTGCGGAGATCGTTCCATACCCGATGACTTTTGTAATGTAGACGATTTTGACTTATACATGGCCATGTCCGAGATTGCAAAGGCTGATGGTCTGATGTGCGTACACGCCGAAAACGCCTCTGTAACCGACAGGCTTGGTGCCAAAATGAAATCCGAAGGCAAGTCGGATATGATGTCCTATGTAAATTCCCGTCCCAAATGGACAGAGACAGAAGCCGTTATGAGAGCTATCATAATTGCTCAGAATACAGGCTGCCGTCTGCATATAATGCATGTCAGCAATCCTGACACTGTAAAAGCTATTGAGACGGCCAACTCCTTGGGAGCAAACATAACCTTTGAAAGCTGCCCTCACTATCTCGTATTTTCCCACGATGATTTTGAAAAATACGGCACGGCATTAAAATGCTCTCCGCCTATAAGAAATGCCGAGGACAAAGAGAAAATGTGGAATCTGCTTTTTGAAGGCAGAATTCCCGTTCTTTCCTCCGACCATTCCCCCTGCCCTTTCAAAATGAAAGATTATGACAATGCATTTGACGCATGGGGCGGAATATCCGGAGCTCAGAACAGCCTCGATCTCATGTACTCCGAAGCCGTTGTCAAACGCGGCATGGATCCCCATAAACTTTCAAAGATTCTTTCGGAAAATCCTGCGGCAATCTACGGAATAAGAAACAAAGGAAAAATATGTGAGGGCTATGATGCGGACCTCGTTATTTTAAATGATAAAAAGCACTATGTCCTGACAGATGATATGCTGATGTATCAGAACAAGTTCTCCCCGTATTGCGGCATGAAAATTGAATGTACCGTCGAAAAGACACTGGTCAGAGGAACTGTGGTTTACGATTCCGAACTCGGAATATGCGGAGATCCATCAGGCAAGGAAATATCCAAATAAAATCATAACTACCGGCCGTGCCGGTAGTATGCACTGCCCCCTTAGGGCATAATGCCGGCCGGGCCTATAGGCCCGACGAAAGGTTTGCCCAACCGCAACACTTTCACCGGCTGCCCCTAAAGGGGCATTTTTTATTTGCCTTCTTTTACCTGCTTACCCGTAAACGGGTCTACATACTCTACTAATGACATTTGGTCGTAAGATACATCTTCCTGTAACTGATTGCGTATATACTCTGCAATCGCTTTTTTATTTCTTCCTACTGTATCTACATAGTATCCTCTGCACCAAAAATGTCTATTACCATATTTGTACTTCATATTGGCATATTTCTCAAAAATCATTAAACTACTTTTCCCTTTGAGATATCCCATTATTTGTGATACACTATACTTGGGCGGTATGGATACCAGCATATGTATGTGGTCTTTGCAGGCTTCTGCCTCTATTATTTCCACCTGCTTATACTCACATAATTTCCTAAGCATTATTCCTATATCCGCCTTTATCTTTCCATAGATTACTTGACGGCGGTATTTTGGTGCAAAAACTATATGTTATTTGCAATTCCATTTCGTATGTGCTAAACTATCTGTGTCATGTTTCATACTTGACTCCTCCTTCGTCTTTTTGTTGTGGTTGGCAAACCCACTTCTATTTTAGACGAAGGAGGATATTTTTTCTACTCATAGCTAAAGCTTTTTGGAACTACCGGCACTGCCGGTAGTTTTCGTTACACAACTAATAAAAGGACAGAGCAAATGCTCTGTCCTTTTATATAGTTCAAGAAATAAGATCTTAGAACAGGTGGCACATGACCTCGTGACCCGGAGCGATCTCTTTCATCTTCGGCTCTTCCTTGAAGCAAATATCCTTTGCATGGATGCAACGAGGAGCGAAGCGGCACATCGGCTTCGGATTGACGGGAGATGTGATTTCACCCTTAAGAACGATTCTCTCTTTCTTGGCACCGAGCTTCGGAATCGGAATAGCAGAGAGAAGGGCCTGTGTATAGGGGTGAGAGGGGTTGGCAAACAGCTCAACCGAAGGAGCCTTCTCAATGAGACGGCCGAGGTACATAACAGCGATATCATCCGAGAAGTAGTGAACAACCGAAAGGTCGTGGGTGATAAAGATGTATGTGAGGCCAAGCTTCTCCTGGAGCTCCTGGAGGAGGTTCAAAATCTGAGCCTGAATCGAAACGTCAAGAGCGGAAACCGGCTCATCGCAGACGATGAACTTCGGGTTGAGAGCCAAAGCACGAGCGATACCGATACGCTGACGACGGCCACCGTCGAGCTCATGAGGATAAGAGTTTGTAAGACGCTCAGCAAGACCGACAGTCTTCATCAGTTCCTGTGTATGAGCAAAAATCTCATCTTTGGAGTAGAGCTTGTGGAGCTTCATGGGCTCAGCGATAATTTCGGAAACGGACATACGGGGGTTAAGAGATGCATAGGGGTCCTGGAAAATGATCTGCATCTGACGGCGAAGATTACGCATTTCCTGCTTGTTCTGCTTTGTAACATTTACGCCGTTGAATATAACTTCACCGGATGTCGGCTCAAGGAGACGGAGAATTGCGCGTCCTGTTGTGGACTTACCGCAGCCCGACTCACCGACGACACCGAGTGTCTTGCCCTCTTCAATATTGAATGTAACATCATCCACAGCGTGGAGGAATCCCTTAGGAACCTTAAAATATTTTCTAAGGTCTTTTACTTCTAACAATGCCATTTATTTACCCCATCCTTTCAGCTTAAAGTTTTTGTCCTGGTATGCCAAGCAAGCGGCGTAGTGAGTATCGCTGTACTTGACAAGTGCCGGACGCTCTGTCTTGCACTGCTCTGTTGCGTATACGCAACGAGGAGCAAATGCGCATCCCTTGGGAAGCTGTGTCGGGTCAGGCATAAGACCAGGAATCGGCTTGAGCTTCTGCTCTCTGTTGTCGACATCGGGCAGCGAGTTGAAGAGACCCTCTGTGTACGGATGCATTGTGTTGTTAAATACATCTTCCAAAGTACCCTTTTCAACGATACGGCCTGCGTACATGATGGAAACCTCATCACAAACTTCGGCAACGATACCGAGGTCATGAGTAATCATGATTGTAGATGTCTTATATTTCTCTTTAAGCTGCTTCATGATCTCGAGGATCTGAGCCTGAATTGTAACATCGAGAGCTGTTGTCGGCTCGTCGGCGATGAGGAGCTTGGGAGAACATGCAAGAGCGATAGCGATAACAACACGCTGCTTCATACCGCCGGAGAACTGGTGGGGATAATCAGAATGTCTCTCACCGGGAATACCGACGACCTCGAGCATCTCTTTAGCTTTGTTCAAAGCCTCATCTTTCTTGAGATCCTTGTTGTGAATTGCGATAACCTCAGCGATCTGATCGCCGACTGTAAGAACGGGGTTCAAAGATGTCATAGGATCCTGGAAGATCATCGAAACATCGTTGCCGCGGATATCCTGCATTTCTTTCTCTGTAAGAGCAAAAAGGTCTTTGCCGTTCAGAGTGATGCTGCCGGATTTGATTTTTCCTGGAGGATCGGGAACCAGTCTAAGGATAGAAAGAGCTGTTGTTGTCTTGCCGCAGCCTGTCTCACCAACGAGACCCATTGTTTTGCCTTCAGCAAGCTGAATGTCGATGCCGTTAACTGCTTCGACAACGCCTTCGTCTGTTTCGTAGTGAACGACGAGGTCTTTCATATCGAGCATAATATTCTTGTTTTCCATACTGTTTTCTTCTCCTTATCTCTTAAGTTTGGGGTCAAGAGCATCACGAAGACCGTCGCCCAGAAGGTTAAATGCGAGGATTGTGATCATGATAGCAAGACCGGGGAACAGTGTGATGTGCTGAGCATCACGAAGGTACATACGGCCGGAGGAAAGCATCGAGCCCCATTCGGGTGACGGCGGCTTAACACCGAGGCCGATAAACGAAAGAGAAGCTGTCGACAGGATACATGTAGCAACACGAAGTGTCGACTGAACGATAACAGGGGAGAGACAGTTGGGGATGATGTGAGTTGTAATGATGTGGGCATCCTTAGCGCCGATAGCGCGGGCTGCCTCAACGAACTCCTGGTCCTTAACTGTCAGAACCTGTGCACGAAGTGTACGGGAGAAGGACGGAATTGAAGAAATCGAAAGTGCGATCATAAGGTTTGGAATTGAGGTACCCAGAGCAGCAACCAGCGTAATAGCCAGCAGGATCTGAGGAATAGCCATAAATACATCGAGCACACGCATGATAAGCATATCGATGTTTCCGCCGTAGAAGCCTGCCATGGAGCCGAGTGTCATACCGAACACAAGAGCTATTGTAGTAGCTGCGAAGCCGACGGCAAGAGAGATTCTCGAACCGTGAACGAGACGGGCGAACATGTCACGGCCGAACTCGTCTGTGCCGAGCCAGTGCTCTGCCGAGGGTCCCTGGAGACGATCTTTAACATTCTGCTGAATTGCCTCTGTCTCATAGTCGGCAATCAGATCTGCAAATGCTGCTGTCAAAAGAAGACCGGCAACTATAATAAGACCAAGGATAGCCATGCGGTTTTTGAGAAGGCGGTGCCAAACATCGCCCCACTGGCTACGCTTTTTTACCTTTACATTGTTATTAGCTTCCATTGTTTAATTACCCTCCTTAGTTATTATTTGTACTCAGCCTTAATACGAGGATCGATGAAGCCGTAGAGAACATCGACTGCCAGGTTGATAACGCTGAAGCAAATAGTTGTTGTGATAAGACATCCGAGAACCATCGGAGAGTCTTTCTGCTTGATACCGTCAACGAGGAGACGGCCGACACCCGGGAGGGAGAAAACTGTCTCTGTAAGAACGGAGCCGCCGAGCATACCGCCGACCTGCATACCGACGATTGTGATAACGGGGATGAGGGCGTTACGGAGAGCGTGCTTACGGATGATAACACCGTTGCTGACGCCCTTTGCCTTAGCTGTTCTTATGTAGTCGGAACGAATGACATCGAGCATGGAAGAACGAGTCATACGGGTTACGATAGCTGCCGAAGATGTACCCAGAGAGATCGAGGGAAGAACGAAGGACTTCCAGGATCCGACACCGCCGGAGGGGAACCAGCCGAGCTGCAGAGAGAATGTGAGAATGAGAAGGAGTCCGAGCCAGAAGGAAGGCATCGAAACACCGAGAAGAGCAACGACCATGCAGACGTTATCGATGATGGAGTACTGCTTTGTGGCCGAAACGATACCGATTGGGATAGCGATCATAATGGCAACCAACATACCCCAGAATGTCAGTGTCATTGTTGTCGGGAAGGCTGTGATAATTTCCGTTGCAACATCACGACCCTTGGCGTAGGATTCACCCATATCGCCTCTAACGAGCTTTGACATATACATCAGATACTGAACGATAACCGGTCTATCCAAACCGAGTTCCTTACGGACTTCCTCGATAGCTTCTTCCGTAGCTTCAACGCCGAGGATGATGGCAACAGGATCGCCCGGAGTGAAGGAGAGGATGAAGTAAACCAAGAAAGTAACACCGATGATGATTGGGATAAGCATTAACAATCTTTTGAGAATAAACTTGTACATACGACCTCCATTAAAATGATTGAAATTCTCATTTACAGTGTTCTGGGGGCACTGAAATGGTACTTTTATTGTAAAAGTATATCACGATTTACGCAATATGAATAGTATGTAAAATACCAAAAAAATTGTCGATTTTTTTGTGCACTACACCTAAAGTTTTTAAAAATCGCCCATATAGGGTAACAAAAAAGCCATTTAGTCGTCAAAAATAGAACTCAGAAGCTCTAAAGTTTTTTCTACTACATAAAAGCATCTGACATCTTCCCTCTTGTGCTGAGGCTTCAAGACCTCGCAGTCTGTGCAGCCGAACTCACTTTTGAAGATGCCCATAAACTGTTTCATCTTGTCTCTCTGGACTTCGCTTCCGTGCACATTTCCGCTGCCGTATTTCAGCCCGATTGCGGCCAAAGCTCCCGCAGCAGCTCCGCAGAGGTCTCCCACTCCGCAGCCGCCCGAAAAGCTGCCGACAGCCTTCACAACGCTTTCGTCCAGCTCTATACCGAATTCGGCACAGGCGCTTTTGAGAACAGTTTCGGCACAGCTGTTGTCCTTGTTGATGTAAAAGTCAAAAGCCGTGTCTTTTATGTCGTTCAATCCTCTTCCCTCCTTTGTCTAAAAATATGTACGAAAAGGCTCAATTATTACCAACACAGAGATAAGCAAAAACTCATTCTATTGCGTTGTTTGTATATATTTTATCACACCTTTTGAAATATTTCAATAAAAATTATGCTTGAACGACAAAAAATTTATGTTATAATATTATCAAGACAAAATCATAGGGCAAAGGGTAAGCATTTTATGGATTATACATTATATAATAAACTGACAAAAATCTCTCAAAACGGCAGACGCCGTTTTCACATGCCCGGACACAAGGGAAAACCCATGGGCACCCTTCTGGACGGCGCTTTTTCGATAGACCTGACTGAAATTCCAAGCACCGGTAACCTCAACAGCGATGAATACGACATCATAAAGGAAGCCGAGATAAAGACCGCCCTTTACTACGGCGCCGAAGCCTGCGTCTTTCTGACCTGCGGAGCCACTCAGGGCATAAAGGCTGCCCTGGCTCTCATGTGCGGCGAAAGCGGCGAGTTTCTGTGCGACCGCAACACCCACCGTTCGGTGACCGACGCATCGGTGCTTTTGAATCTCACACCCAGATACATATCGCCCCGCTTTGACGCCGAAATGGGAATAACCAAGGATTTTGACATGGTTGAACTTGCCGAAACCCTCGATAAAAACCCAAACATCAAAACCTTTATCGTAACCTCTCCCACCTATTACGGCTACTGCCACGACATAGCCTCCATCTGTTCGGTGTGCTCCGCAAGAGGGGTAAAAGTGATAGTGGACGGAGCTCACGGCGCCCATCTGAAGGCTTTTTCGGTAAAAGATCCGGTGAGCGAAGGGGCCGACGCCGTTATTTTTTCGGCTCACAAGACCCTCTGCACCCTTACTCAGGGGGCGTATCTGCTTTTAAAAGACAAAACTTTGCAGTCACAGGCCAGAGAGTTGACCTTTCTCTTCGGCACAAGCTCCCCCTCCTACCCCATAATGGCGTCTTTAGACATGGGCAGAGAGACGGCCGAAAAGCTGGGCGCAGAGAGAGCCGAAAGCCTTATAAACACCGTCAGTGAGGTACGCCGCAGGCTTTCATCTGTGGGCTACCGCTGTGATTTTCTCGGAGACCCCATGAGAATCACGGTGAACATCGGAGTTTTTAACACATCGGGAGAAAAGCTCTCGGATCTTTTCAGGGAGCACGGCATCGAGCCCGAAATGCAGGACGACAGAAATGTGGTTTTTATCGCCGCTTTTGCCGACAGCGAAGAGGATTTGCTCTATATTGCAAAGGCAGGTGAAAAAATTGCCCAAAGCCTTGAAAAATCTCCCCGTCCTCCCCTTTGCGCCCTTCCTCCCCTTCTCGAAAGAGTCATGCCGCCCCGCAAGGCGTTTTTTGCCGAAAAAAGGCGTATTCCTCTCAAAAACGCCGTGGGAGAGGTGCTGGCCGAAAGCCTTTACATCTATCCTCCGGGGGTTCCCATAGGAGGCATGGGAGAAATTATAGATAAAAAATTACTTGAATATTTGCATGAGATAAGCTATAATATTGATAAGGAAATCAAAATCGTTTCCCATTGATTCAAAATCGGGGCTCTGCCCTTTAAACATACCGAGTGCTCAGGCACGAAAGGAGGTTTCATTATGAAAATGAAAATGATTATTGCCATTCTCAACGCTGACGATGCCCCCACCGTCATGCAGAATCTCATCAAGGCCGGCTATCACATCACAAAGCTGGCTACCACAGGCGGCTTTCTCCGCGCAGGCAACACAACAGTTCTCATAGGTGTCGAGGAAAACAAGGTACAGGATGTTCTCGACATTATAGCAAAATATTCCAAGAGCCGTACCCAGATCATACCGACCTCTGCCGAGGCAGGCATGAACTTCTACCCCGCAATGCCCGTCGAAGTCAGAGTAGGCGGAGCTACGGTATTTGTAGTCGATGTCGACAGATTTGAGAAAATGTAACCCATCGAGGCTGCCCCAGGCTCTCATCGTAGAAGGAGGCGGCAGCGAAAGCCGAAGGAATTTTGCCCAAAGGCTCGTTATGAATACATTTTGCGTCACAGGTGCTGCATGCGGCACCTGTGATCAGTGTGTAAAAATAAAGGCAGGGTCTCACCCTGACTTTTTCTATATCGGCGACGACGCCTTAAAGGTGGACAGGGCCAGGGAGATAATAAGGCAGGCATCCCAGAAGCCGTCGGAAGCCGAATGTCAGATTTTTGTGATAGACAATGCAGACAATATGCGCCCCGAAGCCCAGAATGCCCTTTTGAAGGTCATAGAAGAGCCCCAGAGCGCCTGTTTTGTATTTTTGTGCCTGTCCAGGCTGTCCCTTTTGCCGACGGTGCGCTCCCGCTGCGCCGTGTATTCCCTCCGCGCCGAGGAGGCTGAGGAAAACCCCGAGATCGCCGAGATGTGCTCGGCATTTCCCGCGGCAATGTGTGACGAGCACGCCCTCATAATGTTCTTTTCCAAGGCGGCCGACCTGAAAAGACAGGATTTCGCCGTCTTTCTTTTATGTTGCAAAAAAGAAGTACACCGTCTTTTGCTCAAGGGCGAAAACACCGATGTGCTTTTGAAAATATACGATCTCATCTGCTCTTTTGAGGACGATTTGCAGTACAACCCCAATCTTTTTGCCCTGTGCTGCACCCTCTCGGGTCAGATGTGGGAAATTTTGAAAAAACAGAAAGGTTAATATATGACGGAAATAATAGGAGTCAGATTTAAAAAGGTAGGCAAGATATACTACTTTAATCCCGGAAACATAAAGGCCGTAAAGGGTCTTTACGCCATAGTTGAGACCTCCCGAGGAATAGAGTGCGGCGAGATTGTCATCGAGAATAAGGAAGTCCCCGATGACAGCATCGTAAAGCCCCTCAAAAACCTCATAAGAATAGCCACCAAGGAGGACCTCGAAATCGTGGCTCAGAACGCCGCTTCGGAAGAGGAAGCTCTGGCCATATGCGAGGAGAAGATCAAAAAGCACGGCCTCGACATGAAGCTTGTAGGGGCTGAATACACCTTTGACAGAGGCAAGATACTCTTTTACTTCACCTCGGACGGAAGGGTCGATTTCCGCGAGCTTGTCAAAGACCTTGCAGGCGTATTCCGCACCCGAATCGAGCTCAGACAGATAGGCGTAAGAGACGAAGCCAAGATGACGGGCGGTCTCGGCGTGTGCGGTCTGCCATTGTGCTGCAATACATTTTTGGACGATTTCCAGTCGGTTTCGATAAACATGGCAAAGGAGCAGGGTCTCTCACTCAATCCCACAAAGATTTCGGGCACCTGCGGCCGTCTCATGTGCTGCCTCAAATATGAAAACGAGGCATATCAGGACATGATAGCCACAACTCCCCCCGTCGACTCGGTGGTCGAGACCCCCGACGGTCAGGGTACAGTCACCGCCGTAAATCTTCTCAGGGGCAAATGCACCGTAAGGCTCGACAAATCCCCCGACAGCCCCGAGTGCTACGACAAGTGCTGCTGCCGTCTTTTAAAGACCCCCAAGGAAAACCGCGCCGCCTCCAGAGAGGAAAAGGCCAACGAAAAAGAACTTAAAAAGCTGATGGACAATTAAGATGTTGAATATAGTGCTTCACGAGCCGGAGATACCCCAGAACACCGGCAATATCGCACGTACCTGCGCCGCAACCGGGGCGACGCTCCACATAATAAAACCCATTCCCTTCGAGATAACAGAGTCGAGGGCAAAAAGGGCCGGCCTTGACTACTGGCCCTTTGTCAACATAGTGATGTATGAAAACACCGAGGAGTTTTTCAGTAAAAACCCCGGCGTCACCATATGGATGGCCTCCACAAAGGCAAAGCAGAGCATCTACGATGTAAAATTCAATGACGGGGACTTTCTCATGTTCGGAAAAGAGACAAAGGGTCTGCCCGAAGACATGATTTTCGGAGACTTAGATCACGCCATAAGAATCCCCATGAGGGACAACATACGCAGTCTCAACCTGTCCAACTCTGTGGCAATCGTGCTGTATGAGGCCATAAGACAGTGCGGTCTCACCCTTTAGGCAGGTGAAACATGACCGATATCTTTGAAAATCCATATCTCAAGGAGCAGATCATAACCTATATCGGCAACAAGCGCCTGCTCCTGCCAAACATAAACAGGCACATCGAAAACATAAAGGCCGAAACGGGAAAAGACCGCCTTGTCTCGGCCGATCTTTTTTCCGGCTCGGGCATAGTGGCAAGACTTTTGAAGCTGCACTCCTCTTTGGTAATAGCCAACGATCTGGAAAAATACAGCCGAATACTCAATGAGTGCTACCTCAGCAACAAAGAGGAGTTTTCCGAGGAGGATTACGACAGGCAGTATGCCTTTTTGGAGGAATCTCTCAAAAATCCCGAGAGAGGAATCATCTCCGAGCTCTACTCCCCCGAAAATGACGGCGACATAAAGGAGGGCGAAAGGGTCTTTTACACCTCGAAAAACGCCCGCATAATCGACACCGTCAGAAACGCCGTGTGCGGCATGGACGAGCATCTTCAAAAATTCTTTCTCGCCCCTCTCCTGTATGAAGCCTCGGTGCACACCAACACCAGCGGAGTTTTCAAGGGCTTTTACAAGGACAGCAAGACGGGAATCGGAAAATTCGGCGGCAACGGCGAAAACGCCCTGACGAGAATTTTGGGGGATATAACGGTGAGAAAGCCTGTCCTCTCCCCTGTATCTTCGGAGTACCTTGTATTTCAGAAGGACGCCGCCGACCTCACGAAAGAGCTCAAGTGTTTGGATATAGCCTACATAGATCCCCCCTACAACCAGCACCCCTACGGCTCCAACTACTTTATGCTAAATGTGATAGCGGAAAATGTCTTTCCCGAAAAGATAAGTGCCGTTTCGGGCATACCCGAGGGGTGGAACCGTTCGGATTACAACAAGAAAAAGCTTGTCCATTCGGCTCTTGAAGACCTGATTTCGGGTCTCGACGCCGAATATCTCATAATCTCCTACAATTCCGAAGGCTTTGTGGCCTTTGACGAGATGACCGACCTGCTTTCAAAGTACGGCAGGCTGACCACCGAGGAGATATATTACAATACATTCAGAGGGTGCCGCAATCTCCACGCGAGACCCAAGCATGTTTCGGAATACCTGTTCGTTTTGAAAAAAGGAGGAAGATAAATGCCTCAGCATGAACTTCTGAGAACCCGCACCGAACAGCACAAGGCGAAAAACTCCAAGTCCAAGATAGACGACAAGGACATATACCGCGCCATGGAAATGGTGACCGAATATCTGAAGAACCGCTTTGACTTTGAAAACACCTATAAAAACTACTCGATAGTCTTTGAAAAAGAGCTTACGGTGGGCGAGATGATAACCTATTTAAGGCAGAAAAATCTCCGCTTTGAGTTCGATTTCAACTATGAGGACAGGTGCATAAAGCCCGACGGCGGAATACTTTTTCTGCAAAGCACCGAGTGGAACATCAGAAAGCCCCTCATCTTCGCCGAGATAAAAAGGCAGGGCACCAACGACTCGAGAGCCATGGAGGGCAAAAAGCGCCAGGCCGTCGGCAACGCCATAGAAAGGCTGGGCAAAAACCTCACGGGCATAAAGGCCATGATGAACTATGAGCGCATAACCCCATTTGTCTGCTTCGGCTGGGGCTGCGACTTTTCCCCTTCGGAAAAGACCGTCATGTCCAAAATAAGCATGCTCAACGAGTTCTACCCCATAAACAGGACATATGTCTTTAAAAAGGACGGCTCTTCCGACCTCAACGACTTTTCTCCCGTCTCCATGTATTTCCGCGAGGAGAGATGGAGCACAGACGAGATGTTTGAAATAATGAAGGAGATCGCCGAAACCTCTTTCAGATACTATGTATTTTAAGACAAAACAAAAGCTCCCCATATGGGGAGCTTTTTTATTTATCTTCTCTTTCTTCCGAACCTGTATGCAAATATCAGTGCGAATACCATGACTATGACCGTCACGGCAAGCATTATCGGTATCTGATACTGCTGATATATGGCCGCCGCGCCGCTCTGAGCCGTCCGATCCTGATTTCCGAATCTGTTCGGCATACTGCCCATATCGGGGGGAGTGAAGCTCTCGCCGTCCTCTCCCGTTATATCAGGCGGAGTAAATTCTCCGTCAGTCGGTCTTTGGAACTGTGCAGAGTTTTCTCCTGTATCGCCGTTCTGATTTTCCGTTGTATCTGTGTTTTCACCTGTCATATCGGGAGGTGTAAACTCTCCGTCAGTCGGTATTTGAGCAAAATCCTGTCTGCCGCCCATGCCGCCTCTTCCGCCCGACATGCTGCCCAGATCGGAAAGATTCAGATCGCCCGTATCAATAAGGGCGTCGGGGTTTTGCTGCTGTTCCTCTTCGGTAGAGGGCACTGTGCCGTCGAGCTGACCGGATATGCTCTCACCTCTAAGCACCAATATCTGCTCCATGGTCTCTATGGCGG
>CAJKFC010000033.1 GCA_905199135.1 uncultured Eubacteriales bacterium
GGGCGTGAGTATTGAATATCCGGGGTCTCCGCACGCATGGCGGGCGGGGTAAAAAAAACAAAAGCCGAGGGGAAACCCTCGGCTTTTTATCGTGTCTTAGTTGACTGTCATGCCGGCAAAGTAAGGTGAGCCTGTTGTTGTTGTCCAGAGACCTTCGAGGTTGGACTGCTGAAGCACTACGGGGATCTGAGTCAGAAGGGGTATGACATATGCCTGCTCCTCTACGAGGTAATCCTCAATCTTGTGGAGCTGAGCGTTGTACTCATCGGGATCCGTCATGTTGTAGGCGGCGGCAACCATCTCGTCATAGACGGGATCTGTTATTGCCTGGCAGCCGTCGATCTGAGATGTTGTCCTGAACAGCTTGAAGTAGGAAAGGGCGTTGGATGTGTTGTTTGCGTATCTGCAAGCCTCAAACTCGCCGTTGTCGACATAGTCGTAGAATACGCCGCCCTCAACCGATGCGAGGTTGACCTTTACATATATCTGAGACCACATCTGCTGGAGCATCTGGGCAACATCTGCGTGGAACTGGCTGTTGGAGTAGAGATAATCAAACTCGAGGGGATTGCTCTCGGAATAACCTGCTGCCTCCATGAGCTTTTTGGCTTCTTCGAGATTGTAGAGATCATACTGCTTTTCCTCTCTGAAGTCGCCGTCTGCGCCTGCGATACCGTAGGGGATAAAGCCTGTCAGCGGTACATTGAATCCGCCGCCGCCGAGAACCTCAACGAGAAGGTCTCTGTCGATGGCCATTGTGAGGGCCTTTCTTACATTTACATCCTTGAAAGCTTCAACTGTGCACTTGGGACCGCCGTTGAGAAGCACGAAGTAGTTGGAGCAGTATTTCTCTGCCTTATAGAGGTTGTCGGCGTACTGCTCGTTTTCGGCTGTCTCGGAGGGTACGCTGAGTGCTACATCGATTTCCCCTGCCTTGAAAGCGTTGAGCTGAGCTGTCTGGTCGGGCATTACGACGAATGTGATCTTATCCATTGTGACGCTGTCTGCGTTCCAGTACTTTTCATTCTTTACATATACAGCTTCTTCTTCAGGCTTGATGGACTCGAGAACCATCGGGCCGAGGCAGGGATATGTGCCGTTTATAGACCAGGAGCTGTCGTGCTCGGGAGCAAAGTCGGGTCTTACGGGGCCCATGTTGTTGCTGGCGAGAAGGTCAGCGAAGTAGGGGCAGGGAGAGTTGAGTGTGATTTCGAATGTGAGATCGTCGATGACCTTTACGCCGACATTTTCCATATCGGCAACATCCATTGAGGCGTCTGCTGCTTCCTGTGCGCCGACGACAAAGGTTGTCAGGTCGTTCTTGGCGTATGCGTTGTCGGGGCCGTAGCCTATTGTCCTCTTGATGCCGTATACAAAGTGCTCGGCTGTGAGGGGCTCGCCGTCGGACCATACGATGCCGTCCTTGATCTTCATTGTGTATGTGAGACCGTCGGAGGAAACAGTGTGGCTTTCGCCCAGCTCATACTCATATTCGCCGTTGGCGTTTGCCTTCATAAAGTTTGCGCCTGTGTTGAAGTATACTGCCGACATGGCTGTTGTGCTCATGAGGGCGGGGTCAAGTGTTGCGAAGGTTGAGTTGATGGCGACTGTCAGCTCCTGAGCTGCGTCACCGCCTGCCGTTGTATCGGCGGAAGAATCCGACGATGTGCCTGCCGTTGTCTCTGTCTCTGTGTTGGAGCAGCCCGACAGGACGAAAAGTGATGTCATGCATATTATAAGCATCCATGCGATAAATGACTTTTTCATATTTTCTTTCTCCTAAATGCAAGGTTATTTGTAAAGGTGACACGCCACAAGGGAATCGCCTACATTTTTCAGCATCGGTTTTTCCTCGGCGCATATCTTCATAGCCTCGGGACATCTGGTTCTGAAGGGGCAGCCCGTTGGGATATTGAGGGGAGTAGGTATCTCGCCGTCAAGCTGCATGGGCTTCCTGTTCTTCATTTTCCGGGGATCGGGTATCGGTATTGCCGAAAGCAGGGCTTTCGTGTAGGGGTGCTTGGGACTCCTATAGAGCTCGCCGCTCTCCCCTATCTCCACAAGGCTTCCCAAATACATGGCGCCTATTCTGTCGGAGATGTGCTTTACCGCTCCCAGGTCGTGAGCTATAAAGAGATAAGAGATTTTTCTCTCATCCTGGATTTTTTCCAGAAGATTTATAATCTGTGCCTGTATCGACACATCGAGAGCCGAAATCGGCTCGTCGCACACGATGAACTTGGGGTTTAAAGCCAGGGTTCTCGCTATCGAGATACGCTGTCTCTGTCCGCCCGAAAACTCGTGAGGATATCTTCGGATGTGGTCGGGTTTAAGCCCGACCGTCTCCAAAAGCTCGCTGACTTTTTCAATTTTTTCCTTTTCGGTGCCGATCGAATGTATATCCATCGGCTCTTTTATTATCTCACCCACCGTCATGCGGGCGTTGAGTGACGCGTAAGGGTCCTGGAATATCATCTGGGCGTCTTTTCTGAAATCCTTGAGCTCTTTGCCCTTGAGATTTACTATGTCCTTGCCCATGAACTCTATTCTGCCGGCAGTCGGCTCGTATATCTTTACTATCGTACGGCCCAGTGTGCTCTTTCCGCAGCCCGACTCGCCTACAAGGCCGAAGGTCTCGTTGACCCCCACCTCAAAGGACACATCGTTGACGGCTTTTACCGTCTGATGCTTTGCGAAGAGTCCGCCGCCGACGGAGAAATATGTCTTGAGCCTTTCGACTTTAAGTATGGGATTTTCCATTTATATCTCCCCTTTCTGCAAAAGCCAGCAGCGTGCCTCGTGGGTTTCTGAAAGCTTTTTCTTTTCGGGCATATACAGCTTGCATACCTTCATGGCGTTTTCGCATCTGTCCACAAAGGGGCAGCCCTTGGGGGGAGCGATGAGGTCGGGAGGCGAGCCCGGTATGGGTCTCAGTTCCTTCTCTTCCTCGGGGTTGTTTACGCAGCCCAAAAGTCCCTTTGTATAGGGGTGAACTCCCTCGTAGAAGATTTCATCGGCAGTGCCGCTTTCCACTATCTTGCCGCCGTACATTATATATATCCTGTTGCAGGCGCTTGCCACAACTCCCAGATCGTGGGTGATGAGTATAACGCCGGAGTTTATCTGCTCTTTGAGATTTTTGATAAGCTCTATTATCTTGGCCTGTATCGTAACATCGAGAGCCGTCGTCGGCTCGTCGGCGATTATCAGCTTGGGTGTGCAGGCGAGGGCGATGGCGATTATTACACGCTGTCTCATGCCGCCCGAAAGCTGATGGGGATACTGCTTGAGCCTTTCTTCGGGAGAGGGGATTCCCACCTGGGTGAGAAGCTCCACAGCCTTCTGATGAAGCTCTGCCTTTGTCATTTTCCTGTGGTTTTTAAGGGGCTCAACCAGCTGTTTTTCGATACTCAGCACGGGATTTAAGAAGGACATGGGATCCTGGAATATCATGGAGATTGTGTTGCCCCTTATGCTCTCCATGTATTTTTCGTATTCTTTTTCGCTGCCCTCAAACTTTATGGGGCTTATCTCCTTGCCGTCAAAGACGATGGAGCCGTCCTCTATGAAGCCGTTCTGGTTGAGAAGACCCATCACCGAATACATCGACTGGCTCTTGCCCGAGCCCGACTCTCCGACGATGCCGACTATCTCACCGGTATCGACCTCAATGTCTATGCCTCGCACCGCCTGTACCTTGCCCTGCTCGGACTTAAAGCTGGTGACGAGATTTTTTATTTCAAGCAAACTCATATGAAACTCCTATTTCTTTTTGGGATCGAAGGCGTCGCTCACGCCGTCGCCTATGAAGTTAAGGGACAGCATTGTGAGGCAGATGGACATGACCGGCCAGATTATCTGAATGGGGGTGCTCTCTATAAGGCTTCGTGCCTCGTTGGCAAGTGTACCCCAGCTGGCTGCGGGAGCCGAGATGCCGATACCTACGAAGCTCAAGAAAGCCTCTGTAAATATGGCCGACGGCACGAGAAGTGTTACATTGACTATGATTGATCCCATGCAGTTTATTATAAGGTGTTTAAAGAGTATCCTCAGCTTGGAGGCGCCCAGCACATAGGCGGCAAGGGCGAACTCCTGCTCTTTGAGGGAGAGCACCTGGGCTCTTACGAGCCTTGCCATGCCTATCCACGATGTCAGGCATATTCCGATGAGTATCGAGCCCACATTGGAGCCGAATATCAGCATTATGAGGATTACTATGAGAAGATTGGGTATGGCATAGAGGATATCGACGATTCGCATCATTATCATGTCGAGCTTGCCGCCGATGTAGCCTGCAAAGCCGCCGTAGACGACGCCGATGACCAGGCAGATGAAAGCCGAGGAAAAGCCGATTGCCAGGGATATTCTCGCGCCGTACATTACTCGGACGAAGATGTCACGGCCGAACTTGTCGGTGCCCATGGGGTGGGAAAGGCTCGGCATGGTGTTTAATGCTGTAAGGTCCATTCCGTCGTACTCATAGGGTGAGAAGATGGGGACGGCTATTGCCAGAATGACCATTACCGCCAGGAAAGCAAGTCCTATAAGGGCCAGCTTGTTCTGTTTGAAACGGAGCCATGCGTCCTTCATGTATGTCTTGGGCTCTGCCGCTATAAACTCGCTGTTTTTTTCGTTTTCGGGCAGAGGCTCGAAAAGGTCTTTTGTAAGTTTTATCTCTTCCATTTTTTGCTCCTGAATCAGACGGATTTTTTGCTGAGCTTGACTCTCGGGTCGATGGCGGCCACGAGAAGGTCGGTCAGAATGTTGGCTATTATTATAAAGGAACCGAAGATGATGGTCAGAGCCATTATCATGGTGTAGTCACGGTTGGATACGCTGTTTACGAACTCGGCGCCGATGCCGGGAATCGAGAAGAGGTTTTCGATGACGAAGGAGCCTGTGATGAGGAAGGCAAGCAACGGGCCTGCGTAGGTGACTACCGGGATGAGGCAGTTTTTAAGGCCGTGCTTTACGATTATCTTTATCATCGGTGTGCCCTTGGATTTTGCTAAAACGATGTAATCCTGCTTCATGACCTCCTTCATGCTGGAACGCACGAGACGGGAGACCATCGATATGGGGTAAAGAGCCAGGGAGAATGCGGGGAGTATGTAGTGGAGGGGGCCTTTGAGGCCGATTATCGGCAGCCAGCCCAGCACCACGCCGAAGACTATCATCAGCATGAGGGCGTAGAGGAAGCTGGGAACGCTGACGCCTATGGTCGCAAGGAACATGACAGCGCTTTCGACCCATTTATGCTTTGTGAAGGCGGCCACTATGCCGAGGGTTATGCCCACTGCCATGGCGAACACGAAAGCCACGGCGCCCACCTTCATGGTGGCGGGAAGGCATCTGCCGATTATCGTCATGACGGGAGTACCCTTTCTCGTCATGGACTCGCCGAAATCGCCTGTGGCGGCGTTTTTGATGTATATGGCGAACTGCTCGGGTATCGATTTATCGAGATTGTACTGGGACAAAAGCTTTTCTCTCACCTCGGGAGAGAGCTGAGCCAGCTCGCCGCCGAAGGGGGAACCGGGGATTATCTTCATGAGGAAGAAGGTTATTGTGGCCAGCACCAAAAGTGTTATGACGCCGATTATAAGTCTTTTTGCGGTATATTTGAGCACGAGGGCTACCTCCAAAATGTTTTTGAATATTTATGCACCGTAGTGATTAAAAACTGTATTATTATAATATAGCATAGAGGGCGATTTGTCAATAGTTTTCTGTATAAATATTCACAGCACTGATTAAAAACGGCATTGTGTACAAACACCTTGCACTTTTCGTCTGTCTGTGGTACAATTTGTATAAAAGATAGGGCGGCAGGAACGAATATATATACCGCCGCCCCGCATAAAACCGCCGATTTTACGGCCTTTTTATGCAGTTTCTCATAAAAATACAATAAACGGAGGTATATCTATGCAGCCAATTTTAAAAGAGGACCTACTGTCCTACCGCTTTATTTCGGCACTCACCGTCTCCCCCTTTGAAAACAGGGCGGTTTTCACCGTCTCGGTGTGCGACACCCCCAAAAACGGCTATAAAAAGCAGCTCTATTCGGTAAATCTTGAAGATGATTCGGTGACAAAGCTCAAAAACGGCACGGGCTACACCTCCTTTGCCTTTGAAAAAGAGGGTGTCCTGCTTTTGGGCAAAAAGAGCGACAAGCCCTATTCATCGTCATTTGAATATCTCGACATGAATACAGGCGAAAAGACCGCCGCCTTCACCCTGCCCTACCCTGTCCTGTCGGTGACAAAAATATCGGGCGATCTCTATCTCGTAAAGGCAGACATCGACACCTACCGCCCCGAAAACGAGGCCGACATACCCGAGGACGACGAGGACTACATAAAGATCACCGAGCTGCCCTTCTGGGACAACGGCATCGGCTACATAAGCGGCAAGCGCGCCTCCCTCTTTGTCTACGACAAGGCCAAAAACGAGAGCACACCCATAACAGGCAAGCTCTTTAACACAAACCGCACCGAAATCGCCGAATGCGGTAAAGCCGTTTACTTTACAGGCGTTGAGTACACCGAGAAAAAGCACAACAAGTCGGGTCTCTACCGCTACGATATTGCGAGCGGCAAAACCGAGGAAATTATCCCCCAGGGCGAGGTCAGAATCGGCAACATCAAGTATGTGAACGGCCGTCTCTTTGTCTCGGCCTGCTACATCGGAAAGCTGGGCAACATGGAGAAGGACAGCTGGTATGTTCTGGAAAATAATCAGCTCAAAAAGATCCTTGCAAACGACTTCACCATAGGCTGCAACATCGCCACCGACTGCCGCTACGGCTCCTCCTCCTCTCTCGCCGAGTACGGCGGAAAACTGCTCTATCTCACCACCGAGGTAAAGCACTGCCTGCCCAATCTTCTCGACGAAAAGGGCGAGCTGACAAGACCCTTCATGTTTGACGGCGCCATCGACGGCATCGCCGCAAAGGGCGAAAAGATCCTGTTCTCCGCCATGAAAAAGGGCAAGCTCCAGGAGGTCTATATCTTTGACGGCAAGAAGGTCTCCCAGCTTACAAGGCTCAACGGCATGAATCTCTCGGGCAAATATGTGGGCGACACCGAATACTGCCCCTTTGTAAACTCCCAGGGCACGAGAATCGACGGCTGGGTCATAAAGCCCATCGACTTTGACGAAAACAAGAAATACCCCGCCCTCCTCTCGATGCACGGCGGTCCCTGCGTGGCATGGGGCGAGATATTCGTCCACGAGATGCAGATGCTGGCAGGACAGGGATACTTTGTATTTTTATGCAACCCCAGAGGCGCCGACGGCCGGGGCGCTGTCTTTGCCGATCTGAGAAACAAATACGGCACGGTGGACTTTGACGACTTCATGGAGTTCACAGACCATGTCTGCAAGTCTTATCCCCAGATCGACGACAAGAAGCTGGGCGTTTTGGGCGGCTCCTACGGCGGATACATGACCAACTGGATCATCGGCAACACCGACCGCTTTGCCGCAGCCGTCTCCCAGCGCTCCTTCTGCAACACCATAAGCGATTTCGGCAACTCCTGCATAGGCTATTCCTTCGACGCCGAGCAGTTTGCCGCAACACCGTGGACGGGCATCGACAGGCTGTGGGATCACTCCCCCCTGAAATACGCCCCCAATGTCAAGACTCCCACCCTCTTTATCCACTCCATCGAGGACTACAACTGCCCCCTGTCTCAGGGCTTTGAGATGTTCTCCGGTCTCAAATACCACGGAGTGACCTCGGAAATGGTGCTCTTTAAGGGCGAAAACCACGAGCTTTCCCGTTCGGGCAAGCCCAAGCACCGCATGAGAAGACTTGCCGAAATATCCCGCTGGATGGAAAAATATCTCAAATAGGAGGTTTTTGCCGTGACGGTCAAAGAGGCTATCGAAAAGAGAAGAAGCATAAGGAAATATCAGAGCCGTGACATAGAGCCTGAGGTTTTGAATGAGGTCCTCATGGCAGGCGTAAAGGCTCCGTCGGCGAAAAATCTTCAGAACTGGAAGTTTATCGCCGTCACCGACAAGTCCCTCATGGGCGAAATGCAGAAAGCCTGTCTCGGTCAGGCCTGCATGGGCAGCGCACCTGCCGCCATAGCGGTGTGCGCCACAGAGGAGACCTTTATGAACTGCAAGCAGTCGAGGGCCACGGTGGACTGCTCCATCGCCCTGTCATTTATGATGCTGAGAGCCACAGAGCTGGGTCTCGGCACTGTATGGCTCGGCGCCTTTGACGCAGGTGAAGTCAAAAAGGTATTGAGTCTCCCGGAAAATTACATTCCCATAGCCGTCACCCCCATCGGCTACCCCGATGAGGAGCCCGAAGCCAGACCGAGGAAGGATTTTTCCGAAGTGGTGCTCTTCAACAGACAGTAAGTCAAAGACAAAACGGAGCGGTTCCCCGCTCCGTTTTTTATTCACACCCTGTGGAGAAATATGTCGTTTTTTTGCGTGCGGCCTTTGCGGGTTATTTGTCCACAATCAACCCCACGCAGACTTTATGATTTTTTAGGGAACGGCTACATGCCCATTTACCCCGTTGACCTTGTCAACGGGGACCCCGAATAATTAAATAGGGTTCGGCGGCACTCGCCGCCGGTCGAGCCCCGGCTCTCCGTTGAGACAAATCAACGCACAAACCAAGCGGAACGACACACGGTCGTTATTTTACCCCATTGTTCAAGCACAATGGGGACCCCGAGATATTTGATACTCGCTCCGCTCGGGCGGCGATACTCATCGCCGTGCGGAACGACACACGGTCGTTCCCTACACAAAAAACAAAAGGAATGGCAGAGCCGTTCCTTTTTCTGCCTTTAGGGCAGTTTTTTATACATTCTCACCTTGACATATTCGTCCTTGATGTCGACCTCGGCGGTGTCCACCATCATGCCCACAAGCAGCAGCTGGCTCGACTCGCCCGGGTCGCCCGACCCCATCAGCTCCCAGTAGGTGTCCTCGACGCCCTCGTCGTACTGCTGATTCAAAAGCCTGCCCATCGACTCCACCTTGTGGAGATGTTCCTTTGAAAAATCGCTCTCAAAGGTGATGAAGGCCTCCTCGGGGGTGTATTTTATATTGGAGCTCATGTTTGTTCCGCCTATGCCGAAAAAGAAAACCGTCAGCTCCTCCACTATCTTGGAAAGTTTTTTCTTGTTGTGTATCATATGTCCTCCGACTATTTTGTATATCTTTGGATAAAGCTTTCTATGAGGGGCACCATTATTATGGCCACAAAGCCTGCGGCAAACCCGTTGTTATAGAGATTCATTCCTCCCGACACATAGCCCACATAGGACACCACCGACGAATGGAGAAAGCCGGCGAAAATTCCCGTGAAAAAGCCGTACTGTCCCGCGATGGGAGAGAGCCCCGCGGCAAAGAGTGCCGCCAGCTGGACAGCGGGGTCGGAGGCCGAAAAAATCTTGAGATATGTTGCGATATATACGCCCAAAAGGACAGGGAAATAGTTTTTCGGGTGGATACCGAAGGCGGCAAAGCCGTATATCGTTATAATCGCTCCCAGAACAGGGCCCGAAAGCTCGCCTCTTATCAGCATGATGTACGCCATGCACATGATTCCCGTCAGCGCCATGTTCATAAATGTGGGGCCCGCCCCGTCCATGAGGACAAAGTCGGCCACGGCGCGGCCTGGGTGCTTAAAGAGCCTCAAAAGAGGTTTTATGCCCCCCGTTATCCACAGGCCGTAGGCGAAAACGGCGGCGAAATACCCCAGAACTCCCCATATCAGAACGGGGTTGTGGGTGGTGTGCCATATGAGGGTGGTGTTTATCGTGAGGCCGAAGGAGCGCAGCACCGACACGATGACGAGGGAGATTATTCCCGTGGCAAAGCCCACATTGAAAAGGGAGTAGCCCTGATGCATCGACACGGTGTGGGCGGCAAGGGGCGGTATGATATACCCTATGAGCATACCTGCAAGACATGCCAAAAGCAGATTTACCCCAAAGGAATAGGGCAGTATCTTGACAAGCTCTGTCACAAGGGGGGAAAGTCCCGTGGCGAAAAGGGCGATGTATACATATCGTGAAAAGCCCACCTTCTGCATCTTTGCGTAGATAAATGAACCTAAAAGTATCGGCAGGATATTGAGGGGATTTTTACCGAAAAGGGCGAAGCCCCCCGTTATAAAGACGGCGGCCATGCTTATGCCTGTAAAATGCAGCTTGTTTATCTTGATTATCCCCACCGACATGAGCATGACGAGGGCGCTGTTCATCAATGCGGCGCCCGTGCCCGCCACGGTGAAATAGTCGGTGATGAGGACATCTCTCGACTTTACTATCTCCAAAAGTCCCGCCGCTATCTCACGGGGAGAAGCAAAGACAAAGGACGAAAAAAACGCCAGAGCTATGGTAAATGCAAAAAGAGCTCCTATCTGCTTTTCGGCAGGCGCCGTCTTGAGTTTTGTCAAAGTCAATTCCCCTTCCCCTGTTTTTAAACTTTTGGTATTTAAGAAATTAAATTATACAGTTTGTATTTACTTTTCGTTCTTCGGCCCCGATTTAGAGAAGATGATAAGGGCGATAATTCCCGTTATTACGATGGAGCCGAAGGTGGCTATCACCAGCTTGAGGCCGAAATTGTCCATGAGGTTGGCGGCGAAATACTCCATACCGACAAGGGAGGAGCTTATGCGCCAGTTGGGCAGATAGCTGAGCCCCACCATGATGAGAAATGTTATGAGAAAATAGCCCACAATGCCTATTATGAACCCTTTTACAACTTTATTCGCATCGTTTTTCATAAAATCACCTCTTATTTGTTTGTTTTCGGCAGGCGGCCGAAACCCGCATTGCAGGAAACGGGTTTTATGCCTGTTTAAACAGGCGCCCGTAACCTGCGCGGGAATTTTTCATTTACCGGGCAAATTATCAATTACATTCCGAGAGCCTTTTTGAGCTCTTCTGTCTTGTCGGTCTGCTCCCATTTTACGCCGAGCTCTTCCCTGCCCATGTGTCCGTAGGCGGCCAGCTTTTTGTAGATGGGCTTTCTGAGGTCTAAAGTCTCGATTATTGCGGCAGGTCTCAGGTCGAAAATCTTGAGGACTGCCTCGGTTATTCTGTCGTCTTCAACAACTCCTGTGCCGAAGGTGTCCACCATGACCGACACAGGCTTTGCAACGCCGATGGCGTATGCCAGCTGCACCTCGCACTTTTTGGCAAGGCCTGCTGCAACCACATTTTTAGCTATATAGCGGGCGGCATATGCGGCAGCTCTGTCGACCTTTGTGGGGTCTTTGCCCGAAAAGGCTCCGCCGCCGTGACGGGAATATCCGCCGTAAGTGTCGACGATTATCTTGCGTCCTGTCAGTCCGCTGTCGCCCTGGGGGCCGCCTATGACAAAGCGTCCTGTGGGGTTGACATATATCTTTGTGTTTCCATCCATGAGCTTCCGGGGCACGACGGTGCTTATGACATGCTTTGTGATGTCCTCTCTTATCTGAGAGAGCTCAACTTCGGGGGCGTGCTGGGAGGATATGACTATGGCGTCTATTCTCTTTGG
The DNA here is from genome assembly GCA_905199135.1 of uncultured Eubacteriales bacterium. GTDB lineage: Bacteria > Bacillota > Clostridia > Oscillospirales > Butyricicoccaceae > SIG471. The sequence continues at coordinate 11,530 of CAJKFC010000033.1, forward strand.
CACTCCGTCCTCATATTCCACCGTCACCTGGGATTTTCCGTCGGGACGGAGATAGGGCAGTATGCCCTTTTTTCTGACCTCGGTCAGCTTCTGAGCCAGCTTGTGAGCCAGAGAGATGGGCAGGGGCATGAGCTCCTTTGTCTCGTCGCAGGCAAAGCCGAACATCATTCCCTGGTCTCCCGCGCCTGTGGTCTTGTCGTCCTCGGAGGAGTCGACACCCATGGCGATGTCCTTGGACTGCTCGTCTATCGAGGTGACGACGGCGCAGGTTGTGCCGTCAAAGCCGTATTTGGCTCTGTCGTAGCCGATGTCGGTGACGGTTTTGCGGGCGATTTTGGGTATGTCCACATAGCAGCTTGTGGAAATCTCGCCCATGACCGAGATTATGCCTGTTGTGACCGTCGTCTCGCAGGCGACGCGGGCTGTGGGGTCCTGCTCGAGTATTGCGTCCAGCACGGCGTCGGAAATCTGGTCGCAGATCTTGTCGGGATGTCCCTCGGTGACGCTTTCGCTGGTAAAGAGAAACTTTTTCATCTTCTGTCTCCTTTATGTTATCTTTCGTAAATTTTGTATTTTTCGGCGCATTTATACACAAACCGCCTATTTTAATTATTGTATCATACAAAACCCCTATTTTCAAGACATAAAGAAAAAAGAGAGTCTTTCGGCTCTCTTTTTTAATCGATTACTTTCAGCCCCTTTTCTCTGGCGATTATCTCGGCGGCCTTGCCTGCGCAAAAGCTCACGAGGGAGGCGCAAAGCTCCATGTTCTCTCCCTTTGCCATGTCGAGGCCCTCTGTGAGGGCGCCGCACATGATATTTCCTCTGTATTTTTCAAAAGCGTCGGTCAGCTCTGCCGAAAGAGCCATGGACAGCTGTGCCTTTTCGGCGCTTCTCGTCTCTTCACAGTTCAAAATCATGCCTATGGCCATGACTCCCCCCGAAAGTGCGCCGCACACCGAGCCTCTGCCCATTCCTCCGCCGAAGCCTGCCGCCGCCGACAAAACTCCGAGGTTTTGGGGCGCATCAAAGCTGTCCGCAACGGCGGCGACCACCGCCTCCGAGCAGAAAAGTCCCTTTTTAAAATACTCCTCGGCGGCAAGAGCCGTCTTTCTAACGCTTATTTCCATGTCTGTCTCCTTTTTTGTATATTCCCATACAAGTATAGGGTATCTCCGCCTTTAAATACAAATATATTTTTTCTATTTATATTTTGTGTATTATAGATTTTTTCTATATTTACAAAAAACAGAGAGACAAAAGTCTCTCTGTTTCAAACTTACTGTTTTTTTGCTGTTCCAAATATGGCTGCCATATATCTGTAATAGGCATATATCACATATATCACCGCCACCACTGTCTGAAAAAGCACCAGGTACTGCAAAACAGGCATCGGCTTATTCATATTTTGCAGGCATGCCATGGTCTGTTTAGACGCTACGGCGCTTATTGCAAAGGGGAATGTAAATGCCGATATACTGGGATAAAAAGGCAGCTTAAGAAGGGACAAAGACCTTACAAAAGCAAATATGTAGAGAACAAGCGACATGGCAAAAAGGGTCATGAGCAGACCGTAGGATTTGGGCGTCACCGACTGAACATATCCCGCCGTACACAGTGCCGCAGGGGCTGTATATATGCATATTATTGCGGCAGCCGGCTGAGGAATCTCTCTGTGCTTCAAATATCTGCATGTTACAAGCACAAGCAAAATCAGCAGCGAAACAAAAGCAAACCAAAAAGCCGCCGTGCCTATCGAGGTCTTTTCATAGGCAGGAGCTGTAATTGCCGCCGCCGCTATGCCTACATACACGATAAAATAGCTGGCAAAAACCTTTTTCAGGTCGAGCTTTATGATGAATTTAATTGTAAACCACACTATCAGACATATGTGCATGGCTATTGCCAGCAGCCATATGTAATATGCGGCTCCGCCTATAAAAGGCTTTATGTATGTGCTGAGCAGCATTATGCCCATGGGGCATGTGGCAAATACGCTGGCCATTATGGGGTTTTCCATGTCTTCGGCAAACTTTTTGGGGAACATTATTATCTTGAGCACCACCAGCAAAAGCAGGAATGCCGAAAACACACCGCAGACATATCTTATCCCTTCGGAATAGCTCTGGAGCAGATTTCCCAGAGTTGCCGAGCCCAGCATGACTCCGCATATGGGAAGCGGCACTTTCTGTATTATGTTTTTCATGTGTAATCTCCCGTTTAATCAAAGAGACGGAACTTTCCGTCTCTTTAAATATTTTAGTCTATGTTTGTCAGTCCCAGCTCACGGATGACTATCTCGGCGACCTTGCCTGCGCAAAGACCTGTAAAATAGATGCACTGTTCCTTGTGCTCGCCCTTGCCCATGTCAAACTCTTTTGTCAAAACACGGCAGCAGACCGAGTTTTTTCCGTTTGCCTGTCTGAACCAATCGTGAAGCTCATGTGTCAGAGCCATACATTTTACGACGATGGGATCCTGGGGACCGCCCTGCTCGGTGCGTCCGAAGAACATGCCAAGAGCCAGTATGCCACCGTTGACAGCGCCGCACATACAGCCCGATCTGCCTGCTCCGACAGCCATGCCGGAAGCCATGGCGATGACTTCTTTTGGCACATCCAGCTCAAAATTGTCTCTGATGGAGGCCATTACGGCTTCACAGCAGAAGAATCCGTCTCTGAAATACTGCTCGGCATCTTTTGTAACTTTTTTTACGCTGATTTCTTTTTTGACGTTCATTCTTTATTCCTCCATTTTTATTCACAATTCACTAATAGACATTATATGACAGTCTGTTTTGAAAATCAAATAGTTTATTTCTATATCTAAAACGTAAAATATTTATTTTATATATAAGCAAATAAAGATTTTGCAATATTTGTTTTTTGTGCAACGGTCTGTTTCTCAAGAAATAATTATCGGCATTGCGTCTCCAATGTATATCTGTATTTAAAAAACAGAGAGACAAAAGTCTCTCTGTTTTGCTTTTAAGAAATGGATATAATATTTTTCTATACTCTTGATGTTCATTTATTCATATGATATAATATAAATACAAATATCCTCTTTTATATTAGTGCAAATTCGCTTTTTTAATAATTTATATCTTTACAATATAGTAAAATATACCATATATGAGAAGGAAAATGAACACTTCAGAAAAATATTAAAAGGAGGAAAAACAATGAAAAACAAGTCAATTAAATGGCTTTTATTTGTGCCGATTCTTTTTTTGTTATTTGTACTTATTCTGCCGGAATACCAAAGAAGTTTTTTTCTCAAAAGCATTTGTTTTTCTCTCGGCTTGGTTTTACTTACAGCAGGAACAATTTTTTATTTGATAAAAAAACAATCCGGCAATCTTTTTAAAAACATTATTATATTGGCAGCATATGTAATTGTTTTTATATTTCAGTTTCAATCTACAACCCTTGATGCTTTCATCCCTGCCGGCCGCAATATCTGTGCAATAGAATTTTCATCCTGGGATTCTCCGCAAACACTGATTTGGGATTTGAGCAGCAATACCGTTACAAATCTTTACAGCGGCGACAGCTTTACAGTTGAAAATAACGATAAAACTTTGGATCGGATGAAATCTGTTGTCCTGCGAAATTACTGGCTGCCCGGCAATATGAAAAAAGATATCGTATTTGACTTGGCTGTAATATTGGATGATAATAGTCGAATCTCTGTTTACAGAGAGAGTAACGGTGTAGCAATATATTCGCGAACCGACGGCGATTTGTCTATCAGCCATTGGATGGTCTTTGATGATATCTCATCTGTGTTCCCGGAGGATATCCTTTCGGTACTTGAATAGTATATTTCGGAGTTCAAAATCATGTCCATTCCTCCGCTTTTTCTATATTTACGCAAAAACAGAGAGACAAAAGTCTCTCTGTTTTTCTTTTAATTCATTATAGGGGGTCGTCATAAGGGAAAAACGGGCTGGTGGATTTTCTCAGTATATCGGCTTTCGGGTCTTTGAGCTCTTCCGCCGTTTTTGTCTCACCGCCTATAATAATCATCAACGGGCCCACATTTTTTCCGATATCGCTGTAATCGTCGGTGCCCACATAGGTTATGCCGTGAAAATCAAAGGGATAGCCCAAAGCCCTTATCTCCTTTTCCAGCTCGTCGTCGAGATAGGGGTACACACCGACCTCCAGGTCGGCGCAGGTGAACTCATACCATGTCAGAAGATCGCCTGCTTCATATCCCCATTTTTCGTCTCTCATCGCCTGAAGCTTATACCATTCGTCGGTCGGCTTGACATATATTATCTGATGCTCGGGGTAGTTTCCCAGCTCCCTTAAGTTCCAGCTCAAGATAAACTCCGAGGTGTGCCAGTAATTGTAGCGGCGGCAGTCCATCATAAACTTGATCTGACAGCCGAGGAACACAAGACAGACCAAAATACACGGAACCGCCCTCAAAAGGATTTTTCTAATCATGTATTTTTTCATAAAGCCACCTCCTTAGAGTAGATAATCACACCATTCTACTGCCCAGCAAAAATACCTTCAGATTCAAGATGAAATGCAGGTACGCAGAGTGCATGGCTTTCTACATATAGAGGCACTCTGCCCTGATGTATTCCCACCACAATTGCCTTTCCGTTGCTACCTCTTACATAAACAATACCTCCACTGTCTCCCGGACTTGAATTATAGTTTGTCATAATTCTACCAATACCTAAATGCGGTATCTTCTGATTATACCAACTCCAATAGTAAATAGATTCTACCGTCCCGGATGTGTGTCCTGTCACTGTTCCACTTTTATGAATGGAATCACCTTCAGAAGGAACGGTATATCCTGCATTTAAATCCTGACTGTACGCTGTGTCGTTTTTTATCACAGGGCTGACACTAACTCCAAGTGGATACTCAAGAAACACAAAATCTTTAGTTCCTAAAGAATCTATATCGGTTTTATCTCCGTATTGTAAATTCAAGCCGTTAAAAGTGCAAAAACCGATGGGCATATTATCCATTGTATACGCTCTAATTTGGTTTGCCGGCAATACATTATATGTATGTGCAGCCGTAATTACACCCACCTGCTTTACTCCGTTTTCATATCGATAGGCAAGATATCCCAGGCTTGCCAAAGCATTGCTACCGCTGGTATTTATCTTCATTCCCTCGCCTACATTCGCAACAATATCTTCTTGCAACGATTCAAGAATAACTTCTCCTCCCACCTTAAATTCTATTATGTCGGAATTGGCTTTAAGGCTTTCCAATTCATTTTGCGGGAGCATAGTTACCTGGCTTTCGGAAATATAGGCGGCAACATCCTCTTCCGATACATACATTTCCGCAGAATTTGTCATCTGCATAATTGCACTAGCTTTAATCTGCGGCAAATTGTTTGCTCTGCTCACATTTTCAAATGTCTCTCTCATTGCATCGTATATCTCCTGCAAAGAGTATTCCACCGTTTGAAATTCAAGCAAATCTGCACCTGTTATATCGTAATATGTCTGCTCTGTTTCTTCGCTTCTCTCGGTAAGCCCTATCACCAAACGGCCGCTGTCCGTATTGAGCCATGCACCTCCATAGCTATCGGGATATCCCTCTTCTTCAAAACACTCTATTATTGCGGTATTATACATGTTTGCGTTTTCTCTGTTTAATTCCCTTTGAGTCATCGCCGCAGACGGCTGCGAAACAGCTCCCAAAACAAACAGACACGCCAGCGTTAAGGATATGATGCGCTTTATAGTTTTCTCTTTTCTCTTTACAATTTGTCCAAACTTTTTTATAAATAAACCATTGTTTCGCTTCT
>CAJKFC010000034.1 GCA_905199135.1 uncultured Eubacteriales bacterium
CAGTTCGCCGGTTTTGGAAATGCCTTCGCCGTATATGATGTCAAATTCGGCCTCTTTAAAGGGAGGAGCGATTTTATTCTTGACGACCTTTGCCCTCGTTCTGTTGCCTATCATGGTGGTTCCCACCTTGAGGGTCTCTACCCTTCTGACATCGATTCTCACCGACGCATAGAACTTAAGAGCGCGTCCGCCCGTCGTCACCTCGGGATTGCCGTAGGTTACGCCTATCTTTTCACGGAGCTGATTTATAAATATCGCCACGCAGTTTGTCTTGGCTATGGCGCCTGCAAGCTTTCTCAAAGCCTGAGACATAAGCCTTGCGTGAAGACCCACAAAGGAATCACCCATCTCGCCTTCGATTTCCGATTTGGGCACGAGAGCGGCGACAGAGTCGACAACGATGACATCTATTGCGCCCGACCTGACCAGAGCCTCGGCTATCTCGAGAGCCTGCTCACCTGTATCCGGCTGAGAAACCAGAAGGGAATCTGTATCCACTCCCAAAGCCTTTGCGTAAACCGGGTCGAGAGCGTGCTCGGCGTCTATAAAGGCGGCCTCTCCGCCCTGTTTCTGCGCCGATGCGATTATCGAGAGAGCTACCGTTGTTTTACCCGATGATTCAGGGCCGTATATCTCTATAATTCTGCCCTTGGGCACGCCGCCTATTCCGAGAGCAGTATCAAGGGTTATCGAACCTGTAGAAACCGCTTCCACATTCATATGAGTATTTTCGCCGAGGCGCATGACTGCGCCCTTGCCGAACTGTTTTTCCAAATTGGCAAGAGCCGTCTCCAAAGCTTTTTTCTTATCCATAATAATCTCCTGTAATATATTTCAGCAGAGCTTTTTTATAATTTTATATTATTTAACTCATGTGTATATTATATCACATCGTTTGGTAAAATGCAACATTTGTTCTAATTTTGTCTGTTCTTTGCAGGAGTCAGAAATCCCATTACTCCGCGGTCGGTTCCCGTGAGATCCTTGATTATTTTTATCCTGTCAAAGCCCTCGTGCTCCATGATGGCGGCCACATCTTCGCTCTGTCCCATACCGCACTCAAAGAGCAGAGCTCCGTTTTTTGTGAGAGCCTCCTTGTAACCCGCTGTCACCGCTCTGTAAAAGTTCAAACCGTCCTGTCCTCCATCGAGAGCGAGACGCGGCTCATGATCCTTGACCGATATGTCGAGCTCCTCTATGTCGGCGGTAGGTATGTAAGGCGGGTTGCAGACTATCAGCTGAAATTTTCCCAAAACAGGGGTATAGGGCTCCAAAGCGTCGGTTTTTATCGTGAGAGCCCTGGCTGTCACCGAGTGCTTCATTATGTTGTTTTTAGTCACCCTTATGGCATAATCCGAAACATCTCCGAATACCGCCGAAATGGTTTCGGGAGTATTTTTCAAAACCGCGATGCCTATACATCCCGTTCCGCAGCACAGGTCGAAAAATCTCGCCCTGTCAAACTTCTTCATGTAATTTATGGCCTCTTCGGCTATGCACTCGGTATCGCATCTCGGTATCAGTGTATTTGTAGTGACCTCAAAGGTCAGACCGTAAAAGTCCCACTCACCTATTATATGCGGAAGCGGTGTACCCGCAAGTCGCAGCTTGACAAGGCTGTCTATCTTTTCCTGCTCCTCCAAAAACACTATCCGCTGTTCTCTCTCGTTAAATACCTCTCTGGGAATGCCCAAAGCAAAAGCTATTATCTCTTTGGCTTCGAGCTGATACATGGAAATGCCTTTCAATCTCAGTTCCTGTCTGAGATCAAGATATGTGTTATACAAAGTTTTCAGCATATCTTATCCCCCTGTCCCTATATTACCAGTTATCTTTCTCTTTATCCTCCGGGATTACCCCTTCGATGGCGCATATAGCCACCTCCATCATGCTGTCGTCCGGCTCATATGTAGTGAAGTTCTGCAAAAACAGTCCGGGCGCTCTCAAAGCTTTGGTTATAAAATTGTCGTATCTGCCCACGAGCCTGTTGATTTCATAGCTTATGCCGACAACCACAGGCAGAAGAGCAAGTCTTATAATCAGTCTGACAACAGGATTCGACCATGTAAAGACCGAAAACACCAGTATACTGATTATCATTACAACAAACAAAAAGCTTGTGCCGCATCTCGGGTGATGACAGCTCTGCTTTCTGACATTTTCCACATTGAGCTCGAGACCTTTTTCATAACAGAATATCGTCTTGTGCTCGGCGCCGTGGTACATATATGTTCTTTTTACATCTTTCTGCTTTGAGGTTATGATTATAAAGGCGAGAAATATTATAATTCTTATGACGCCTTCCAAAAGATTTCTCAAGACAGAGCTCTCTATCGAGCCGAAAAATCCCGCGAGAAGTGTGGGCAGGAAAAAGAACAGCACGATAGGCAGAACAAGCCCCATTGCCGTGGCTATCGTGAGTATTACCTTTTCAAACTTCTCCTTTCCCAGCTTTTTGTTGAGCCACGCCTCAAATTTGGACGGCTCCTCCTCTTCCTCAAAGAACGAGGCCGAATAGTTTAAGGCGGAGACGCCGTATTTCATGGCTTCCCAAAAGTTTACAACACCTCTGACAAGGGGAACTCTTGCAAAGGCATTCTGCTTTACAGTTCCTCTTTTTTCATCTTTTATCTCGAGAGTGCCGTCGGGTTTTCTGACGACTATTCTCGTCATCTCAGGTCCGCGCATGAGGATTCCCTCCAAAAGCGCCTGACCGCCTATTGTAGTTTTCTTATTCATTGTAATCCTGTTTCCTCTCTGTAAAGGGGTAAATAAATGCTTACCGTAGTCCCCTCTCCATAGACACTTTGAATATCGAGCTCTCCGCCGTGGAGAGTTACGATCTCGTTGCAGACGGCAAGACCTATACCCGCTCCCCTTTGCTTAGAGCTTCCCTTAAAGAACTTCTGCTTTACAAAAGGCAGCTCCTCTTCGGGTATGCCCTGACCGAAATCAGAAATCGTGACGAGACCGTAGCTGTCGTCGTGAGATATTTTTATCTCTATCTTGTTTCCGTCGGCGCCGTACTTTGCCGCGTTGTCGATTATATTCAAAAAGACCTGTTTTATCCTGTGCTTGTCGCCGTTTATGATTATGGGCTCCTCACCCTCGTCATACTCTATGGCCATGCCCTCCTCCATAAGGGCGGTACGGTATATGAACACGGCGTCATAAAGCTCGCCTCTGATGTCGAAAATCTCCATCTGAAGCTTGAATCTGCCGCTTTCGATTCTCGAGAAGTCCAAAAGCTCCTCTACCATCTGAGTAAGTCTCATAGTCTCCTTATGGATTATATTGAGGCCCTGGCTCATGGTTTCCTTATCGCTGAAATCGACGGCTATCGTCTCCGTCCAGCCTCCGATAGCTGTAAGAGGTGTTCTGAGCTCGTGAGACACCGACGAGATAAAGTCGTTTTTGACCTTCTCTACCCTCGCTATCTCCACCGACATATTGTTTATCGTATTGCAGAGCTCGCCTATTTCGTCATTGAATTCCATGTTTATCTTTTCGCCGTACTGACCCTTTGCTATCTTTTTGGCCAGCTCATTTATTTCGATGACGGGATTCACTATGGAGCTTATGAAAAACTGAGTTGAAATGATAATCATTCCTATGACGCCTATACCGCATCCTGCGATAAGCAGATATATCCTGATAAGCTGCTTTTCAACAAGAGATGTAGACGACACAAATCTGACTCCGCCTATCGTGCTGCCGTTCTGGTTAAAGATCGGAGCGGTAACGGCGGCTATTCTCTCTCCGCTGACAGGGTCCATTCCTACATAGTCCCATATTTTGGCGTTTGAAAGAGCGTTTCCCACATCGGGAGTAGAGGGCACATATCCCGCCATAAATCCCGTAGAGGAAAACATAACTCTGCCGTACACATCTACTATCTGTATCTCCACCTTGTCTTTTTCGCTGAAATTCTCGACGAATTCTCCCGTAAAGGTGTAGAACTGATTGTAGTTTGAAGTCATATATCTGTTTATATAGCCCGACACCGTATTTGCGCGGCTGGTGAGACTGCTTTTCAAAGAGTCATAATGATAAGTCGTTATAGCTATCGCCACGCTTAAAAGCACGAATACTATGGCGAGAACAATTACGCTGAAGTTGTTCAAAAGCCAACGCTTTTTTATGGCCGAACTGAAGAAGGTTATTTTCTTTTCGGGTTTTTTAGATCCGTGCAAACTGTCGGCAATATTTTTTATGCTTCCCATTTATATCCATATCCCCACACTGTCGATATGTATTTGGGCAAAGCGGCATCTTCTTCTATTTTAAGCCTGAGCCTTCTTATATTGACATCGACTATCTTATAGTCTCCCTGATATTCCGCTCCCCAAACGGTTTTGAGTATATCGTCGCGCGAAAGCGCCTTTCCCTTATTTTCAAGGAAATATTTTATTATAAGGTATTCCACCTGTGTCAGCTCGATTTTTATATTGTCCTTTTTAAGGCTTCTGCTGCGGGTATCCAGCTCGAAAGGTCCTGATGAAATGATCTCCGTGGAAAAGCTGTTTCCCCACACTCTTCTGTAAAGAGCGTCTATTCTCGCCGTCAGCTCGACTACCGAAAATGGTTTTACCACATAGTCGTCTGCACCCGATGTAAAGCCTGTCAGCTTGTCAATCTCCTGGGACATGGCAGTCAGCATAATGATGCCTGCTTTTGAACCGTGGGACCTGATTCTGCGGCAAACCTCATAGCCGTCCATTCCGGGCAGCATTACATCGAGAACCGCGACAGCCACATCGTCGTGTTCTGTCATATATTTTACGGCGTCCTCACCGTTTGAGAACTCCACCGTTTCATATCCTGCCCTTTTGAGATTGATAACGACAAAAGAACGGATATTATCTTCATCTTCCAAAACCAATATTTTCTTGGTCATTGAGCAAAATCCTCCATATTCCAATCGGTATTTCTCACATATTTCACAAGAAGCAGCACATCCTCCGATGTGACGGCATACTGATCGTATTGATTTTCGTATATTTTGTATGCATACACCGTTGTGTCTGTCTGCTTGAGGATCTTTATATCCGGATATTCCGAAAGTCTCTCCCGTGTATCTCCCGTTATGGTGTAAACCGAAAGAATCGAATTTTCCTTATCACATACCATGGTATAGCTTCTGTCTTCATTTTGTACAGGCACAAAAAATGTAGTGGTATTGACATTGGCCCCGTTGTTTATAACTGCCGTAACATTGTCTCCCCACTTTTCGGGGAGTACCATATACCATCCGTCGACGGCATTATAGAAGGTATTTACGGGAGCGCCTACAACCTTGCCCTTCTGGATTTTTGACCACATTATCATCCATCTTGTCTCCGATGACAGAGGATCGGTGTAACCTTTGAACATTTTTCCCAGCGGCACCTCAACTATGCCGTCGTTGTCTATATCCGTCGAATAGATGTTGAGATAACGGCCTGTTACAGCGGCAGAACCGGACTCGCTGTCTATACTCTCGTTCATCATCACGCCGTCAGTACAGGTGAAAATATCTGTTACATACTGCCCTTCCAATGTACTGCTGTCGACAAAAACACCTTTCTTGCCCTCGGCTGTCAGACCCGACGAAATGTTGACAACCTTATCGCTTTCCAAAGACATGGGGGCCGAGGCTTTAAGAGTGCAGGAATCGTCGTTAAAACTGTATACATAAGCCGTCATGACCTTTTCTCCCATGTTCCTGCATATGGCCACAATATCTTCCCTTCCGTCCATATCCAGATCTATTATATGATATCCCACATATTCAAGGTCAAGAACCTTCTCCATAGTCTCTCCCGTGGACATATACACAGACATTGCGGTTTTTGAAAGCTCGTCCAGCTCCCACGATATGAGAATGGCTTTTTCACCCAGTTCGTTAGCCGAAACATATTCAACCGATCGGATATTTTTTCCGACTCCCGTAAACTGACCTATCTCCCTATATGTATCCTCTGTTTTCTCATGAACATAAACGGATATGGTCCCGTCTGCATTTCTGAAAAACGACACCACTTCATTTTCCCCGTCCATATTCAAATCGGCAAGCTGCACGGACTGCCTGTTGCTTCCGCCCGTGACCGAGTCAAACGACGCTCCTTTTCCTATTATACCGTCGTAAATTTTCTGAAGTTCCTCATATTCCGCAGGCAGCTTGGGCAGGCTCAAAAGGCCGTCGCCCATTTGATAGGCGCAGCCCGACATAAATGTCAAAATTAAAACCGTTAAAACAATAAAAAATGCATATTTTCTCATATACTATATCATAACACAAAACGCAAAAAAATAAAATAAAAAACTGCAAAAAAATTGCAGTTTTTTAAATAATTTTCAGTTTAGAAAAACTTCTTTATGCCTTCTGTCGCAGTATTGATATCGGCGCTGATTGTAACAGTGAACTTTACGCCTGTCTCCTGGGAGAATGCTTCGAGCTTCTCGAGCATTTTCTCAACACACTCATGGCAATCGCAGTTGATTACTTTGTAGAAATTATCGATAAAGATATGTGTTATATCATAGTTGCCTGCATAGAGACCGCATACAAACCCGTAGAAAGCGTCGGGTGACTGCTCAAGATTGTGGCTTGCGATATCAACAAGGCGGGCGTTGTACTTAATCTCATATCTGAGCTTCTCGCCCTTTTCTATACATACGACATTTCCTGATTCTTTATTTATGGCGACATTTACGAGGTCGATAAGCTGCTTTGTCTTACCTGTACCCGGAACACCCATAATTACTTTAACCATAAAATCATTCCTCTCATTTAAAATACATTGTTGCTGGGTTTTGTTTTATATATAATACCATATTTTCAAAAAAACTGCAAGGCTATTTTTGCGTTTTTGTAAATTCTTTTTATATAATTTTTTTCAGCAGCATTTTGTATATTTCAAACAGATTGAGTCTTTTGCATTCCTGCTCAGACACGATATCAAAGGTTTTTATTTCCTTTTCGGCAGTTTTTACCGTAACCGTTCCAATCTTCTCATCTTTCTCGACGGGTGCTTCGAGCTTTTGAGGAAGATTGACTTCAAATGTTAAGTTTTCGGCGTCTGCTCTGGATACGGTTATTTTGTCTGTCACCAGTGCCTTTGGCGTTATGCTTGCTTCTTTTCCCAGCTCCACCTCTATATTGTCAAATTCAAGGCTTTCCGATATGTCCATGGCGGTATAGTTTGCAAAGCCGTAATTCAAAAGATTGGTTATATCCTTTGAACGGTCGTCGGCTGTGGCACACTTCATGACCACCGCTATCAAATCAAGACCGTCTCTCGAGGCTGTCGACGACAGACAATACCCCGCCGAGGCCGTCATTCCGGTTTTGAGACCTGTCATGCCGGGATATGAACGCAAAAGTTTATTGGTGTTTACCAGAACCGACTGTCCGTCTCTTATATAGTCCATCCATATTCCCGTGTTTTTAAATATAATGTCATGCTTCATTGCCTCGGCCGACATCAGTGCGATATCTCTCGCCGTTGTATAGTGGTTGTCTATTGGCAGGCCGTTGCAGTTGGAAAAATGGGTATTTTCCATGCCGAGCTCCTTTGCCCTCTCATTCATCATGTCGACAAAGGCCTCCTCACTTCCTGCAATGTACTCGGCCAGAGCTACCGCCGAATCATTGGCCGACACCACCGCTACCGATTTAAGCAGGTCGGCCACCGTCATCTGCTCTCCCTCCTTGAGCCATATCTGACTGCCGCCCATTGACACTGCGTGGGCACTGGCTGATACCATATCGCTCTCGGCTATTCTTCCGTTTTCAATGGCCTCTGCCGTCAGCAGCATCGTCATGATTTTTGTTACGCTGGCAGGCTCCAGTTTTTCATCGGGATTTTTCTCCCACATGACAGTTCCGTCCTTTGACATGAGAAAAGCGCTTTGAGCCGACACATCGTCCAAAGCCGATGCCGAAACCGCCATACAAACGGCCAGCAAAAGCACCGCAAAATATTTTTTCATATTGTCCTCCCGCTTGTTTTTAATAATAAATATTTTATTTGCCCTTTATTTATTACCTGAAATATGATAAAATAGATAAAAACACATCGAAAGGTATTTTATGAAAGCTGCATTTTACACTTTGGGCTGCAAGGTAAATCAATACGAAACTCAGGCTCTCGAAAAGCTTTTTTCCGAGAACGGCTTTGAGATCGCCGATTTTTCCGACAGGGCCGATGTATATATTATAAACACCTGTACCGTTACGGCTTTGAGCGATAAAAAGTCCAGAAACGCCGCAAGAAGAGCCAAGACAAAAAATCCCGATTGTATTCTGGCGGTCTGCGGCTGCTATGCCCAGGTCGAACCCGAAGAGATAAAGGAGCTGTGCGGCGCCGACATAGTTTTGGGCAACGGCAACAAGGGAGATATTTTGAAGCTTGTAAAAGAGATGCTTCAAAACCGCGCCGTCGAAAGCTCTCCCCTGTCTCTCAAAGAAAGACTTCCCTTTGAGCATCTCCCCGCAGGCGGTCTTGTGGGTCGCACAAGAGCTCTGCTCAAGGTGCAGGATGGCTGTCAGAACTTTTGCACTTACTGCAAAATCCCCTATGCCAGAGGTCTCTCCCGCTCTCTTCCTTTAAATGACTCGGTAGCCGACGCCATAGAAATCGCTCAGGCGGGATACAAAGAAATTGTCATAACAGGCATTGAGATAAGCTCTTACGGCTTTGACCTTGATGACAAGCCCTCTCTCGCCTCTCTCATCAAAGGTGTATGCAACGCTGTTCCCAATGTCAGAATACGCCTCGGGTCTTTGGAACCCAGGACGGTCGACGAGGATTTTATCAGGGAAGTAAAGGATCTTGACAACCTCTGCCCCCAGTTTCATCTGTCCATGCAGAGCGGCTGCGACAAGACCCTCAAAAATATGAACCGCAAATATTCCTCTGAAAGATATTACAAGTCGGTTGAGCTTCTGCGTGAGGCTTTCCCCGGCTGTGCCGTAACCACCGACCTTATAGTCGGTTTTCCCGGTGAAACCGAAGAAGATTTCACAGAGAGCATTGACTTTGTGAAAAAATGCGCCTTTGCAAAGGTGCATATTTTCCCGTTTTCACGCCGCAAGGGCACCCGCGCCTACAATATGCCCATGCAGGTTCTGAAAGCCGAAAAGGAAAAAAGAGCTGCGAGAGCCTTGGAGGTCACTACGGCTTCGGAAAAAGAGTTCCTCCGCTCCAAAATAGGTCAGACTCTGTGTGTGCTTTTTGAGCAGAAACTCGATAACGGCTATGTGGGCTTTTCAAAGGAATACTGCCATGTATTTGCCGCTGGAGACGACCTCCACAATCAGGTTTTGAATGTCCGTATAACCGACGAGAAAGACGGGGTTCTCATCGGAGAAATAATTTAAAATGAGTATAAAAGCGGCGAAATACGCCGCTTTTGCTTTAGGAGAATTTATGAATCAAAACATCAAGTCCAAACTGGAAAATCTCAAAGATGAAATAAACGGAATGTACGGATTTGAAAAAGACACGCCGAGAATAAACTATGGTCCCTGCGCCGTTTTTGCCTATATCTTCTATACCGAGTGGAACAAAAGGTTTGATGAAAAGGTGCATCTGTGCTTTGTGATGACGAGAGATTTCGATGAGTGCTTTCACACCCTTGTCTCTTTTTCAAACGGTCTTCTGTACGACGGCGGCGTGGGGTTCCACAGCCGTGACACATACGGCGGCTATATACTGCTTGATATGCTGAACTTCAACAAATATTTTTTGGATATGTTTTCCTATGGTCTGGGCAGGACATATCCTCGATTTTGCCCTGATTTCAGTTTTGAGTGCACCAAAGATGCCGTATGCCGTCATTTAGACAAAATTTCCTCCTTGATGTAATATCATCCGCTTGTTTTCGTCTTGATAGGTGAAGGGAGGGTAAACATGGAAGATATCGATATCACTAAACTTTATTGGAACAGAGAACAGAGTGCAATAGAACACAGCCATACAAAATACGGCCCGCTGCTTTTCAAAATAGCCTTCGGCATACTGTCAAGCCGCGAGGACAGTGAGGAATGCGTAAACGACACATATCTCAAAGCATGGAACAGCATACCACCTCAAAAGCCCGTGTCTCTCAAGGCCTATCTCGGCAGGATAACGAGAAACCTTTCAATTTCCCGTTTCAGAATGAGCAAGGCTCAAAAACGCGGAGAAACTCCGCTGATTTTGGACGAACTGTCCGAGTGTATTCCCTCTTCTGCCACCACAGAACAACAAGTGGAGCTGAGACTTTTGACAAATGCCATTGAAAGGTGGTTAGATTCTCTTTCGCAAAAAGACCGTGTTCTTTTCGTCCGCCGTTATTGGTACGGAGACGACTTCAAAGCTCTGTCGGAAATCTTTATGTCTACTCCCTCTGCTCTGACAGTCAGACTTTTCAGACTGCGTCAAAAGCTCAGGGAGGCCCTTGCAAAGGAGGATTTTTACCTATGAAGAACGAGGATATTTACAATGCCGTAACCGATATAAACGACAAATATATCGAAGAGGCAGACAGAAAAAATAATTTCAAAAACAAAAAAACATTTTTAAGGCGTGCGGTGGCAGCGGCAGCTGCGGCGGCCGTAGCCTTCGGAATTTTCTCATTCAGCGGCCGTCTCGGCAAATCCGATTACGGTGCGATAGCCGAGGTGGTATTCCCAAAAGCGATAGCTTTCGATGACAGTGACGCCAGATTTGCCATAAAAGAGCAAAACCCCGTCAGTGACGATTTTTTAAACTCGGTAAATGAGTTTTCATACTCTACCGCCTCTGCCCTGCTGTCGGAGAGCGAGACAAACTCAAACTACTCTCCCCTCTCCCTCTATTACGCCCTTGCTATGACGGCAAACGGAGCCGAAGGAGATACACTGGATATCCTTTTGTCTCTTCTCGGCACAGACAGCCTTGAAAAGCTGAATCTCGAGGCGGGCAACCTCTACCGCCGTTTTTATTCTGACAACAATATAGGCGGTTTAAAGGTGGCAAACTCAATGTGGATGGATGATAATTACAGCTTCAAGCAGGATTTTGCCACGAGAAATGCCGAAAATCTCTATGCCTCCTGCCATATTGTCGACTTTTCTTCAGAGGATACGGCAAAGACCATCTCTGACTGGATAAACAACAACACCGAAGGCACTCTCAACGCCGAATATTCTGTATCTCCTCAGCAGGTACTGGCTCTCATCAACACCGTGTATTTCCACGACGAGTGGGTAGACAAGTTTGACAAAGATAATACAAAAGCGGACACCTTTTACCTTGAAGACGGCAGTGAAAAGCAATGCGACTTTATGAACAGTAAATATGACACCCACAGTTTTTCCAGAGGCGAAAACTTTACCCGTTCATATCTTGGTCTCAAAAACTCGGGCAGCATGGTGTTCATTCTCCCCGACGAAGGCGTCACCGTGCAAAGTCTTCTCTCCTCCCCTGAAAGCGTCAAAAACATATTCGAGGGCGGCGAAGATTTCAGCGGCGAAGTGGTATGGCAGATACCGAAATTTGACTTTTCCTCCAGCTTTGATCTGACCGATATGCTCAAAGATCTCGGCATAGACGAAAACTCCGATTTTTCTGCCATAAGCGACGATATAATATCTTTAAGTTCGGTCATTCAGCAGACAAACATATCAATAGATGAAAAGGGCGTCAAAGCCTCTGCCTTTACTTCCATACAGTATTCCGGCGCCATGCCTCCCGAAGACAGAGCCGATATGATCCTCAACAGACCCTTTATCTACGGCATAACCGACAGCATGGGAAATCTTATATTCGTCGGTGTCTGTATGGACCCCACGGCAAACTGATTTAAACACACAAAAAGAGAGCGGAAAATCCGCTCTCTTTTTTATTAAGCTTTTTTGAATGCCTTTCTCAGCTTTGTCCACAAAGGACTTGCAATAAATATCGAAGAGTATGCGCCGCTCACGATACCGATAATGATAGGCAGCGAGAAATTCTGAAGAGACGGAACGCCGAAGAGATAGATAAGTACTATCGTAAACAGCGTTGTAAGAGTCGTGTTTATATTTCTCGTAAATGTCTGCCAGATGGATTTATTGACTATCGTGTCGACATCTCCGCGTTTTTCATACTTCATGTTCTCGCGTATTCTGTCAAAAGTAATGATACTTGCATTGATGGAATAACCGAAAATGATGAGAGCTGCCGCTATGAAGTTGACATTCATGGGAAGTCCGAAAATGACATATACGCTTATCATGACCAGAACATCGTGTATAAGGCATATTACCGAGGCAAGTCCCGACAGGAAGTCAAATCTCAGCGAAATATATATCAGCATGAGAACAGCTGCGATAAGAGCAGCCTTAAAGGCTGTTTTCTGCAAGTCTCTGCCGACGGCAGGGCTTACATTTTCAACATTGAGCACATTGTCATCGGTGATGTCAAACGCTTCTTTGAGGGCTGTTGTAAAGGCTTCACGCTTTTCAGTATCGATGCTTACCGCCTTGACTATGACCTCATTTCCCTCACCGGTGGCCTGAACAGAGGACACCTCAACGCCTGTGCTCTCCTTAAATACATCTTCTATCTGCTTTTCCACATCGGCAGTTACAGCCTGACCCATGTCGAAATACATGGTGGTGCCGCCTGCGAAGTCTATATCGAGGTTAAAGAGATTGACTCCGAAGGGAGCGCAAAGAAGGCCTGCAAGACCTGCTGCTACCAGGATTATCGAGATAATGGCAAAGATCTTAAAGTTTTTAACTATGTCAAACTTTTTCATTATCTCACCTCCTTTTTGGATACACCGTAAAGCGCTATGTTGCTTATTCTGAAATCAACCATCCTGTTGAGCAGGAAGCGTGTTACAGTGAGAGCGGTGAACATGGATACGATAATACCTATGCCCAAAGTGAGAGCAAAGCCCGTTATGGTACCTGTTCCGTAGAAATACAGCACGATTGCCGCGATAAATGTCGTTATGTTGGAGTCCAGTATGGCAGAAAATGCCCTGTGGAATCCGGAATCTATCGAAGCCCTGATGGTCTTGCCCATCTTGAGCTCCTCTTTTATTCTCTCAAATATGACGACATTGGCGTCGACCGCCATGCCTATCGAAAGAATAATACCTGCGATACCTGTCAGAGAGAGGTTTATTCTCATGACAGACAAAATCAGAAGAACTATCTCAACATAAACTAAAAGGGCTATGCTGGAGACAAAACCGGGCACTCTGTAAACGGCGATCATGAATATAACCACTAGAGCTATGCCTATGGCGCCTGCCATTATGCTTGTCTCAAGAGCCTTCATACCGAGCTGAGGACCGACGGAACGGAGTTCAACCTGCTGCAGAGCAAAGGGCAGCTGACCTGCGGCTATAACACTTGCCAGCCAGGATGCGTCCTCACCTGTGAAGTTGCCTGTGATGACAACCTCTCCGCCTGTAATACCTGTCGAACTGTATTCAGACGATACATAAGGTTTGCTGACGCTTTCTCCGTCGAGCTGAATATCGATATAGTTATTGCCGTCCTCTGCCTTGGAAGCAGCCTCTTTGGTGGCTTCGGTAAATACCGACGCGGCCTCGCTTGTAAGAGTCAGCTTGACATAGTTCTGAGGTATCTGTGTGCTGTCGACAGCGCCGTATGCCGGCTCGCTCTTTGCCACATCTTTTCCCTCAATTATAACATTTCCGTCGGAATCCTTGAACTCCAGCTTTGCAGTGGATCCCAGCTTCTGGACAGCTTCCTCGGGGTTTGTTATGGACGGTATCTCCACAGTAATTCTTCTGTCGCCTACGCGGTACAGAGTTGCTTCGTAAAGCTCAAGCTGATCAAGACGGCTTCTGAGCATTCCCTCAACGGCCGCCATATTTGTGTCGAGCTCTTCGGCCGACATCTCTCCTTCGACCATGGCCTCATATGTGATTATCGAACCGCCTACGAGGTCGAGGCCGAGTCTCACACCGTTTTCGGTGTCTGTGATTGCAGGTACGCTGACAAATCCCAGATCAAAACCGAATCCGACAATAAGTCCCAAAAGGACTATTACAAGAACCGAGGCTGTGAAGGACAAAATACCTTTTTTCATTATTTTTCCTCCTCATTATGAAACATGGGCAATATTATACAACATTACCCATGTTTCGTCAAATTTTATTTTCTTTTACTGAGCCAGGATCTTGTCGATAGCTGTTATGCGTGCGCAGATGCAGAAGAGCTCCATAGCGGGCTCGAGCTCGGAAACGGGGGGCAGCGAGGGAGCGATTCTCAGAATGCTGTCCTCAGGATCCTTGCCGTAGGGATAAACGGCGCCTGCGTTTGTGATGACAAGGCCTGCCTCTTTACACATATTGAAGATGGCCTTTGCTGTTCCGGGGTATGCTGCGTATGCAACGAAGTATCCGCCGTTGGGAACTTTCCAGTTGCCGATGCCTGCCTCTTTGATGTGGCTCTCAAGCTTATTGAGAACGAGGTCAAACTTGGGCTTGAGGATTGCGGCATGCTTCTTCATGTGATCGAGAACACCCTGAGCGTTCTTGAAGAAGAGAACATGTCTGAGCTGGTTTACCTTATCGGCCGAAATAGCCTGAGCGTTCATGAGCTTCTTTGTCCACGCGATGTTGGCGTCGCTGGCGATGAATGCGCAGATACCTGCACCGGGATATGTGATCTTGGATGTAGATGTATACATGAAGAACATATCCTCGTTGCCTGCCTTCTTGCACTCTGTGAAGATGTTGGCCAGCTTGTCGTCTGTGGAAATTGTATGTACGCAGTATGCGTTATCCCACATAATACGGAAGTCCTTAGCTGCGGGCTTGAGGTTTGCCATGCGGCGTACTACCTCGTCGGAATATACAACTCCTTCAGGGTTTGTGTACTTGGGAACGCACCAGATACCCTTTATGGAAGAGTCCTCGGCGACGAGTTTTTCGACCATATCCATGTCGGGGCCGTTCTCGTCCATGGGAATGTTGATCATCTCAAAGCCGAACTGCTCTGTGATTGCGAAATGTCTGTCATATCCGGGAACGGGGCAGAGGAACTTTCTGTCCTTGCAGTTGAACCAGGGCTCGTTTACGCCTGCTGCGCCGAACATGCAGAGACGCATGATTGTATCATACATAAATGTAAGCGAGGAGTTGCCGCCGACGATTACATTCTCAAAAGGAACATCCAAAAGCTCTGCAAAAAGCTTTCTTGCAGGGACGATACCGTCGAGCACACCGTAGTTTCTTGTGTCGAGACCGTCTACTATTGCGTCTTCGCTCTTGGAAATCACTGTGAGCAAGCCTTCCGACAAATCAAGCTGCTGCTTGCTGGGCTTGCCGCGGGACATGTCGAGCTTGAGTCCCTGAGCCTTGAAATCGTTATACTTTGCCATAAGCTGCTCGCGTTCAGCCATGAGCTGTTCCTTGCTTGCTTTTAAGTAGTTCATGATATTCTCTCCCTTTGTTTGTTATTTATTTTGACCATTGATGGCAGCACCAATGGCTGTTGCAAAATCAGAATGCTCGGGTATGTGGAACTTTATCTCATAAAGTTCCTCGAGCATTGTCAGAGTTCTTCTGGCCATGGGGTTTTTGGAAAGATTTCCCGTGAGCACCACATCCTTGAGCCCTTTTGCTCTGGCTGCAAAAACTGCGCACATACCTATGGTCTGAAAAACCAGATTTACTATTCCGAGAGCCTTGTCATCATCGGTAGCCACATCGGAAATTTTGCCGAAATTGGAGGCGGTTATCTCTCCGTTCATATTGGAAATGTTGGTCTCGGATATATCTCCTATGGTGAGATCGACATTTGAAAGATTTCCCTTTTCGGCCAGAGCCATTATGTTTTCAAAGGTTCTGACCCCTATCATAACGCTGGAAAGCCCGAGAAGGGTTCCTCCTCCGACCCCGGTTCCACCTTCGTGGACTATCTTGTCTCCCACCACGCTGACATAGGCCGTACCTGTGCCCATGCTTACCATGAGGGCATTCTCTATTCCTGTAAGGTGTCTGCCTCCGAGGCCTATCGCCATGAACTCGTCGACCTTTTCACAGGGCAGACCGAAAATCTCATTTTTTAAAAATGACGAACCCACTCCCGTAAACATGACCTTGTCTATGTCGGCTATTTCCAAACCGCTCTCGGTCAGAAATTTTCCAAAGGCTCCGTACGCCGATGTGACGGGATCGCTTGCTTTTACATTTATTGTGTTCTGCAAAACACCGTCTTTAAGTCCCACTATCTTTGTGGTGCTTCCGCCCACATCGATGCCGATAATATAGCCCATAAGCTCTCCTCGATTAAATATCGGCTGTGCCGACCGTTCTCGGGAAGGGCAGCACATCTCTTATGTTGGAAATACCTGTGAGGTACATTACAAAGCGCTCAAAACCGATTCCAAAACCGGAATGCTTTGTGCTTCCGTACTTTCTCAGCTCGAGATACCACCAGTAGCCCTCTTCCTTGAGGCCGCATTCGGTCATTCTGGCTTTGAGGACATCTTCCCTCTCCTCTCTCTGGCTTCCGCCTATGAGTTCGCCTATGCCGGGCACGAGAAGGTCGCAGGCTGCAACGGTCTTGCCGTCGTCGTTGAGGCGCATGTAGAAGGATTTGATCTCCTTGGGGTAATCGGTGAGGAAAACGGGCTTTTTGAAATGCTTCTCGGTGAGATATCTCTCGTGCTCACTCTGAAGATCGCAGCCCCAGTAGATGTCGTTTTCAAACTTGTCCTTGACCTTTTCGAGGATCTCTATGGCCTCTGTGTATGTCAGTCTGACAAATGCGTCGCCCTCGGCAACGGCCTTGAGTCTTTCGAGAAGTCCCTTGTCCACAAAGTTATTAAGGAATTCAAGCTCGTAGGGGCACTGCTCCATGACATACTTGACGCATTCCTTTATCATATCCTCCATAAGGTCCATATCGTCCTTAAGGTCTGCAAAAGCTATCTCGGGCTCCACCATCCAGAATTCGGCGGCGTGCCTTGTGGTGTTGGAGTGCTCGGCTCTGAATGTGGGACCGAAAGTATATGTCTTTGCAAAGGCCTGAGCGAATATCTCGGCCTCAAGCTGACCGGAAACCGTAAGATACGAAGCCTTTCCGAAGAAGTCTTCCTTATAGTCGACTTTTCCCTCCTCGGTGAGCTGGGGAGCCCCTATGGGCAAAGTTGTCACCTGGAACATGGCTCCTGCGCCTTCGGCGTCGCTTGTAGTAATTATCGGGGAGTTGCAGTATACAAATCCTCTGTCGTTAAAATACTTGTGAAGAGAATAGGCGGCAACCGAGCGAATTCT
>CAJKFC010000035.1 GCA_905199135.1 uncultured Eubacteriales bacterium
ACACCAACCCCACCAAGGAGGACGCGGTGTTCGTCGAAAACATACAAAACGACATCGAATGGCTGGGCTTTTCCTGGGACGAATTGCATTTCGCCTCCGACTTCTTTGAGAAGCTCTATGAGATCGCCTGCGGCCTCATCCGTAAGGGCGTAGCCTATGTGGACGATCAGACCAGCGAGGAGATGCGCAAAAACCGCGGCACGCTCACCACGCCCGGCGTGGACAGCCCTTACCGCAACCGCAGCGTGGAGGAGAACCTCGACCTCTTTGAGCGCATGAGAAAGGGCGAGTTTGAGCCGGGCGAAAAGACATTGAGAGCCAAGATCGACATGGCAAGCGGAAATCTCAACATGAGAGACCCGATAATTTACAGAATAATGAAAGTGCCTCACGACAGATGCGGCGACAAGTGGTGCATCTATCCCATGTACGACTTCAACCACCCCATATCCGACACGGTGGAAGGCGTTACACACTCCCTGTGCACACTGGAGTTTGAGGATCACAGACCCCTTTACGAGTGGGTGCTGAAAGAGGCAGGATTTGAACATCCCTCGAGACAGATCGAGTTTGCCCGTCTCAATCTCAGCTACGCCCTCACCAGCAAACGCCGCTGCCTTGCCCTTGTAAACGCAGGCGTTGTCAGCGGATGGGACGACCCGAGAATGGCGACCATCGCAGGCATGAGGAGAAGAGGATATCCCGCTCCCGCACTTTTGAACTTTGTAAATACGGCAGGTATGTCCAAGACATACAGCGTTGTGGAGTACAGCCTTCTCGAGTACTGCGTCAGAGATTACCTCAACGAGCACGCCGAGAGAGCAATGGCGGTGCTCAAACCCTTGAAGGTGGTAATTGAGAACTACCCCGAGGGCAAGACCGAGAATATAAGCATTGAGATAAATCCCAACGACCCCGGAATGGGCACAAGAGAGGTCACATTCTCCCGTGAGATATACATCGAGGCCGACGACTTCTCCGAAGTTCCCCCCAAGGGATACAAGAGACTTTCTCCCGGTGTGGAGGTTCGTCTCAAGGGCGGCTACTATATCAAGGCAGAAAAGGCTGTATACAATGAAAACGGCGACATCGACCATCTGATATGCACCTACGACCCCGAAAGCCGCGGCGGCACAACTCCCGACGGCAGAAAGGTCAAGGGAACTATCCAGTGGGTCGACGCCAACAACTGCCATGACGCCGAGATCCGCCTTTACGACAGACTTTTCAACACTCCCAACCCCTCCGAGGGCGAGGTGCTCGACAATGTAAACCCCGACTCCCTCAAGGTGGTGGAAAACGCCAAGATAGAGAAATATCTCCACGGACACAAGGCGGGAGACACCTTCCAGTTCATGCGTTTGGGATACTTTACAGTTGATAAGGACAGCACAGACGAAAAGATGGTGTTCAACCGCACCGTCACCCTTAAAGACTCATGGACAACAAAGCAGAAGTAATATATTTTGACAATGCAGCCACCACAAAGGTGGTGAAAGAGGCGGCAGACGCCGCCTTTTTCGCCATGACCGAGTCTTACGGAAATCCCGCCGCCGTCCACCGTTTCGGAAAACAGGCCGAAAAAATAGTGGAGGACAGCAGGGAGATTATAAAGACCTCTTTGGGAGCCAAAAAGGGAACGGTCATCTTCACCTCGGGCGGAACCGAGAGCATAAACTGGGCTCTGCTTCAGTCGGCTGAAAAGAATAAACACAGGGGAAAGCACATAGTGTCGACGGCAATAGAGCACGCCGCCACATTGGAGACCCTCAAGCACCTGGCACAAAAGGGCTATGAGGTCACCCTTGTGTCACCCGAAAAGGACGGCTCCGTAAGCCTTGAAAAGATAATGGACGCCGTGAGAGAGGACACAATAGTCCTTTCTCTCATGGTGGTGTGCAACGAGACGGGGGCAAGGCTGCCCGTCGAGGAGGCGGCAAGGCTCGCCAAAGAGAAAAACAAAAATATACTGGTGCATTTTGACGCCGTGCAGGCATATTTAAAGGTGCCTTTCGACATAAAATGTGCCGATTTCGTAAGCCTTTCGGGCCATAAGATAGGGGCGATGAAGGGCGTCGGCGCCCTGTATACGGCGGAAAATGTAAAGATCGCCCCCATGCTTTACGGCGGATATCAGGACAAGGGGCTGAGATCGGGCACACAGGCTGTGCCCCAGATAGCTTCTTTCGGCGCCGCCGCAAAGGTGAGAAGCGAAAACTTCGATGAAAACTTCAAAAAGCTGACCGCCCTCAGGGAGCATCTCATAAAGGGTCTCAAGTCCATGGACAAAAAGGCCTTTGTGACAGAGCCCTGGGATTTCGCTCCCCACATAGTGAGCGTCGGCTTTGAAAAGGGCAGGAGCGAGGTAATAATAAGGGTGCTTGCAGATCAGGGCATATTTGTAGCGGGGGGGTCGGCCTGCTCAAAGGGTAAAAAGAGCCATGTGCTTGCCGCCATGAACCTGGGAGGAAAGATAATCGACTCTTCCCTCAGAATAAGCTTTTGCCCCGAAAATACGGTAGAGGAGATAGATATTTTTATAGAGGCCTTGGAAAAGGCCCTCAAAATGTTTGGATAATTATGAGAGAAATATTTTTGCTCAAATGCGGGGAGTTGGTGCTCAAAGGTTTGAACAGAAGCCGTTTTGAGGCCAAGCTTTTGAAAAATACCCGCGCCAAAATGAGAAAATACGGAAAATTCGACATATACGCCAAACAGTCGGTGATATATGTGGAGCCTTTGGAGTGCGATGACACCGAGGAGGCTTTTAAGGCGTGCACAGAGATATTCGGAATAAACACGGTGCAGAGATGCGCCGTCTGCGAGAAGAACATCGAGACAGCCTGCAAAACTGCGGCCGAATACCTCAAGGATATGCTCAGCGAGGCCAAGACCTTTAAAGTCGAGTCGAAAAGAGGAGACAAGAGCTTTGACATGACCTCGGTGGAGATATCGAGGGAGATAGGCGGATATCTGGACGACGCCTTTCCCGATACCGCTCCCCAGATGGACAACCCCGATGTGGTGGTCAGAGTGGAGCTCCGCGAAAGAGGATTTTATATCAGCGGCAAAAACTACAAGGGTGCGGGCGGTATGCCCATAGGCACCAACGGCAGAGGACTTCTCATGCTGTCGGGCGGCATCGACAGCCCTGTGGCAGGTCACATGATGGCAAAACGAGGACTCGAACTGGCGGCGGTACACTTTTTCAGCTATCCCTACACCTCTGAAGAGGCAAAGCAGAAGGTACTGCATTTAGCCGAGATAATGAGCGTATACACAGGCAAGATACCTGTGTTCATCGCTCCCTTTACCGAGATACAGGAAGCCATAAGGGACAACTGCTTTGAGGATCTTTTCACCGTCATTATGAGAAGATTTATGGTGAGGGTGGCAGACAGAATTGCCAAAAAGCAGCTGTGCGGCTGTGTCATCACGGGCGAGAGCTTAGGTCAGGTGGCAAGCCAGACGGTGGAAGCTCTGAATGTCACAAACTCGGTGGCAGACCTCCCCATATTCAGACCTCTTATCGGCATGGATAAGGACGAAATCACGGTGATTTCGAGAAGAATAGGTACTTTCGAGACATCGATTTTGCCCTATGAGGACTGCTGTACGGTGTTTACCCCCAAGCACCCTGTCACAAAGCCCAAGATGGAAAAGGTGCTTGCGGAGGAAGCCAAACTTGATGTAGAAGGCCTTGTAGAGAGAGCCGTGGCTAATACCGACTATATCGTGTGCGGTGAATAATATGCCGGGAGTTGCCGATAAAAAGGCTCGACTTGAGCCCTACGATGAGGAGTGGGCGAGAGAGGCCGAAAGGACGATAGAGCGACTTAAAGAGGCGGCATGCCCCTGCTTTGTAAAGGCGGAGCATGTGGGCAGCACCGCGGTAAAGGGAATATGGGCAAAGCCCATAATAGATATCGCCCTGGCGGTGTCCGACTTTTCGCTTCTCGATACAGACAGGATGAAGCGCATGGGCTTTGAGCTTAGACCGAGGACATGCAACTTTGAGCACCTGCTCTTTGCCGTAAGAGACAATGCGAGAGGGTGCGACACCCACTATATACACACGGTTTTGCCTGACAGCAGGCTGTGGAGAGAATATGTCGGCTTCAAAGACGCTTTGAACGGCGACGAAAAGCTTAAAAATCAATATATGAGCCTCAAAAAAGAGCTGTGCGAAAAATACGCTGACGACCGCACTGCCTACACCGAGGCAAAACATTCATTTATACAAAGGGTTTTGGAAAACATAAAATAAGATAAAGATACAGAAAGGCGGCGCAAAAAAATGAAAAATCTCACATGCGAACTTCTTGCCGTAGGAACCGAGCTGCTTTTGGGTGAAATCGCCAACACCGACGCCCAGATGCTTTCTCAGGGTCTCTCCGAGCTGGGCATATCGGTATATCACCACACGGTGGTGGGCGACAATCCTCAAAGGCTCAAAGAGACGGTGGAAATCGCCAAAAAGAGAGCCGATATAATCATAACCACCGGAGGTCTCGGCCCGACGGCAGACGACCTTACGAAGGAGACGATAGCCGCCGCCTTCGGCAAAAAACTGGTGCTCGACCAGCCCTCCTTGGAGAGGCTCTATTCCAGATGGTCATTCGGCACCATGACAAAGAACAACGAGAGACAGGCATGGCTGCCCGAGGGCTGCACAGTGCTTGTAAACGACTGGGGCACAGCTCCAGGATGTGTGTTTGAGGCAGAGGGCTGCACCGTCATCATGCTGCCGGGCCCTCCCAGAGAGTGCAAGGCCATGTGGGAGCACAGGGCGAGACCCTATCTTGAAAAGATGACGGGCGGAGCCATCGTGTCTCACTTTATCCGTCTTTACGGCATAGGTGAGTCGGCAATGGAGGACAAAATCGCATATATTATGGATAAGGCGGTAAATCCCTCGGCGGCGCCCTACGCCAAGGAGGGCGAATGCCTTGTGCGCGTCACGGCAAAGGGCGAGACCCACGAAGAGGCAGAGGAGCTGACAAAGCCTTTAATGGATGAAATATGCAATGTCCTCAAAGACTATGTATACGGCATCGACGCAAATTCACTCGAAGAGGTGGTCGTGTCTCTGCTCAAAGAGAAAAAACTGACGATAGCCACAGCCGAAAGCTGCACAGGCGGATATATTTCAAAAAGGCTGACCGACATTCCCGGAGCTTCAGAGGTATTTTTGGGAGGTCTTGTCACCTATTCCAACGAGAGCAAGATAAATCTTTTGGGCGTAAACGCCGAGACCATAGAGAAGCGCGGCGCCGTGAGCCGTGAAACCGCCTATGAAATGGCGTCGAAGGTTGCCGAGAAAATGGGCGCCGACATCGGCGTCGGCATAACAGGCATAGCAGGTCCCGGCGGAGGAAGCGAAGAGAAGCCCGTCGGCCTTGTATATGCGGGCGTCTGCTTCAAGGGCGAGACAGAGGTCTTTGAGCTGCCCAGAAGAAAAAACTCCACAAGGGAGAGAATTCGTCTTTCGGCCGCATCGTCGGCATTGGACCTTGTCAGAAGGCAGGTGCTCAAAAATTCCTAAGGAGGAAGGTATGGGACTTAAAATTCTTATAGTAGAAGACGAAAAACCGATTTCGGACATAATAGCTTTCAACCTCAAAAGGGAGGGCTGGGATACAGTCCAGGCCTTTGACGGAAAGGAGGGCCTCGAAAAGGCCCTCACCGAAAGCTTTGACATAATTCTTTTGGATATAATGCTGCCCGAGATGGACGGCTTTGAAGTGTTGTCCAAAATAAGGGAAAAGAGCGAGGTGCCCGTCATCATGGTGACGGCGAGAGAAGAGGAGAGAGACAAGATATTCGGCCTTGAGCGAGGTGCCGACGACTATGTGACAAAACCCTTTTCGATAGCCGAGCTCATGGCGAGAATAAAGGCAAACACAAGGCGTAAAGCCATTAAAACCGAAAAGAAACACACAGAAAAAATAGGCGACATAGAGATAGACAGGGAGGGTCAGA
Source organism: uncultured Eubacteriales bacterium (assembly GCA_905199135.1). Classification (GTDB taxonomy): domain Bacteria; phylum Bacillota; class Clostridia; order Oscillospirales; family Butyricicoccaceae; genus SIG471. The sequence continues at coordinate 5,983 of CAJKFC010000035.1, forward strand.
CCGTCACAAAGGGCGGAAAAGAGATAGAGCTGACCCAGAGGGAATACGATATTCTCATATATTTTCTGACAAACTCCATGAGGGTCATAAGCCGCGAGGAGCTCATGGAAAATGTCTGGGGCTACGACTATTACGGTGATCTGAGGGCCGTCGATGTGGCCATGCGCCGCCTGAGAGAAAAGGTTGAAACCGACCCTTCAGACCCTCAGCACATAATCACCAAAAGAGGCGTCGGCTACTACCTCAAAAAATAGGAGGCCGCAATGAAAAATCCGCTGAGACTTTTATTTACAAGGACAATGATATACGGCTCGGCGATAATAATCAAGCTTTTGATACTTTTCGCCGTCATAATGTCTCTTCAGACAAAGCATGTGTGGTTTTATCAGGTGTCCATTCTGATATCGGCGGCGGTTGTGCTCTACATTATAAACGACAACAGCAACCCCGCCTATAAAATCGCATGGATAGTGCCCATAATGATGTTTCCTCTTTACGGAGGAATATTCTATGTGCTCTTCGGCAAGTACAGACCCAAGAGAAAGTACAAAAAGAAGCTGGGGGAGCTGAGGGGAATGATGGACAGGGTCATCGGCAAAAACGCCGATGTACTGGAGGAGATAGAAGAGGACTGTGTGGCGGGAGGAAACCAATCCCGATACATCACAAACTACGCCAAATTCCCCCCCTTTAAAAACACCAAGACCGAATATTACCCCATCGGAGAGGACATGTACGAAAGCCTCAAGCAGCAGCTTGAAAAGGCGGAGAAATACATCTTCATGGAGTTTTTCATAGTTGAAGAGGGCGTCATGTGGGACGGCATCTTCGAGATACTCAAGAGAAAAGTCAGGGAAGGCGTCGATGTGAGGTTCATGTGGGACGATTTCGGAAGCATATTGAGGCTCCCCAAGGATTTTAAAAAGAAAGTGGAGAGCTTCGGCATAAAATGTGAGATATTCAACCCCCTGCGCCCCATGTTTACACTCAGACTCAACAACCGCAACCACAGGAAGATCGTGGTCATCGACGGTCACACGGGTTTTGTGGGCGGCATCAATATAGCCGACGAATATATAAATAAAGTGCAGAAACTGGGACACTGGAAAGACACTGCCGTCATGCTCAAAGGTGAGGCGGTGTGGTCGCTCACGGTCATGTTCTTAAGCATGTGGAACATGCAGAGCAAGACCGAGGAGGATTATAAAAAGTACCGTCCCGAAACTCAGAAGGACAGAAAGGCCGAAAACGACGGATATGTCCAGCCATATACCGACAATCCTCTCGACAGTGAGTCGGTGGGCGAAAATGTCTACCTTAACCTTATAAATAAAGCGGAAAAATATGTGTATATAACCACTCCCTATCTCATCATCGACAACGAGATGGTGACGGCACTCAAAAACGCGGCCAAGAGCGGAATAGATGTCAGGATAATCACTCCGTTTATTCCCGACAAGTGGTATGTTCACGCCGTGACGAGGGCGTATTACAACATTCTGATGGATAGCGGAGTCAAGATATACGAATACACTCCCGGCTTTATCCACGCAAAATCCTTTGTGGTGGACGACAAATACGCCGTAGTCGGCACGATAAACCTCGATTACAGAAGCCTTTATCTCCATTTTGAGTGCGCCGTGTGGATGTATAAATGCAGCTGCATAAAGGATATAAAGGAAGATTTTATAAGAACCATGGGGGCAAGCACCGCCGTATCCTTTGACGAGATACGCAAGATAAAGTGGTGGCAGAAACTTGGCAGAGCCTTTCTCAGAGCCTTTGCCCCCCATATGTAAAGGAGCAGGAGCATTTGTTTAAAAGCCTTCACACAAAACTTGTCATGATCCTCGTGGCGCTGGTGCTGGCCGTAATGACCATTGTCGGAACATTTCTGGCCAGCAGCGTCACCGAATACAACATATCGGCCTTCAGAGACGAGATGTCCAAGGTCTTTACCCCCGACTTTATCCTGTCTATGGAAAACGCGGCGGCAGACGGAGGCACGGAATCTTTAAAAGAGCTGATAAACGCCTATTCCTCTTCTCTTGGAATAAGCGGCAACAGGGTTTTTTCGATAATCGACGGAAAGACGGGCAAGTATATAGACGGCTCGGACGATGAGGCGGGAGCCGAGATGGCGCTTACGCCCAACATTCTCACCGCCATGAACGGTGAGGTGGGGCAGAAGATAAGCCCCGTCAGCACATATTTTGATGTAGCTATACCGATAAAAACTCCCGAGCAGCTCTTTGTGGTGGCGGTCACCGACAATAAGGCAGACCTCAACACCTTTGCCGTCAACCTGATAGGCGCCATAATAAGGGCCATGCTGTTCGGCTCCGTAATAGTGGTGCTGCTCTCCTATATCCTGTCAAAGACGATAACAAATCCCGTGGAAAAGCTCATCAAAACTGCGGGCAATATAGCCTCGGGACATTTTGAGGACAAGATAGAGGTGGAGAGCCATGACGAGATAGGCCGTCTTACGGAGACCTTCAACGAGATGGCCGACAAGCTCAAAAATACCATAGACGCTGTCAGCGGAGAGCGCAACAAGCTCAACACCATGTTCACCCACATGAAGGACGGCATAGTGGCCTTTGACGGCGAGGGCTACATGATACATATAAATATCGCCGCCAAAAAGATGCTGGGCATTGAAGAAGAGGGCAGACTCCATTACAGCAGCGTATTTAAAAACCTCCACATCGACAAATCAGACCTGAGCAAAAGCGGAGATTATGTGGAGATAGACTATGTGGCCCACGGCAGTATTTTAAAGCTTTTCATAGCCCCCTTTGACGGAGTTGAGGGCGGGGGCCTTATCATCGTGCTCCACGACATAACCGAGCAGAAGAGACTTGACGATTCCAGAAGGGAGTTTGTGGCAAATGTCTCCCACGAGCTGAGAACTCCCCTTACAAATATAAAGGGCTACACCGAGACACTTCTCACCGCCGACGACATCGACGGCGAGACGAGGAAATCCTTCCTCAATGTGGTGTACGGCGAGGCCGACCGAATGACGAGAATAGTAAAAGACCTGCTCACTCTTTCGAGACTGGATTACGGCAAGATGGACATTTTAAAAGAAAATGTCGATATAGGAAAGATAACCGAAAATGCCGTTTCCGCCATGAGGATAGAGGCAGAGAAGCAGCATATAGAGCTGACCTGTCAGGCTCAGAGCGGCCTTTTGGCCGAAGGCGACAGGGAGAGGATAACTCAGGTCATAATAAATATAATTTCAAATGCCATCAAGTACAACAAAAAGGACGGATCTGTCCGTGTGACCTGTGAAAAAGAGGGTGATTTTGCCTGTGTGACCGTGGCGGATACGGGAATAGGCATACCTGAGGCCGATCTGCCGAGAATTTTCGACAGATTTTACAGGGTGGACAAGGCCCGCTCAAGGGAGAGAGGCGGCACAGGTCTCGGACTTGCCATAGCCAAAGAGATAGCCATGAGGCACGGCGGAGACATAGAGATAGAGAGCGAATACGGAAAGGGCACTGTCATGAAGCTCAAGCTTCCCCTTACAGGAGAGGAAAATGAAAAGAATTAAAAGCGTTATTCTCGTTTTGCTGACATTTTCCATGTGTTTTCTGTGCTATGCCACCCTTATGGTGTCGAGCGGCAGAGGCATAAATTATATTTTCGGAGAATTTTCCGTTCAAAACGGTAAATCTGACGGAAAGGAAAGTGAGTACAAGGCGTCGGCTGTGCCTGCCAAGATATCGGTGGCAGGAGAACATATACTGTTCACCGAGGAAAACATCACCGTCAAAAGCGAGATATACAAAGACTGCGAAAGATTCATAACCGAGGCCATAGGCTCCATGTCGAGCGTCGAGGAGATAACCGCCGAGCAGTATAAGGAGGCGGTTTTTCAAAACAGTCTCATTGTGAAGTACAGCGGAGAAATACCTCTTTTCATGCTGAGCGAATGGTCGGGAGGCCATATTTCCGATCGTTTCAGCGTGCGCATAATGGGATTTTCAAAGTCTGAATGGGACATATACGCCTATTTTAAAGACGAGGCAAGCGAAAAATATTACAGATCAAAAACGGCGGCGGGAGTTCAGTTTCTCGCCGATATAGCCGAGAAATACAGAACTCAAAACGCAGTGTTCGCCGAAAAGTATATTTCTGACTTTGACGGCAACGAGGCGGAGGTGCTGTGCACCGAAAGCCCCGTGGTCAATATTTTGCAGATCAAAGAGGGAAGCTACGCCTTTGACGACGGCAAAGAGGAGGATATACTGCGCATTCTCGGAATAAACCCTTATCTTGCAAAGAGCTATCAGGAGTCCTCCGATGTGAGAATATATGTGGAGGGCGACGGAGTGCTGAGAGCCGACACACAGGGACGGCTGACATACAGCGCTTCGGAAAGCGGAATAGAGACAGGTGCTGTCGACGGAAAAGAGGCGGCGCTTGCAGCCGTGGACAAGCTCTATGAGCTGGCGTCGGTGCTCTACGGAGAAAACACCGACATGAGATTCGACATAGACGAAGTTAAGACGGACGGCAGCGACGCAGATGTGCAGTGCGTCTTAAAATACGGCGGAATATCTTTGGAGGGAGACCGATTCGGAGCGGGAGTTTCGGTATCGGACGGAAAAATAATAAAACTTTGGATAGACAATCCATATCTTGAAAAATCGGAATATCTGACTGTATTGTCCACGGCCGACGCCGCCGCGTTAAAGCCCGACAAGAGCAGCTTTGAAACGGTGTATATCTGGCAGAACGGTCTGTTTATGCCGATTACGGGAGCGGAGGAAAACTGATGGAATGGGAAAAGGCAAAAAATCTTCTGATGTGCGTGCTGATTTTCGCAAATGTTTTTCTCGCCGTCAATCTGGCAACGCTTCTTGAGAAAAGAACATCGGAGCAGAGCGAAAAAGCATCCCTTGCCGTGGAAAATCTCGAGCAGAGAGGACATACCGCAGACGGCGAAGCCGTGGATGCTCTGCCCGAAAAACTCGCTGTCATATCGATGGGAAGAGACAGCGCAAAAGAGCAAAAAGCTGCGGAAGGTCTTTTGGGAGAGTGTCAGAAGAGCGTCAGAGGCGGCGGAATAGAGGAGTATTCCTCGGATGCCGGAAAGCTTACATTCCGCAGCGGCGGAAATGTCAGCGGAGAGATAGTGGGAGCGCGCTTCGGAGACGACCCTTTGAAGGACGCCCGAAATATCTTTAAAGCTATGGGCATAGAGGTCGACGAAATTTCTCAGACCGAAGACCAGGTGGTGGGAAAATACCGCATAGACGGCTTCGAGGCCGAGAACCTTGAAATAACGGTCAGCCAGACAACGAGAGGACTTTCGGTAGAGGGCATGGCGGTATTTTTAAAAAACGCTCAGAAATCGGAATTTTATCCGGATTATGCACGGGCTCTCATAAATCTCGCCTGCCGGGCGGAGGAGGAAGGGAGCGTTTTAAACGCACAGGATATGGATATCATATATTACAGCGAGATGAGCGAAGGCGAATCTTACAGATTTTATCCCGTACTTTTGATAAAGAGCGGCGGGCAGGAAACGGCTGTTTCATTGCAAAACGGCGAAATACTTAAAAACAAATAAAAACTATTTGTATTTGCGGAAATATGTGTTATAATAGAAGTAATACCTAAAGACATAAGTCTGCCCTTTCGGGCGTTTTAAAAATATATGAGTGTATAACGAGGCGTGAAAAAATGGAGAAATTTGTTATTAAAGGCGGACATAAGCTTTTCGGTGAAGTCACCATAGGCGGCGCGAAAAACGCGGCCATAGCCATAATTCCCGCGGTAGCTCTTGTAAGAGGTGTGTGCCGTCTTGAAAATATGCCGAAGATAAGCGATGTCACCACTCAGCTGGAAATTCTGGAGGAGCTGGGAGCAAAGGTCAGACAGGTGGGAGACACCACCGTGGAGATAGACTGCACCAACCTCCATGAGACCACCGAAAGAGCTTTTGAGCTCATGAGGGAGATAAGAGCTTCCTATTATCTTATAGGTTCTCTTCTCGGCAGATTCAGAAGGGCTTCGGTCTCCATGCCCGGAGGCTGCGACTTCGGGCTGAGGCCCATCGACCAGCACATCAAGGGCTTTGAGGCTCTCGGCACCCACATAGATGTGGTGGCGGGCAGAATAGACGCCGTCGCCCCCAACGACCTTGTGGGCACAAATATTTACTTTGACACAGGTTCCGTGGGAGCCACCATGAATATCATGCTGGCCGCCGTCCTTGCGAAAGGCACGACGATCATGGAAAATGTCGCCAAGGAGCCCCACATAGTCGACCTTGCAAACTTCCTCAATTCCATGGGAGCCAATATATCGGGCGCAGGCACCGATGTCATAAAGATCAAGGGCGTGGAAAGCCTCCACGGCGGAACATACAGCGTGATACCCGACCAGATAGAGGCGGGCACATATATGGCGGCGGTAGCTGCAACAGGCGGAAGCATTCTCATCAAAAATGTCATTCCGAGACATCTTGAGTGCATAACGGCAAAGCTTGAGGAGATGAATGTGGAGGTCGAGGAGCTGGACGACGCCGTCAGAGTCACAAGAACGGGAAAAATAGCCAAGACCAACATAAAGACACTTCCTTATCCCGGCTTCCCCACAGACATGCAGCCTCAGCTGGCGGTTGTTCTGTGCTGCGCCGAGGGCACCAGCATCATAACCGAGGGTATCTGGGACGACCGTTTCAGATATATGGACGAGCTCAGGAGAATGGGCGCAGTCACTCAGGTCGACGGCAAGGTGGCCATAATCGAGGGGGTCAAGTCTCTGACAGGCGCCAAGGTCAAGGCAAGGGATCTCAGAGCGGGCGCCGCCATGGTCATAGCGGGCATGGCTGCCCACGGTGTCACCGAGGTCGAGGACATCAAATATATCGAAAGAGGCTACGAGTGCATAGTGGACAAGCTCAAAAAGCTCGGAGCCGATATAGAAAGGGTTGTTGAGGCGGAAAACGACGAGATGCCTCAGATAGTTTAGTATGCTCAAAATCATTCCTGTGATGAGCGGCTCCTCGGGGAACGCTCTCATGGTCGTGTCGGAAAAGGCGAAAATACTCATTGACGCCGGCGGCACTACAAAAACCATAAAAACCGTCCTGGCCCGGGAAAATCTCGGGCTTCAGGACATAACACATATTCTTATAACACATACCCACAGAGACCATGTAGCCGCACTTCCCGTGCTTCTGAAATATACGGGGGCGAAGCTTCTCCTAAGCAAAAACGCTCTCGGAGAGCTGGAGGACTGCGGCGAAAGGGCCGAAAGCTTTGAGGAAAACACCGTTTGCGAGGCTTTGGATATGGAGTTTAAAGCCTTTAAAACACCCCACGACAGCTTCGGCAGCGTGGGATTTGTACTGTCAGACGGAAAAAAACGCTTTGCCTACTGCACCGATTTGGGATATGTCACCGAAGAAGTGAAAAACGCGGTAGAGGGCTGCGATGCCGTGTACATAGAATCGAACCACGATGTGGAAATGCTCAAAAGCGGGCCGTATCCCTATTTTCTGAAACAGAGGATACTTTCGCCGAACGGACATCTCTCCAACCGAGACTGCGGAAAGTTCATAAGCCACTTGGCGCAAAGCGGCACGGAAAAATTTGTGCTGGCCCATCTGAGTGAAAAGAACAATACCCCTTCAAAGGCTCTTCTTGAAACAGAAAAGGCCCTTTTGGAGTGCGGGGCAGAGGGTCACATAGACATAAAGGTGGCGCAAAAGAAAAATACTTCGGGATTTACTTTGACGGTGTGACATGCTGAAAATAAAAATTATACCGGTGGGCAAACTGAAGGAAAAGTTTTACATTGAAGCCTGCAAGGAATACATAAAAAGACTGGAGTTCTACTGCAATTTGGAGATAAAGGAGCTGCCCGAGGGAGGAGGTCTTGAAAAGGAGGCCGCCCTCATCAAAAAGGAGCTCGTTCCGGGCTGCTTTACGGTGGCAATGTGCATCGAGGGCAAGCAGCTTTCCTCCGAGGAACTGGCCGATATGATAGACAGAGCGCAGATTGGCGGAAAATCTACAATATGTATAATTATAGGTTCTTCCGAAGGAATGTCCGATGAGATAAAGCGTCTTGCCGACGCTAAAATATCCATGTCGAGAATGACATTTCCCCATCACCTGGCGAGAGTCATGATTTTAGAACAAATTTACAGAGCCATGAACATTTTGTCAGGGGGCAAATATCATAAATAAAACGGCGTAAATACCTCTATATATTGAGAAAATATAGAGCTAAAATAGAAAAGCCCGATATATTGGGAATTTTTTTCGCCAAAACTTGTAATTTATTTATGAATTTGAAAAAAAAAGAAAAAAACTATTGAAAAAAAATGAGTTTTATCATATAATATATTTGCGAACGAGCGTTAGGCTATTCGTGTGTGCAAAATAACGCAAAATTATGCATAACGGCTCATAATTATGCAAATATTTGGAGGTACGATGGCTTACAGCTTTATCATTATGACAAACAACGAGCTTGTATATTCCAAGTATAAGGACGAGTTTGAAATCGAGTATAAAGACGAATCTTATGAGGAGCTCCTGCTCAGAGTGAGAGACAAGGTTCACAAGGGCGCCAAGCTTTTAACGCATCCCCTTTCGGGCAGCGTCAAGCCCAATGAGACGCCTTTCAAAACTGTTTTCATCACCAAGACAAAAGGAGACATGGACATGAGGTCTCTGGAGATTATCGAAAACGCGATAATCACCGCAAAGAAGTTCCCCGTCCGTTTCCCCGTGATGCCCGACAACATAAGAGCTGACTTTGCGCTCATCGATCTCTCCCTTATGGAAAGTGCCATTCCGGCGGCGACGCAGGCTTAATTGTCACAATAATCTCGTTTATAATTACAATTATAAAAAACTATGATAAGTGAGGTGCAGGAATTTGAAATTAGAATTGGGTTACATCAAAATCTCAGACATTCAATTTTCAAATGAATCCAAAGTAGAAAACGGCGTTCTCTATGTAAATGCAGAGGACATCGTAAATCTCATCAAGGAAGATGAGAACATCAAGTCGGTCGCAGTTGACATAGCACGCCCCGGTGAGAGCGTTCGTATCACTCCTGTTAAGGACGTTATCGAGCCCCGTGTTAAGGTCGAAGGCCCCGGCGAAATCTTCCCCGGCGTCATCGGTAAAGTCGGCGTTGTCGGCTCCGGTAAGACACATGTCCTCAAGGGCGCTGCCGTTGTCACAACAGGTAAGATCGTCGGCTTCCAGGAAGGTATCATCGATATGTCCGGCGAAGGCGCAAAGTACACTCCCTTCTCCCAGACATACAACCTCGTTGTAACTTGCGAGCCCGTTGACGGCCTCAAGCCCCACGAGCACGAGAAGGCAATCCGTTTTGCAGGTCTTAAGACAGCTGTTTTCCTCGGTGAGCTCGGACGCAATGTAACTCCCGACGAGACAGAGGTCTTTGAGACACTCAATGTCAAGGAAGGCATCGAGAAGTATCCGAACCTCCCCCGCGTTGCATATGTTCAGATGCTTCAGTCCCAGGGTCTTATGCACGATACATACGTATACGGCGTAGACGCAAAGCGTACACTTTCCACAATCATCAACCCCACAGAGGTTATGGACGGTGCTATCCTCTCCGGTAACTGTGTTTCTTCCTGCGATAAGAACACAACATACCACCACCTCAACAACCCTGTTATCCACGATCTGTTCAAGGCACACGGCAAGACAATCAACTTTGCCGGTATGATCATCACAAACGAGAACGTTTATCTTGCTGATAAAGAGCGTTCTTCTGACTGGGCTGCTAAGCTCTGCCAGTACCTCGGTGTTGACGGTGCTATCGTATCTCAGGAAGGTTTCGGTAACCCCGATACAGACCTTATCATGAACTGCAAGAAGATCGAGACAGTCGGCGTTAAGACTGTTATCATCACAGACGAGTATGCAGGCCGTGACGGACGTTCTCAGTCCCTCGCAGACGCAGATCCCCTCGCAAACGCAGTTGTAACAGGCGGTAATGCCAATGCTGTTATCCACCTCCCGAAGATGGACAAGGTCATCGGCCACATCGACTTTGTAGATACAATCGCAGGCGGCTTCGACGGCTCTCTCAAGCCCGACGGCTCCATTGAAGCAGAGCTTCAGATCATCACAGGCGCTACAAACGAACTCGGCTTCAACAAGCTGAGCGCAAGATAAGGAGGTCACAATAAATGGGAAAGATTAAGGTTGTACATTATGTTAACCAGTTCTTCGCAGGTATTGGTGGCGAAGAAAAAGCAGATTATCAGCCCGAGCTCCGCATGGGCACAGTCGCTATCGGCGATCAGCTCCAGAAGGCTATGGGCGAGGATGTAGAGATCGTTGCAACAGTAGTTTGCGGCGACAGCTACTTCAACGAAAACCTCGATGTTGCCAAGGCAACAGTTTTGGATATGGTCAAGAGCCAGAATCCCGATATATTCATCGCTGGTCCTGCATTTAACGCCGGCCGTTACGGTGTTGCTTGCGGTACTATCACAGACGCTGTTCAGGAAGAGCTCCACATCCCTGTTCTCACAGGTATGTACAAAGAGAACCCCGGCGCAGATATGTACAAGAACAAGGTATATATCGTCCCCACAAAGGACAGCGCAGCAGGTGCTCGTGACGCTATCAAGAAGATGGCTCCTCTTGCTGTTAAGCTCGCTAAGGGCGAAGAGATCCTCGCTTCCTGCGTAGATAACTACATGCCCAACGGCATCCGTAAGAACTTCTTTGAGACAAAGCGCGGCTCCGAGCGTGCAGTTGAGATGCTCGTAAAGAAGCTCGCAGGCAAAGAGTTCGTCACAGAGTTCCCGATGCCCAACTTCGACCGTGTTGATCCCAACCCCGCTGTTAAGGATATGGCTCACGCTCGCGTAGCTCTCGTTACATCCGGCGGTGTTGTACCCAAGGGCAACCCCGATCACATCGAGTCCTCCTCCGCTTCCAAGTACGGCGAGTACTGCATCGACGGAGTTATGGATCTCACATCTGACACATACGAGACAGCTCACGGCGGATATGACCCCGTTTACTGCAACGAGGATCCCGACCGCGTACTTCCCGTCGATGTTCTCCGTGAGTTTGAGGCTGCCGGACGCATCGGCAAGCTCCATGAGTACTTCTACACAACAGTTGGTAACGGAACAGCCGTTCTCAACGCTGTTGCTTTTGCAAAAGAATTCTCCCAGAAGCTGGTAGCGGCAGGGG
>CAJKFC010000036.1 GCA_905199135.1 uncultured Eubacteriales bacterium
TAATTATAAAATAAAAATAAAAAAAGTCAAGAAAATGGGAACATTCAGAGGATTTAAAGTCTATTTTGACGATTTTATCCTTCTGTTTCGCTCCATAAGCAGTATGTTGAGCCTTTCAAGGCTCTCTTTTTTGTCCTTTGAGCCAAAGGACGCGATGATCTCCTTTATCTCCATCTCCTGCTCCTCGGCGCCTTTGCTTATAGGGTCGGAAAAGCGGAGCTTTTCGGCAAAATCCGAGAGGGATTTCTTTATATCCCCGTCTTTTTCAAGGCCGATGAGGGACGAAAGGGCGTCCATAGTCTCTTTTTTAAAGGCTGTTTTCAGCTCGTCCTTTTTGTCCATGGCTGAGACATGCTTTGCCGCGCCCATGGTGAGGACATAGAGAATGACCGAAAATGCCAGAACCAGCACCGAAAGCAGGGCGGCGGTATTGCCCGAAAGGGCGAAGCCCGCCGAGGCGAAAAACACCACAAACTGCAAAATAAGTCCCACTGCCGACACATGAAAGACGGGCAGGGCGTAAAACAGTTTTTTGCTGCTGTCAAAGTCTCCCCTTGTCATAAGCAGGAGACTGAGAATCAAATCGATCTCGGTAAAAATAAGGGCGGTGTAAAATCCGTTTCCCCTGTCAAAGGGAAGCAGAAAGGCGGCGGCGTTAAAGGCTGCCGCAAGGCAGAGGAAAACTATGAGGGGAATCTTGTTGCCGTTTTTCATGTCAGCTCCTCCTCTCGCCGCACTTGGGGCAGAATTTGCCCGGTCTTGTAAAGTGGTAGCCGCACCTTGAGCAGACATCGGCAGGTTTCAGCGATGCGCCGCAGTTGTCGCAGAAGGCCGAGCCGGGCTCAAGCCTTGCGCCGCAGTTGTCGCAGAAGAGCATTTCGCCGCCTTCGTTTTGACTTTGGGGTTGATTTTGAGGGGCGAAGGCCGCGCCGACGGCGCTGTTTACGGCGCCGCCCACAAGGTTTGAAGCTCCGCTCATTATGCCGAGGCCTATGCCCATGCCGGCAAACTGTCCCGACGCCTCGTTGGCGGCCGCTTTTTCGGCCACATCAAAGCCTCTTTCCTGCTGATATGTATAACCCTCGATGGAACGCTTCTTTGCGGCGGCCTCGGAGGATATCACCGTCTTTTGGGCTTCGGTCTGCTGCTCTATGATGCCCACCTGCTGCCTGATCCGGGCGTCGGCCACATCGGCGTAGCGGCGGAAATAGAGCTGTTTTAAGTTTTCATACTGGGGGTCTCCCTCGGGTCTTATGACGGTCGTCACGAAAAACTGCATAAGGGACAGGCCGTAAAGGTCAAATGAGGGGGAAAGAGCGGTCTTTATCTCTTCCGAAAGCTCTTTGAGCTTTTCGTCGGCGGTAAATATGCCTATTTTGCCCGAGCCGAAGGCGGCGGAGAGATTTGATTTTATCTCGGTCATCATGACGCCGCGGAAATACTCCGAAAGAGACATTCTGTCAAAACCGCGGTTTGTGCCCACAAGCTTTAAGAGAAGTTTTCTCGAATCGTTTACAGCCACGGTCATCTCGCCCGAAGCTCCGATGGCAAGAGGAAAGCCCAAAGTGGGCTCGTTGAAATGCACCTTGCTGTCGGTGCCCCATTTTATCGCCATCTGCTCGGCCTTATTTATAAAGTAGACCTCGCAGTGGAAGGGGGAAACGCCCCCTGTGGGAATGTTTATTACAGAGCTTAAAAGGGGTATATTTCTGGTGTCCAGGGTGTAGCGGCCCGGGCCGAAAAGGTCAAGAGCCTTGCCGTCGGCAAAAAACACAGCCTCCTGGCTCTCGTGGACGATGAGCTGGCTTAGGGTGTTAAAATCTTCTTCGGGGTGTTTCCATATAAACGAACCACCCTCATTTTCGCATTTGAGTACTTCGGTAATCGCCATATCGGGCCTCCTTGTGAGATTTTTATGCGCAGACGGGGGAAATTTATGCCGAACAGGCAGATTATCCCGCATATCATAATTATAAACCATTTTTCGGGAAAATTCAACCGCGAAAGGGCAAAAGGAATATAGCGTCCCGTTAATGGGACACATACGGGGTAATTTATTACTTTGCATAATAAACGGAACGACACTCGGAGGGCAAACGCCCGACACGGCGATGGGGTAAATTCGTTCCATGCGGGCGCAGGACGAGAGAAGGAGAGCCAGGGTTAGACCGCCGACGAGTGCAGGTGTGCCTGTTCAATCCCGCGATGTCCACGGCGGACTTATCCGTTAAAGTAGGGAACGGCTGAAATGCCCATTTACCCCATTGACCCTGTCAATGGGGACCCCGAGAGATTAAATAGGGCACGCCGACACTTGTCGGCGGTCGAGCCTCGGCTCTCCGTAAAGCAACATCAACGAGCAGACCAAACGGAACGACACACGGATGGCAAACGCCCGGCACGGCGATGAGTATCGCCGAATACTATTCAATTTCATGGAGTCCCCGCACGCACGGCGGGTGGGGTAAATTCGTTCCCTGCGGGTGCATTACCCCAAACAAAAAACGGAGCGTTCCCGCTCCGTTTTTATTATTCGTCTTTGGGCAGAAGTCCTGCCGACCTGAGCCTTTTTTCCAGTGTGTGCTCAAAGCCCCACTGTTTTTTGAGCTCTAAATATTCCCTGTAATGCTTTTCGGAAAAGCCGCCCTTTAAAACTCCCCTTATGAGAATATTTTTCGGGGTGTGCTCTGTGGGGATAAACTCGATGACATCTGTCCTGTATCCCACGCTCTCCAAAAGCAGGACTCTCGCCGTGTCGGTAATTAAGGCGGCAAGGCGCTCCCTTATGAGACCGTAGCGCAGCATGCCTGTGTCTCTGCCCTCTTTGAGCTGTGGATTGAGCTCGTGCTGACAGCAGGGCACCGCCATGAGGACGGGACTTTTCCACAAAATGCCTTTGAACAGCGCCTCGTCGGTGGCGGTGTCGCAGGCGTGAAGGGAGATGACCATGGTGGGCGCCTCACCCTCATAGTCCTTTATGTCGCCGTAGGAAAAGGTCAGACCGTCATAGCCCAGCTTTTTCGCAAGGGACGAACAGTGCTCGATGACATCTTTTTTGAGGTCGAGACCTTCGATTTTCGCCTTTCTGCCCTTCTTTTGGGTGAGGTAATAGTAGAGGGCAAAGGTCAGGTAGCTCTTGCCGCAGCCGAAGTCGACGACCTTTATGTCCTCGCCTTTGAAAAGGCTGTCGCTTATGTCGGACACAAACTCCAGATAGCGGTTTATCTGGCGGAATTTATCGTATTTTGCCTTGTTGACCGTGCCGTTTTCACCCATGACCCCCAGTTCTTTGAGAAAATCGGCGCCCTCTGTGGGGGAAATTATGTAGTTTTTCTCACGGTCGTGACCGCCCTTTTCCACAGTTTTGGTGGGGTCGGCCGTCTTTATCTTCATTTTGGAAAAAAGGGTCACATGGTAGTCGTGGCTTTGGGAATATATTTGACACTGGGTGAAAATGTCAAAAAGACCGTAGAGCTTTTCTATTCCCTCTGACGCCGTAACATTTTCATGTATCTCCTTTTTGGGGTAGACATAGGTAAACTGCCACATTCTCTCCCCTTTTTTGTCAAAGGGAGTTACCGTGACCTTTGAAAATTCCGCCTTCTGACCCTTGCGGAAGCCGCTCATGACGGCAAGGGCGAAGGGCTCTTCAAAAAGAGGGGCAAATCTTTCCTGCATAGTGCCTCCTTAATAGTTGTCGGGCAGGTCGTTTTCCAGAAGAATATACTTCTTGCCGTTTTTTGTGCTCTTGAGTGATGTGGCGTGGTTTATCGCCTCGCGGACATCTTTTGTGCGGAATATTTTTTCCTCGTCAAAGCCTGCCTCCGTGAGACCGTCGTATATGTGGTCGGCCCCTACAAGGCAGACATAGTCGCATATTTCGGCTATCTGAGTGCCGAAAATCTTGTTGAGCTCATATTCCCTGTCGCCGAGCTCCACCATGCCGGGAGTTATGATTATCTTCATGCCGTCGCAGAGATTGAGTGCATCGAGGGCGGCTTTTGCCCCTATGGGGTTGGAGTTGTAGGCGTCGTCTATGATTACATTTTCGCCGCCGCCCTTTATCTCCAGTCTGTGGGGCACAGCCTCGAGACACGCCACGGGAACAGTCATGCTTTTAAGGCTCATGCCAAGCTTGTGAGCCACCGATATTGCGCCCAAGATGTTGAGGACATTGTGAGCGCCGAGGAGCTTCGTGGTAAATCTCTCGGTCTCCCCTTCGGGAGTCTTTACATAAAAGCTTATTCCCATCTCGCTTACAGATAGGTCATATGCCATGTAATCGGCGGTGCGTTTTATGCCGTAGGTTACGATTTTGCCCTCTGTGGGGAGATTTTCATATATGGGGTCGCTGTCGATGTTGAGAAATACCGTGCCGTTCTGCTTTACTGCGTCGTAAAGCTCCATCTTTGCCTTTACCACATTGTCAAGGCTGCCGAAGGTCTCAAGGTGCTGAGGGCCTATCGAGGCGATGATGCCCATATTCGGGTGGACAATGTCGCATATCTCCTTTATCTCGCCCAGATGTCTCGCCCCCATTTCAACCACAAAATGACTGGTGGTGGGCTTGAGATTTTCCCTCACCGTGCGGACAACGCCCATGGTGGTGTTGTAGCTGGCAGGGGTCATGAGGGATTCAAAGCGGTAGGAAAGTATCGAATTGAGGAAATATTTCGTCGATGTCTTGCCGTAGCTGCCCGTAATGCCGATGACCGTCATGTCCTCTTTGGATTTGAGAATGTCCCGGGCTTCCTTTATATAGTGATTTGCCACAGACCTTTCAATAGGTCTGTTTATCGTGTTGCAAAGGCGTGTAAAGGGGTAGATGAACACCGAAAACACCGCCGTCAGCGCAAGGAGAAAGGACGGGTGGCATATGGGGCAGAGAAATGCCGCGAGGCACACTATGCCGTAAAGCACAAAGGCGGCACAGTAGAGCCTTTTTATTCTTGCCGTCACAACGAAGGGTTTTTTCGCCTTTAAGGGTTTTGAGATATAGGCAAACCACAGCATGACGGGAAGGGAGAGAATGAGAGCCGCCGTGAAAAATCCTCTGCCTATGAGCAGCATAAGGGGCGGCAGGCACAGAAAGACCTTGTAGGGTGCGTATATGTACCTCTGGTGGTTGTTCTCATACAGAAGGTGCGTCGGGTTGTGGTATGAGGACAGCTGAAGCATGTGGAAAGAAAAGGTCAGGTAATGATAAAAACAGACCGTATAAAGAATAAAAATTATTACATAGAGTATATCATTCAGCATGGCTGCCTCCTTGAAAAATAGCTTTTTCCGCTAAAAGCGGCGGAAGAGTATGCGCTTTTCCTCCTTGTTCAGGCCGAAAAGCATCATGCAAAGGCCGTAGATCAGCACGAACACGACGCCGTAGATGAGAAAGCCCATTCTGCCCGAAAGGGCTGTGACCTTCATAAACAGCACGAGAAGAACAGAGGGGACTATGACGGCGGGCAGCATTTTGGCTATCTCAAACCAAAAACGCCCTATGTCGAGACCCATCACCTTCTTATAGTATATGTTCATTATGATTATATGTCCTATGGTGTAGCAAATTGCCACAGATACGGCGCTGCCCAGAGGGCCCCACAGCTTTATGAGGGGAATGGACAGCACAATGTTGAAAATTGCGATAATGAGATAACACACAGCGCGGAATGCGTGCTTGTTTTTCGCCTGGAGTATCGATATGCCGATGTTCTGAATGAGGGGCACGGTTATGGGGATAAAGAGGGTCATGGCGATGTAGTAGACCGACTCATACCCTTCGCCCATCCACACATAGCGTATGAACAGCTTGCCCAAAAGGGCGAAGCCCGCAAGAGCCAGGGCGAGAATGAAAAACTGTATGCGCCCCACCCTTATCATAAGGTCGGAGAGCTCCTTGTTTGTGTGCTCCCTCGAGCATATGGCGGTGACACGGGGCAAAAACAGGTTTGATATGGCCGCCGAAAGCTGCTGATAGTAGTTGTTTAAAAGTACACCCAGGTTGAAGAAGGTGATGACTGCGGCGCCGTCCAGCATACCCAAAAGCACCGAGCCTGTCGACCAGTAGAGCCTGTCGACGATGATGCCCAAAAAGATGAAAAAGCTGAAGGTGACGATCTCTTTTAAAAGAGGCTTGTCGAACTTTCCGAAGGACAGCTTTATCTTGAGCTTTTTAAAGCAGTATATCATGTTGGCAGAGCCGAAAAAGATGTTGATAAAGGTTGCCACCAGTATCATGCCGTAGGAACGGGCGCCCAGCAGCAGCACAGCCGTCATTAGCAGCGGATTCATCACGCTTCTGAGCGCCTGCATGGCTTTTGAGAATATAAAGCGCTCGTATGCCGTGCATATGGCGGAAAATATCGTAAAGGGAAAGGTTATCGCCACATTTATGCTGGCAAGATACATGAGCCTTTCGGTGATGACAAGCTCGCTCTCTGTGAGCTTTGCGCCGAAGATATGCGGAACATTTGCAGAGAGAATAAAGCCCAAAACAAGAGCCACAAGACCGATTATCGAATAGACAGTAAAGAACATGCCGTGAAGGCTGTGCTCCTCCTTGTGTCTGCCCTCGGCTTTGTATTTGGCGGTGTATCTCACTATGGACGACTCAAAGCCGAAGCCCAAAATGGTGAGATAGGATATGGTGGAGTTGACAAGGGTAAAAATGCCGTACTCTCCGTCTCCCAGAGTACGCACCATAAAGGGGGTGTAGACCAGGGATATGGTGGTGCTCAAAATCAGGGAGATATAGGACAGCATGGCTCCCGTTTTTATCTGGTTGAGCTTAGACATCAGTCGATCCTCACCTCATACCATATTCTGCCGTCGCCGTCGTTTTCGCAGTCAAGCTCTTTGAATCTCGCCTTTCTGTATTTGCTTGACACATACTCCTTTTCCTCATCGGAAAGGCGCAGCTCTGCCGTGCGGAGCTCGCCCGAAAAGCACTGGAGTATGAAATCCTCGAAATTCTTGGTTATCATGGCTCTCTCCTATCTGTAATATTTATAGTATTTGACATAGTGGCTGAGGTGTGACCTTACGAGATATTTGAGCCTTTTGAGAGACAGGTCGCCCTTTAAAAACAGGGGGTTTTTGAGCTTTTTGTCCCTTACCAGAGCCTTTATCTCGGGTATATACTTTTTGTCCTTGACGAACATGTAGGCAACTGCGGTGGGTATTACACTCCACAGAGAGCGGTGGTCGGCGGTGAAATACTCGTGCTTTACGCCGTAAACATACTCGTCCACAAGGTATTTGGCGATGTTGGTGCCGCCGCCCGTGACATAGTAGTTGTTGCGTCCCTGACGGCAGTTTGCCTCGAATATCTTTATCTCGCCGTCGCGCTCGTCGTATTTCATGTCAAACTGGGCAAAGCCCACATAGCCTATCTCGTCCAAAAAGCTCCTTATCTTTTGGGAGAGCTCTTCGTCCTTGCAGGATATTATAAAAGATGTGTTGCCTATGCCGTGGGGGGTGTGCTCCTCCAAAAGGGGGTGACCCATGGCGGTAAAGACGGTTTTGCCGTCCTTGCCCGAAAAGGTGGTCATGACTCTCATGTAGCTGTCGTCGCCGTCTATCATGTCCTGAAGAATGAGGGCGTCGGAGTACCCTGCCGTGTAGATGTCGTCTATGACAGAGAGAAGCTCTGCCATGTCCTTTATCTTATAGACCTTTTTCTGGGTGGCAAAGGGGTTGTGCCAGTAGTCGACGCCGTTTGACGGCTTGAGTATTATAGGGAAAGAAAATGGCAGAGATATGTCTTTTCCCATGTCTCTTGTGTATACAAATGTCTTGGGGTACGGCAGACCGTGCTTTTCGCACATCTCGTAAAAATCCCTCTTGGTGATGAGCTTTTCCATGAGCTCTTTGGGGATATACGGCACTATGACATTTTCGGGATATTTTTCCCTGTTGGATATGATTCTCTCCACATAGTTGTCGCCGCAGCCCATGAGGATTATCTTTTTGTCGGAATGTTTTTGGGCAAAGGGCAGAAATGCCTTTAAAAAGCCCTCGTCCAGATCCATTTTTTCGTCGGTGATAAGGCGGCATATCCTGCTGTTTCCGCAGGGGCCCCTCGAGGTCTTGCAGAATACATTGGAGACTATGCCGTATTCCTCATAAAAGGCTCTCGCCACGCTGTATGTGTTTATGTCGTGGCCGAAAAGAGCTGTGATAAATTCCATATTTCTCACCTCGTGTAAAGCTTTGCGCCCACCTTGTCATAAAGGGCGAGGAAAGCCTCTGCCAGCTCTACATCGCTGGCGCACTCCTCATATCTGCCCTTTATCTTCTGCCTTGTCTCCCTGCCCTTGGCTGTGAGCAGTATGACGGCGTTCCGGGAGCTTTCGAAAATAGCCCTTCTTATGGCCTCGGTGCGGTCGTCTATAAAATGAATCTCGTCGCAGTTTCTCTCGGCGTACCGGGCGATGTCCTCGGAAATATCCCTTACATTCTCATGGTCGGGGTCTTCCATGGTGAGGTATATCCTGTCGGCGTGGATTCCGGCAAGCATACCGAGATCTCGCCTTCTTGTAAAGGCTTTGCCCCCCGGGCAGCCGAACACGATGGACACCTCTCTGCCCTTGTACTGTTTTTCCACAGAGTCAAAGAGAGCACCCATGCTGAGGTAGTTGTGGGCGTAGTCCACTATCACTATCTTTGCCATGTCTGCGCTGGCAAAGACCTCCATTCTGCCCTTGGCACGGGCATTTTTGAGACCTTTCTGAATATATTCCATGGGCACGCCGAGACGGCGGCATATGCCTATGGCGCAAAGGGCGTTGTCCACATTGAAAACACCCGGCATGGGCAGCTCGATGTGGTATCTCTCGCCGTTTTCGATGAGGTCAAAGGTCTGATTTACCCCTCCGCCCTTGATGTTTTCGGCGTATATGTCGGCTTTATCTGAAGATGAAAAGACGGTGTAGCCGTTTTCGCACTTTTCAGCCTCGGCCTTTACCCTTTCAAACATGTCGCACTGACCGTTTATGACGGCCGACTTGCTGTGGGAGAATATTTTGAGCTTGGCGGTGAAATAGTCCTCAAGATCGCTGTGCTCTTTGGGGCTGATGTGGTCTTCCGAAATGTTGAGGAAGCCTGCGCACTCAAAGGTGAGACCTCTCACCCTGCCGTATTTGAGAGCCTGGCTGGAGCACTCCACGATGCAGTATTCCCTGCCGCTTTTTACAGTGTTGTAAAGGTTTCTGTGAAGGTCGAGACCCTCGGGGGTGGTGAGGTGAGACTCAAAGAAATCCACTCCGTCGTCGGTGTCGATGGACGAGATGAGGGAGGCCTTTTTGCCTGTGGTCTCCAAAAGCCAACAGTCCAAAATCGCCTTCAAATAACAGCTTGTGGTGGATTTTCCCTTTGTGCCCGTGACCGACACGAGCTTTAATTTATTCTGGGGATAGTCGTAGTAAAAGGCGGCGGCAGCCGACATGGCGTTTAATGCGTCATTTACAAGAATACAGGGCAGCTCCACATTGTATTTTGTCTCGGAGATGTAGGCAACAGCGCCCTTTGATGCGGCGTCCTTGAGGTATTCCTCCTTAAAGCCTGCGCCCTTGCAGATAAAAAGGGTGTTTTCCTTTATATCGGCAGAGGTGTAGGAGATATAATCTATGTCTGCGTCATGGGAAGGACGCTCTGAAACAAGTCCTTCTTTTTCGAGGACATCGGCAAAATCAAAAAGCTTTTTCATCTCTTGTCTCCTTTCAGGGCGACGAACAGGTTGTGTCTCACGGTTTTAAAGGTTTTCATGGCTCTTTCGGCGAGGAAATATGTGCCCTTGTCGTATATGTCCTCAACCATGCCGATAAACTCGGTGTAGTCGCCGTTGAAGCCGACTTTAAAGCGGTAGAGACCTATCATGGGGTTGTCATCGGAGAGGTCGCCCGGAACACCGCGGAAGTCGTATATGCGGCATTTGTTTTCAAGGGCCCACTTTATCATGCTCCACTGGAGCTGATAGTTGGGCATGAGGTTTCTGTGCTCGTTGGCGCTGGCGCCGTAGAGATACCAGCACTTGTCGCCGTAGCATATGGCAATGGTGGCGGCGATGCACTTGTCCTCATGGTACGCCATAAAGAGCTTGGCCTTGTCCCCCATGTTGTCGAGAACGCTCTGATAGTATTCCAGAGTTCTCACGATAAAGCCGTCGCGCTTGCCGGTGACGGTGATGAGGTCGTGGAAAATCTTGGTGTCCTCTTTTGTCTTGCCCTCTCTGACTGTTACTCCCTTTCGGGCAGAAAGGCGTATGTTGTATCTCGTCTTGCTGTGGAAGGAGTTTAAAAGCTCCTCCTCGGTCTTGTTCTCTATGTTGAGCCTGAATACAAAGCGGGGCTGAAGTCCGCCGTAGTTTTCGGTGTTTCTCGTAACTGTGCAGCCGAGATCTTTGAGAATTTTTTCAAATTCCGTGTCCGATACCAATACATCGGGGTCTATTTTGAGGACATAGGCCTTGTAGCGCTTGGCTAAAATCTTGGCCTTGTCCAAAAGCTCCTTTATGGTCTCCCTGTCGTGGACATCGCACACAGGGCCTCTTGCGGCGTACATAATGGATTTTTTAAAGAAGGGCAGCTGCCTTATGAGAACAGTCATGGCGCCCTTTATCTCGCCGTCTTTATCTGTCGAAATTATTATCTCCTGCGTCCAGTCGGGCTTTACCTTTGCCCATGCGCGGCTTTGCAGAAAATGTCCCTTGGGGTGGTTTTCCAAAAACTCGTCGGTCTTTTTGAGCATTTCCTCTGTCATTTATATTTCCTCCGCTGAAAAGTCTCTGTTTTCGGCATTTTTACTTTATTTATATCAAGGTATTATACCATATTTTCCCCCTAAAGTCAAACGGCTAACCTGTCGGAAAGGGTCGAAAAGGCGGAAAACTATTTGTTTTTCATAATTGTGCAAAGAGCAGAAAATAAAGGCTCAAGTACAAAAACCATTTGACAAAAACTATACATAAATGTTAAAATAGACAAAAAGGACAGGAGGACAAAATTTGAGAGCTTTTATTATAAATCCGGGGGCGACATCTACCAAAATCGCCCTCTGGGACGAGGAAAAAGAGCTGTGGAGCGCAAAGGTGATCCATAAGCCCGAAGACCTCGCCAAGTTTCACACAGTGGCAGACCAGCTGCTCTACCGTATGTTTCTCATGGAGCACGAGCTGGAAAAGGCGGGGCTCATGCCCCTTGAAGCAGACTGCATAGTGGGCAGGGGCGGCCTTTTGAAAAGGCTCAAATCGGGCACATACAGAGTTGGCGAGCAGGTGCTTGAGGAGCTCTTAGAGGCAAAATACGGCGAACACGCCTCAAATCTCGGCATAATGATGGCAGATCAGCTGTCAAAAGAGTGCGGCAATATACCTGCATTTTTCACAAACCCCGTCTCGGTGGACGAGATGGACGATGTGGCAAGGGTGACAGGTTTTAAAGGCATGGAGAGAAAGAGCCTTTTCCACGCCCTCAATCAAAAGGCAGCGGCGGCAAAATATGCAGAAAAGATGGGCAAACCCTATGAGGAATGTACCCTTATTGTGGCTCACCTCGGGGGCGGAGTGTCTGTTGCCGCCCACAGAGACGGCAGAGTCATAGATGTATACAATGTCAAGGACGAGGGTGCTTTCGGCTTGGACCGCTGCGGCAGCCTGCCCGTCACCGACCTCATAGACCTCTGCTATGCCCACAAACATGAGAAGAGACGGGTCAAAAAAGCCATAGGCACCGAGGGCGGCGTCATGTCCTATCTCGGCACCAACGACCTCATTGAGATAGAAAAGAGAATCGAAAACGGCGACAGCGAGGCCGCCCTCATCTTCGAGGCCATGGCCTATCAGCTGGCCAAGGATATGGGAGCCATGCACAGCGTCCTTTCGGGTAAGACCGAGGCTGTCGTGCTGACTGGCGGCATGGCCAACAGCAAAAAACTTGTGGAGAGAATAGCCCATTACGCAGGCTACATCGCACCATTTGTGCTGTTCCCGGGGGAGTTTGAAATGGAGGCCATGGCGAAAAACGCCTTAAGGGCTCTCAAAAACGGCACAGCCATGGATTATTAGGAGGAAGTCATGATAAAGCATTTGGAACAGCTTGTAAAACTTGCCAAAATGAAACCCCTTTCACGCCTTGCGGTGGCTCAGGCCGCCGACAAGGATGTGCTTTCGGCCATAGTCTACGCCAAAAATCAGGGTATAGCCGACGCACTTCTGGTGGGTGACGGCCGCAAGATAGCCACACTTCTGACCCTCATGGGTGAAAAGGCGGAAAATTATCAGATAATCGAGGCCGACACCGACGAAAAGTGCGCCTATGAGGCGGTGCGTCTCATAAGGGAAGGCAGAGCCGATATACTTATGAAGGGTCTTTTGTCCACCTCCACCCTCATGAGGGCGGTAGTCGACAAGACCTACGGACTGAGGACAGGGGAGCTGATAAGCCACACCATGTTCTACGAAGTCCCCGCCTATGAAAAGCTGCTGTGCGTCACCGACGGCGGCATGAACACCTTCCCCGACTTTGAGAAAAAGGAAAAGATACTTAAAAACGCCGTCAGGGTGTGCAAAAAACTGGGCTATGAGCGACCTGTCTGCGCCTGCGTGTGCGGAGCGGAAAATGTCGACCCCAAGATACAGTCCACATTGGACGCAAGGGATCTCTCCCTCTCCGAGGAGCTCAAAAAAGAGGGCGCCGTGGTATTCGGCCCCGTAGGTCTCGACCTTGCCGTAAGCCGCGAGGCATGCGCCCATAAGGGCTACTCGGCAGAAGGTGCAGGCAGCGCCGATATTCTTTTAGTTCCCACCTATGAGGTGGGCAACGGCATAGGCAAGGCCATGACATATTTCGGCGGAGCCAAGTCGGCAGGCATAATCGTCGGCGCAAGAGTGCCGATAGTGCTTGTATCGAGGGCAGACAGCGCCGAAAGCAAGCTCTATTCCATCGCCCTTGCCGCGCTGGTGTAAAGGCAGCGGCACAGGATTTAACCAATACATAAATCAGCAAAAAGAAAGGGAGAAAGCATATGAAAACACTTATGAGCGGCAACGAAGCCATCGCCAGAGGAGCCTATGAGGCAGGCGTGTCCTTCGGAGCCGCCTATCCCGGCACGCCGTCCACCGAGATTTTTGAAAATCTCCCCAGTTACGGCGTATACAGCCGATGGTCGCCCAACGAAAAGGTGGCATTTGAGGCGGCATACGGCGCCTCTATCGCAGGACTTCGCTCCATAACTGCCATGAAGCATGTCGGTCTCAATGTGGCGGCAGACCCCATGTTCACCTCGTCCTATCTCGGTGTAAACGGCGGCTTTGTCATAGTTACGGCCGACGACCCCGACCTCCATTCCTCACAGAACGAGCAGGACAACAGGCTCTATTCACGCCACGCCAAGCTGTGCCTTATCGAGCCTTCCGACAGCGGCGAATGTCTTGAATACATAAAGGAAGCCTATGAGATTTCCGAGCGCTTCGACATTCCCGTCCTTTTCAGGGTGACTACCAGAATATGCCACTCCAAGAGCCTTGTGGAGACAGGCGAAAGACAGGAAGTTCCCCACAAAAAATACGAGAGAGACCTTATGAAATACGCCGCCACCCCCGCAAGGGCAAAGGTGCACCACAAAAGGCTTGAAGATCGCCTTACAGAGCTTGAAAAATACTCCGAGACCTCAAAGCTCAACCGCGAGGAGTGGAACGGCGGCGAAATAGGCGTCATCACCGCCTCGGCGGCATATAATTACGCCCGAGAGGTCTTTGGGGAAAAGGCGTCCTACCTCAAACTGGGTCTCACCAATCCCCTGCCCAAAAATCTCATAAAGAGCTTTGCAGGGAAGGTCAAAAAGCTCTATGTCATCGAGGAGCTTGAGCCCTTTATGGAAGAGCAGATAAAGAGCTGGGGCATAGAGTGCGTCGGCAAGGAGCTTATCCCCAACATATACGAGCTCAATCCCGAGATAGTCCGCGAGGCTGTCACGGGCGAAAAGGGAGAATATCTGAAATCAGAGGTGGAAGTGGCCTCCCGTCCTCCCGTGCTGTGCGCAGGCTGCCCCCACAGAGGATTTTTCTATACCCTTTCCAAGCGTAAAAATACCGTCATCGCAGGCGACATAGGCTGTTATACTTTAGGCTCTGCCCCTCCACTTCTGGCGACAGACACCTGCATATGCATGGGCGCAGGCTTTTCGGCAGGCGCAGGCATGGCAAAGGCGTTTGAGCTCATGGGCGAGAAGAAAACCGTCTACGGCGTTGTGGGAGACAGCACATTTTTCCACAGCGGCATGACGGGAGCTCTCGAGATGATATACAACGACACAAAGATAATCCCCTGCGTGCTGGACAACGGCATAACGGCCATGACAGGTCATCAGGACAACCCCGGCACGGGCTACGACCTCATGGGCGACTTTGCCCGTCAGGCAAAGATAGAGGATATACTGAGAGCCTTCGGCTTTGAAAACATAATCATCGTCGATCCAAATGATCTCAAAGCCATGGAAAAGGCCTTTGACGAGGCCGAAAACAGCGAAAAGAGGTCGGCAATCATCACAAGGCGCCCCTGCCTGCTTTTAAAGAGGGTCAAGCACAGCACCGACACCTATAAGGTGGACGCAGACAAGTGCAAAGCCTGCAAGATGTGTCTCAAGGCAGGCTGCCCTGCCATAAGCTTTGAAAACGGCAAGAGCGTCATAGATTCTTCCATGTGCAAGGGCTGCTCGGTGTGCGCACAGATATGCCCCTTCGGCGCCATTGAAAAGGAGGTAAAATAATGGAAAATAATGTAAAAACCATACTTCTCGTGGGCGTCGGCGGCCAGGGCACCATACTGGTCAGCAAGCTGCTTACGGCAGGACTTATAAAGGCGGGATTTGATGTCAAGATGAGCGAAGTCCACGGCATGGCTCAGCGCGGCGGCTCGGTCTCCACCCAGGTGAGATACGGCGACAAGGTCTATTCCCCCATTGTGGGCAAGGGCGGCGCCGATATTCTGGTGGCTTTTGAGCAGATGGAGGCTCTGAGGTGGATAGACTACCTCAAAAAGGACGGCACAGCCGTCGTGGCAGACACGGCTCTCCCCTCCCTCACCACAGCCATAGGTGCGGAAAAATACCCCGAGGGCTGCCTTGACGAGATGAAAAGGCTTGTCAAAACAGTGGTGGTCAGCGCCGACAAAATTGCCAGGGAAAAGGGCAACCCGAGAGGCGCCAACATAGTGCTGCTCTCGGCGCTCATAAAGGAGTTCGGTTTGGACTTCATCGACTGGAAAGAGGTCTTTAAAGAGGTGCTCCCTCCCAAGATTTTGGACATGAACCTCAAGCTTTTGGACTGATAAATAAAACCGAAACGCGAAAACCGCGTTTCGGTTTTTTATCGCAGATGCAAAATCTGCACCCGTAGGGAACGGCTGAAATGCCGTTCCGCCCGGCGGCGAGTGCCGCCGCACCGAGCGGAGCAATTTATTTGCGACAGCGAGTATTCAATTAAATGGGTACCCTGTCGGTATCACCGACAGGGATAAAACGGCTGAAATGCCGTTCCGCAAAGCCATTTTTTAAAACAAAACGAGAGGTGTAAAATGGAATATTCCGAAATATATGTCGGGCGCATAAGGGAGCTTTGCAGGCAGAGGGGAATATCGATAAACAAGCTGTCCGACATGAGCGGCGTAAAGCAGTCGACCCTCGACAACATCGTGAGAGGGCTTACCAAAAACCCGAGAGTGAAAACTCTCCACAGGATCGCCCTCGCCTTTAACATGACCCTCTCCGAGTTTCTCGATTTTGAGGAGCTGAATGAATATTCTTTTGAAGACAGCGAGGAAAACTGAAGCCTTTGACATATGCTCCATAAGATGGTATAATATCGGTAAGATTTGAAGAGAGAGGTGAAAAGATGCGCAAAAATTCCTGCAGATAAAGAGTATAAGGCCCTGCGGCTTTGCGCCGCCGCGCCCTTTTGCAGGAGAGCTTTGCGTTTTTCGCCCCGAATACAGGCCGTACCCTTTTGGGGAGGGCATTTTGCCGTGACGGCTGCGGGATTGCTTTCCCGCAGCCTTATTTTATTTAAACGGCGAAAGGAGACTGTATATGTCACTCATAAAGATAGAAAATCTCACATTTTCATACCCCTCGTCCTTTGACAGCGTCTTTGAAAATGTCAGCTTTCAGATAGACACCCGATGGAGACTGGGAGTAATCGGCAGAAACGGACGGGGAAAGACCACATTTTTAAAGCTTCTCATGGGGCAGTATGAATACGGCGGCTCGATAATATCCTCGGAAAAGTTTGAGTATTTCCCCTATTCCATTGGAAATCCCCGGGACACGGGCGAAGAGGTGGTGAGAAAGCTGCGTCCCGAAATCGAAAGATGGGAGACAGAAAGAGAGCTTTCCCTCATGGACACCGACCTTTCGGTGCTGGACAGACCGTTCTGCACCCTTTCGGGAGGAGAAAAGACCAAACTTCTGCTGGCAGTCCTGTTTTTGAGGGAGGGCGCATTCCCCCTGATCGACGAGCCCACCAACCATCTGGACGAGAGGGGCAGACAGACGGTGGCGTCCTATCTCAGCAAAAAGCGCGGGTTTATGCTGGTGTCCCACGACAGGCGTTTTCTGGACGGCTGCGCCGACAGGATACTGGCCTTTACGAAAACAGGCATAGAGGTGCAGAAAGGCAATTTTTCCTCGTGGTTTGAGGGCTTTCAAAAGGCACAGCAGGCCGAGGAACTGAAAAATCAGAGACTCAAAAAGGACATAGCGAGGCTCAATTTGTCGGCCGAAAGGGCCTCGGCATGGTCGGACAAGACCGAAGCATCGAAATACGGAGACGGCAGCGTCGACAAGGGCTATGTGGGACACAAGGCCGCCAAGCTTATGAAGCGCTCCAAGGCCATAGAGCAGCGCAGGATAAAGGCGGCAGAGCAAAAGTCGGAGCTTTTGAAAAACGCCGAGACCGCCGAGGATTTAAAGATATTCCCCCTCTCCCACCACAGCGGCACAGTGGTGTCCTTTCAAAAGGCGGCGCCCATGGCGGGAGGCAGAGAGGTGTGCGCTCCCCTGACCTTCGAGGTCAAAAGAGGGGAATGTGTCGCCCTGACGGGGCCCAACGGCTGCGGCAAGAGCACAGCCCTTAAACTGGCGGCGGGAACGGGCGGAGAGTACAGAGGTGAAATACGAATGCCCTCGGGTCTCATCGTCTCCTATGTGCCCCAGG